>CAYSSA010000036.1:0-18520 GCA_964433485.1 uncultured Tepidisphaeraceae bacterium | reverse complement strand
CAGTTGCGGATGCACTGCTTCACCTGCTCCTTCGTGGTGCCCGGCTCGAAGCCCATGAACGTGTAGGGGAAATTGTTGCCGACATTGTTGTGCTGGGGCGGGAAATAGTAACTCTCGGGTTTGCCTTCCTGCTTCACCAGCGCCGCCTGCTCTCTGGACTGGTGCATGTGGTGCGGAATCGGCCCCATGTTGTCGAAGAACTTGGAATAAACCGGCCATCGCTTGTACTTCTTCCAGATATCGTTGCCGATGATCGCGCCGCCCAGTTCCTCGACCACATCGGCCAGCAGAAATCGCTTCCCGTCATGCACGACATAAGACAGCCCTTCATCAGGCACGCGATTCTCGTTGGCGGCCGGAGTCGTCGAGCCGAACCATCGCTCGTCGATGCCGCCACGGTGCAGACCGAAGGCGTAAAGATCCCTTGGATCCAGCTTCAGGCGCTTGCCCGGCTGAAGGAACGAACGGGGAACCCAGTTGGGCGCCAGCCGCAACAGCCCGCCGTAGGCTTCCATGGCGTTTTGGGATGCCTTCCCGACGCTGCCGCCGCTGATGGTCTTGAGTTGCTTGACTGAAGTGTAGCTCATTTGCGATCTCCCACGATGGTTGAGAACCGAGTCCACCGGCCAACGGACCGGACGACATGCGATGAATCATCCTTGGCGGAGCATCCGCCGTCAAGATTGTCTCCCGACCGCGCTCGGTGGAATGTCAGCAAGCGCGCGCAGCAGCCGGTCAATCTGCGCCTCGGTATTGTAGAAGTGGGCCGACACCCGCAGGCGGCCCTCGCGCACGGCTATTTCGGTGCGCCGCTCCTTCCGCAATTGCGCAAAGAGGCGATTCGGGTCGTGGGTCGGCGAGAGAAAACTGACGATGCCGCTCCACTGCCCGCCTTCACGCGGGCTGATGACGATCTGCCCGGCCGCGCGCAGTCCCTCGATCAGCCGGTCCGTCAGGACGCGAATCCGCCCGCTGATCTTGTCGATCCCGGCGCCCAGCAACAACTCGATGGACGCCTTCAGCCCCAGTAGTCCGGGAACATTGTGTGTGCCGCATTCGTAGCGGCCGGCGTCGGACTTGAGCGTGAAGTCATAATGCCCGTAATCATCCGCATCGATTACGTTCATCCAACCGATGGCCAGAGGCTCAAGCCGCGGAATCAGCTCCCGTCGGACATAAAGGAACCCGGCCCCCTCGGGCCCCAATAGCCATTTGTGCCCGTCGGCAGCAAGGAAGTCGATGTTCATGGCCTGCACGTCCACCGGCAGGATGCCAAGTGACTGAATGGCATCGACACAGAACAGTTTCCCCATTCTGCGGCACAGCGAACCGACGCTCGCCAGATCATTCCGCTGGCCGGAGGCGTACTCGACATGCGACAAGGCGACCAGACGTGTCCGCGGATGCCTGGCCTCGCACAATATGCGATCCAGCGGAACAGCACGGGAGCCATCGGGGCGTGTTTCCTCCTCCACCGCCACCAGTTCAATTCCAAGGCGCTGCCGCAGATCGTACCAGGGATACACATTCGCGGGATACTCGACGTTGGTCAGCACCACGCGATCTCCAGGTTGCCAATGCAGGCCTTTGGCAACGGTCGCGATTCCCTCGGAAGTATTCTTGATGAACGCGATTTCATCTTGCCCGGCATTGATAAGCCGCGCGCACAGTCCGCGCAGTTGCTCGATCTGACGATACCAGCCCGCGCCGAGGTAGGCCGAGCATTTGGCCTGCTCGGCGTACCCGGCAATCGCCGCCGCCGCCGCGTGGGGCAGAGGCGACACGCCCGCGTGGTTGAAGAAGTCGCACCGGGCCAGAATGGGAAACGCTTCGCAGTTGCCAATCAGCGGATCGATCGTCGTCGCAATGACCATGATCGGAATCATACACCACTCCGACCGCCGTGGTCTCCGGCCCGCGGTCGGCGCACCCCAACGGAGGGTTCTCGGCATTTTTCCGGCAAATTTCGTTTGCGAATGGCGGCCGGATTGGATAAGTTGCTACCGACACATCTGGCCCCTGTAGCGCGAGAGTCTGTGCATGTCTTGTCTTCGAGGAACTGCGCCATGTCAGAGGAATGCTGGGGTTTTCAATCCGTGGTCACACGGCGAGAAGGCATGTTGACGCTGCGCGGCTTCGCGCTGCCGGCTGACGACGATCGGGCCGCCCAGGCGTGGGCCTGCCTGACCGGGCGCTCGCCCAATCCAAGAGGCCTGAGGTCCATGTTTCGTGACAATGAGCCGGCCATTCATGTGGCCGAGGTGCAGCGGATCATCAGGGCGCACCTGACGTTCGGGGGAGAAGACCTGGTGTTCTGGTTCGATGAGCAGATGCTGCTCGTCAGCATCACACGCGGACCTGCCAGTCCGACGCTGTGGCAAAGCTCCCCCATGGCGACCGAAGCCCCCACCTACGCCAAGACACAGCGATTCACCTCAAATTGAATTCAGCCCCTATGCGGGCGGCCCGGTTGGTATAGAATCACCTGTTCAGAGGTGTCGCATGAGTGTTGTATGGCAACCGCCGCTTCCACCGATCTATCGCCGGCTGACGGACGCCGAACTGCGCGTGCGCATAGCGGCCGCAAAGGAATCGCTCGCCGGACGGCTGGTGATCCTGGGGCACCACTATCAGCAGGATGAGATCATCGAGTTCGCGGACTTCACCGGCGATTCCTTCGAGTTGTCTCGTGCGGCGGCGGCACAACAGGGAATCGAATACGTTGTCTTCTGTGGCGTGCATTTCATGGCCGAATCCGCCGACATTCTCACGGACGCATCGGTGAAAGTGATTCTACCGGACCTGGGTGCCGGTTGCTCGATGGCGGACATGGCCAGCATCGACCAGACTCTGGACTGCTGGGAGCAACTCGGCCAAACGTGTCCCGGGCAGAGAATCGTGCCCATCACCTACATGAATTCCTCCGCGGCGATCAAGGCGTTCGTGGGCGAGCATGGGGGCGCCGTCTGCACCAGTTCCAACTGCCGCGACGTTCTGGAGTGGGCGTTGAACCAGGGCGCCGGCGGCCAAACCGGGGACAAGCGGACGGAACAACCGGTCAAGATCCTGTTCTTCCCCGATCAGCACCTTGGCCGGAACACGGCGTACGCCATGGGCTATCCGCTCGAACGAATGGTGGTGTGGGATCCGCAACGGGAACTTGGCGGCAACAGTGAAAACTCATTGCGAGAGGCCGACTTTGTTCTGTGGAAGGGACATTGCTCGGTCCATGCGCTGTTTCGCCCCGAGCATGTCGATCAGGTGCGGACAAAGTACCCGGACATGAAGGTCATCGTGCATCCCGAATGCAACTGGGAGGTGGTGCAGAAGGCGGATTTGGCCGGCAGCACGGCGTACATCGTCAAACAGGTTGCGGCCTCCCCGGCGGGATCGCAGTGGGCGATCGGCACGGAAGTCCACCTTGTCAACCGGCTGCGAAACCTGTACCCGGACAAGACGATCATCGTATTGAGCGATTGCCAGTGTCTTTGCACAACGATGTATCGGATTGACATGCCGCATCTTCTGTGGGCGCTGGAGAACCTGGCGCAGGGACGGGTGGTTAACCAGATTCAGGTGGATCCCGCCACGCGCAAGTGGTCGCTTGTGGCATTGGAGAGGATGCTGGCGATCAAGGGAACCGGAAGCCCCGTCGGCCGCGAACACCGCGTCGCGCCGGCGCGGAGTACCTGACCTGCCGCCGTTGCCGCGCGACCCAATGCTTCATCCACGGACTATTCTCGTCCTTGCCGCGCTTCTGGCCGCCCGCGCAGCCGAATCCGTGGATTTTGCTTCGATCCCCGAGCCCTGGAGACTGTGCGTGGCACGGTTGGCGGACCCCGATCCGGCCGTGCGCAAGAAAGCCGCCGACGACCTGCTGGCGGGCGCGCCGACCACCGTAACGGCACTGTCGGTGGCGGCCGGCGATTCTTCCGGCGAAATCGGCGCGGCGGCGAGGGACATCCTCCGCAACATCGCCGTCGGCATCACTTCGCGGACCCCGGACAATCTGCTGGAGATCGTGCGGCAATATCGGCACGGCCAGCGGCTGCGGGATGATGTTCTTCTGGAGGCCGCCATCAAGGCCTTCTCCCAGAACTCGCCCGACGGCGTTGTGCTGCTGGCCGGGCTGGTGCAGTTTGACAGGCTCAACAACGGCTTAGCCCATTTCATGCCCAAGCCCATGCTTGGCGACGCAGCGCAGGCGGCGCCCTCCGTTGCCGTTCGCCTGCTGCTCGAAGGAAGGGAACTGGATGCCTGTCGCGTGCTGCACATGGCCTGCCTGCTGGAGGAGACTCCAGGAAAAGCCGATGCGGATTTCGTCACGTTGTTCACCCTGGCCGGCGAAGACAACGAGCAGTTGGGCAGTGCTTGGGCCCAACTGCTCGACATCATGCAGAAGGCCTCGTCAGCCAATGCCCCCGATCGCGCCCGCGAGGGGCTACGCTGGACCGGAACCGGCGCGCTGGACCCCCTGCCGGTGCGCTGGCCCCCGAGGAACCCCGAAACACTCGCCCAGGTCGGCGACGGCCCGGCCGATCTCCGGACACTGGCCTACCTCTGTGAGTGGCCGGCGCTGGCGGCGCGGCTGGTCCCGAAGAGGCTGGCCGACGGACAACCGCGCGACCTGGCGCTCGTGGCGCTGGCGCATCAGTTGGCGAACACGCCGCTCCGAGATGAAGTGGTCGCCCACCTCGTCGGCCTTGCCGAGCAGGCGGGCCAACAGGCGGTGGCGACCTCGCTGCTGCTTGCCGCGCGCCCGGAGGAAGCGATTCGTTGCATCAAAGATCCCGCCCTCAGGGTCGAACTTCTGAGTCAACTGCGGAGGTTCGGCGAGATTCCGGCGATTGCGACCACGGACAGCGAGACATCGCTGCCGACCGTGCTGGCTCGGATTGAAGCGGGACTTCGCCTCGGCCTGTCGATGGAGGCCGCGGTCGGAAGGCTCACCGCAAACCTCGTCTTGCGGAGAGATCTGTTCGAAATGAAGCAGGCCGTGGAAATGCTTCAACTTCAAGGGCGTCGCAAAGAGGCGATTGAACTCGCCGCCGCCACGATTGACCACACGGCACAATGGGACGAACAGTCGCTGTTCCAGTCGCTCTACGGGCAGCGCAGCTATGATGCGTCGAAGCTGTTTCGCTGGCTGGACCTGGCCAAGGCGCCTTCGCCAAAGGCCGCACTGATGCACATTGATCGCGCAATGTCGGGCGGACTCGAACCCGCCGAACTTGACGCCATGGCGGATAAGCTGCGCAAGGAATCCGATGATCTGGCCATCGTCAATACCCTCGTGCCGACGGTCTGCCGCATCCTGCGCCAACACGGACAGCCCCAGCGGGCAAGAGAAATGCTCGTCAAAGCCGCCAAGGGACGATTCTCTCTCAACGGCATCAAAGCCAGCGCAGGCGAGGAACTCATGCGCCTTGGCGAGCCGGCCGCGGCGGCTCGATTGCTGGAACAGGCGGCCAGCGCAGATCCGGACCCGTATCTCAGGCATCTCTGGAGCGTTGCCGTCACGGGCTCCGGCGATGCGGTTCTTGGCCGGAAAATATCCCGCGCGGCAACGCTCATGCCGCTGGGCAATATCCGCCAGCGACTGGAACAGGGAATCAGCCTGTTCGACGAAGGACTGGACGACCAGGCCCGGCGCGAACTGACCATCTGCCTGAGAATGCGGCAACTGGCGCCGGAGGAAGCGGTCGATGCCCTGCTTCCTCTTGCCGCGATACGCTACCAGAACGGCGAATACGAGGGAGCGGCCGACGCCATGGCACAACATCTGGCTTTACGCCTGCTGCGCAAGGAAGCACCGATGCAACCCATCGGCGGCGACCTCCATCGGCTGATGCGGTGCCGCGTTCGGGCGGCCATCGCTCGACGGGACAAAGCCATGGCGCTTGCCAGGTTGGACGAGGCCCTGCTGACCTTCAGCGAAGACCCCGTGATTCTCTATGACACTCTTGGAGCCGTTGGGCCCGATGCGGACTGGGCCATTGCCCTGGCCCGGCGCCGGACCGACTGGATCACACGACGGGAAACGCTGCTGCGGCAGTATCCCGATTCGGCGGAACTCTGGGCCGGACTGGCACTGGTTCTGCTGCGCGGCGAAGGGGAAGCCGCCCGGGTCAAAGAACTGCTGGACAAGGCCAGTCGCTGTGGACCGGACAATCATCTGACGCAACTGGTTCGAGCCGAGTGGTTGTTCGCTCGAGGCGAACGGGTGGCCGCCCTTCAATCGCTCGATGGACTGACACGGAAGAACCCCACCAGCCGTTCGCTGATCGTCGCAGCGCGGCGAATCCAGCACGGCCGCTCCAGCGACCCCTGGCCCGAGTTCTGAAGGCGCGGACTGCGTGGAGCGATTGTTGCCAGCAACCAGACTGATATCGCACATCCCTTTGCCGCCCATCGGTGATGAGAGAACCAGCATAATCACCGACAGGCACCGGACAGCGACCCGCTGCAACGATTCTTTCCACTGCAGCGTCAAATACCTCGCCGCGCCCGCAGGATCGCCTCGGCCAGGTGGAGATCCATCTCCTGGTCGATCTCGACCGTTGTGCCGGCAGGAACGGGGATGGCCCGGCGATCGACGCCAAAGAAGGCGTGGGGGTCTGCGGGATGATCGAGCTGGCGAAGCAGCGAGGCGCGGGTAACGGCCACAATCGCGCCGTCATGAAAGAACAACGGCTCCAGATCCTGCCGGCGGTGGATGCTGCCGGGAAGATACGGCTCAACGCGGTCGCCGCTGAGGCGCGCCATCCAATTGGGGTGCATCTTGCCGACCGGCGCAAAGGAGCGGACGGAGTCGCAGCCGGTGGCCTCCAGCACTGATATGGCCGATTCCACCAGACCCGGCGGGCGAACGGGACAGTTGCCGTAGAGCAGTACGACAGCGTCGGCAGGAAAGGACTCCGCACGCTCGATCTGTTGCATGGCGTGCAGCAATACAGCCTGCACGCTGGCATCCCCCGTGGCCAGCTCGACCGGCCGGGACACGAGGCTGAAGCCGCAACCCCCGGCCAGGTCGAGGATCTCCTGGCAATCGGATGAGACGGCGATTCGATCGAGGCGCGTGGCGGCGCGGGCGTAGTCGAAGGTGTAGGCAATGACAGGCCTGCCCAGCAGCGGGCGAAGATGCTTGCTCTTCAGACCGACGCTGCCCGCACGGGCGATGATGATTCCAAGCGTTTTCATCGTCAATGCGCTACGGACGGTGCCATTGGCGGCAATCTCCACAGAGTTGGGAATACTCGGCCCGCTGGTGGCACTGGCGCAAGGCGGACAATCGCTTCGTCCAGATCTCGGCCAGGGAATCGACCGCCATATTGCCCAGCGGTTCGCGGGCCAGGACGTCTTCTTCGCAAGCCACCGCGACTCCGTCACTGAGAATTGTCAGGCGGGATTGCAGGCGGCGGCACGGGACGCGCCGCGGGGGCGTCATATCCGTGGCGCTGGCGTCCGGAATCTGCCCGGCGGCATCGCGCGGGGGAACAATCGCGGCCATGCCGAGCGTGCGCAACCAGTAGTCATACCAGGCTTCCATTTCCCCGATATTGCCGGCACACTTGGTGAACAGCGGCATCAGCATGGGAAGGAAACGGCCCTGCCGCCCGCGTGTGAATCGCTGCATGTTGCCCAACAACTCTCCCAAGGCGTCAACGCCCATCATGGCGGCGTAGGTTCCAACCGAAGTGGCCGGCAGGTGGACGGCCACGATGTCCAGTTCGGCCATGGCAAGGTCGTCCACGAATTCGGAGCAAACACCAACGAGATCGGTCTCGACATGAATGGCCCGTATACCCGCGGCGCGAATGACCCGTAGAATCTCGAAAAAGCGGGGATGCAACAGCGGATCGCCCACGCCCGCAAGGGTAAACCGCGTATCATCGAAGGCGGCCGCCTGCGCGGCAACTCTCGAGGCCAATTCCGCGGTCAAATCCGGCCGGGCGATCGACAGAGGTGTGCCGGGCTGGAAGACTGCCCGTGTGGCGCGGCTCGTGTTCAGTTCGAGAACGATCTCTTGAGGAAGCCGCCCGACAGCCGACACGGAATCCAGTCGCGCCACCAGAGTCAGTGCATCGCTCGATGCCAGCTCGCCGTTTAGAGCGGCCGTGGCAGCCGACAGTCGCTCGATCTGCCGCTGGCTGTCGAGCGTGAAGCGATGGAGCGTTCGTGCAGCCGGAATCGGATATGGCGCGCATTCGGGGTTGGCGATGGGATCTCGACTGGGCAAGTCCGGCCAATACGCCAGCGCACGGCCCGGGAATCCGCCATGCTCGGCATAGTGTCGCAGCAACTCCGTACGAACAAGGAATCCGGAGAGGCCCGGGGCCACGGGCATGAAGACATACCGGGCTTCGGGAGTCGCGTCGGCATGCGCCACCAGCCCATCCACCAGCGATGGATCGACCAGGCCCGCATCCGGATCGACCAGTACAATGGCATCGGCCCCGCGAGCTTCAGCCTGACGCAACGCGGCCGCCGGGTCAAAGCCCGGATCGTGACAGCAAGTGCCCGCAATGCCGCCGCGCCAGCCATCGGACCATCGCCGCGCGGCCGACACCAGATCCATCACCGGACGCGGCTGCCGCTCCCCGAGGCAGGTCACCTCGATCGCGCCGACGGCCTGTCGCACATGGGGCAACTGATCCGACCAGCAGAGAACCGCCATGCTCGACAGCGACTTGCACGCCGCCAGCCTTCGCAGAGTCCATCCAAGCACGGGAACGCTGCGAAACAGCCGGGTAGCGCTGTTGGACCGACCGGCGGGCTGATGAAGGAGAGAGAGAATGGCAAGTGGGTGCCGCATGATTCAATCGAACTTCTTGACCGGGATTGTCCCCCGAACCACCTGGGCGACTGGTCTGTCCACAGCCGCATTGACAACCGGCAACTCTCCCAGCACCCGGTCGATCAATGACTCCAGTTCAAGAGCGGCCGCGATTATGGCCTTGACGTTCTCGATGTCGCGCGCGGTCTGCCGGCGCTGACGATCGACGCCGGTGGACTTGGACGCGGCGATGGAAAAGTCGCGCTTGAATCGGTCGAGTTCGGTCTGTTGACTCAGTTGGGTCGCCAACTCGTAAGTGTGATTGAGCGCGAACATCTCGCTGCGCAGTGCGTCGATGCGGGCAATGGCCTTGTTCACACGCATGTCGTCATCGAGATGGTCGCGCACTTCCTCCAGCAGCGGCAAGGTCGCCCGGCCGACCTCCGCGATACGCCGTGTCTCCCGGCGGCGGATTTCCAGGCTTGAGCGGACCTCGCCCAGGCGTTCCCATCGCAGCCCCGGGTGATCGTCTGGCGACAGGGGAATCGCGTCTCGGCAATAACGCTCCAATGCCTCGCGCAGAGGCATGGGCGTCGCACCCCGTTTCTTTGCCCCACCTTCGGTGGCATCGATCACCTTGTGCGTTGTGATCGCGAAATCCCGTTCGAACTGCTGCAAATAGGTGAACAGGCGTTCTTCGGTATACATTGCCCGGCCATGCCAATCCTCGATCTTGCGTAGGATCGGGCGCTCGCGGACGATCTGTTCCCATTGTTTCATCTCGACGGTGCAGAAACGGCCCAGCTCCGGCCGCCAGACATCTTCATAACTGGTTCCCGGCGTATAACATAACCCATCGGAAAACCCGAGATCCTGACCCACGAAGATAATGGGATCGCAACCCAACCACTCGGCCAGATAGAACGCCAGATGGGCCACAGTGGCCCCGGCACGCAGTCGGTCGCGATTGAGCTTCATCTCCAACAGGAGTTTCTCGCAATAATCGCTGCCAATAAGCGTAATCGGGCCGGGATAGAGGCCAATTACCGCCGTGGATACCTTGGGTTCGGCCACGAGCTCGGTGCGGAGAGTCTTGGGAAGCCTCTCAAAAAACCGCGTGCAAATATCGTGGTAGTCGAGACTTGTGACAAAGTCTGGTTCGATGCCCATCTCTATCAGCGGCTGCAGCGTCGTTTGCACGGCAATGAACACGGCTTTGCCAACCGCCTGATGCAACAAGTGCCGGTTCTTGCGTAAGGAAGGGCCGGCCGAGACGATAATCGCCGGTCGCCCGGTGTGGCGATCGCGCAGGCGGCGGATGTCGCCGGCAGCGGCGTACCACCCGAGGTTTCGCGCCAGATTCTCGCAGGTTCGTCGCCCGTTGAGTAGCAGCGTTTGCATTGCCGTACGACAGTAGTCCACATACTCGTCCAGCCAAACCTCAAGCTGCTGGTGGAACTGTGGCGCAAGCTGCATGCTTGGAGTGTGGATAATCCGTTCCAACCCGACCGTAACCAGTGACTGATGCGGTCCAAGTTTGGTGAGAAGGCGGCCGCGATCACATTCGGTGAGAAACAGTACCCGGCCGCTCCGCAGCATTGTGGTATAGTCGCGTAGCGACAAGGCGGTGCGAACCAGTCGAAGGTCTGGCTCCAGCACCAGAATCACCGAAGCGTCACCGATGCGTTCGAACAGTGCCTCGACATGGTAACCTAGTCCTATACCATGGACAGCATACACTCCCTTTTCAGCAAGCTCATCCCCACCAACCAACCGCGAGGCTTCCTGTTCAGGATGATAGCGAGAATGGAGGTAAATCCTTCTATTGTCTATGGTTACGAGTGATATGGTGGGTAGTCCGGACCTGGTTGACTCTGTTGGATAGGCCGGCCCGTCGAGATGAGGCTCCAATGCGGCGGCCAGTTCCGGATCGCTGCGCCACAGGGCCGCGAGATTGGCAAGCAATGGCTCCGGCTCAGCCATGACATAGCGGCTTGATGGATCGGCAAGGATCGGCATGATAGTACGCGAACTTGTGAACGCCGGCGGGCTTGTTTCCGCCGAGTCGTCCTGATTCCGTTTATCGGACGTTTCGCTGGTGGAGGTTGAGTTGCTGTCGAGTATCCACAGCTTCATGGCCGAAGTGCCCTGGTATGTGCCTGCGTCGATACTGCTTATCGGCGTGGTCGTCTGGTACACGGGCAATAGCAGAGCGGAGACACGGATTCAGCGGACCGGGTTGGGCGTTGTACTGCTGGGGTTGTTGGTGATGATGACCAGTTGGTTTCTGGTCAGCGATCGGGAGCGGGTGGCCGGTTTGAGTCGGGAATTGGTCAAGGCCGTGGCGGCCAGAGACTGGGCACGGATGGAGGCAATGCTGCATCCACAAGCGGCGGCGTTTGTCTTCAAGGGGCGGGGCGCCGTCTGCAATGCCACGAGGCTCAGCGTCGAGCGAATCGACCTGAAATCGGCAAGCGCCACGGGACTGACGGTTAGGACCGACAACCACGACGGCTTTGTAGCGGCAATGGCAGTGTACTCGACGGCGACCGCCGCCGAGGCCAATACGCTGACGAACTGGGAACTGGACTGGGAATACATCGACGGGCGATGGCAAGTCATGGAGATCCGGGGCATGGATGGACCTTTCGTCAGAAGTTCCGATCTGTCGGCATGGATACAACGGGGTCGATGAGGGACGCGGCTGAAAAAACAAAAAATCGGACTGGGCAGCTTGCATTTTGGGAAACGACCGATTAGTGTTATAAGGAGCGTTCAATCCGCTTATTCGTTGTCGGCGGCTCTCCCCTACAAGGAGCACTTCATGGTCGCAGCGGCAGCAAAACAAGATGATGCCACAACTTTCGACTTCCATCCTCTGGACTTGATCCTGGAGGAGTTCAAAGGACGAAAGGATGCAGTTATCCCAATTCTTCAGCGAGCTCAGGACGTATACGGGTATCTTCCGCGCGAGGTCATTTATTACATTTCAAAACGCACGCGGATTCCTGTTAGTCGCCTGTTTGGAGTGGCCACATTCTACGCGCAGTTTCGGCTTTGCCGCCGGGGCCGACATCTGATTCGGCTGTGCGATGGGACTGCGTGTCACGTACGCGGCGCCAAGAAGGCATTGGACACCATGGAGAAGGCGATGTCGCTCAAGCCCGGGCAGACATCGCCGGACTACAAGTACACGCTTGAAATCGTGTACTGCCTTGGTTCGTGCGGTCTGGCGCCGGTGGCGCTGGTGGACGACAAGGTGCTTGGGCGACTCTCTCCGGATGGGCTGGTGGACCGTCTTGGGAAGCTGGAGTGAATCGTCGGCGCGCCCAAGCTCATCTGCGAGCTGACTTCCCGACAGGAGACAAGACATGCCAAAGCTCAGGAACGTTGAGGAACTGATAGCTTTTCGTGATCAGAAGCGGCGTTCGATGAAGGTTGCCTCGGCGACCGGTACCCAGATTTTCGTGGGCATGGGCACCTGCGGCATCGCCGCCGGCGCCAAGGAAACGATGGCGGCCATCAAGGACGAACTGGCCCGGCGGCATCTGGACGCCAGGGTTTCGCCGGTGGGCTGCATCGGCATCTGTGTTAAGGAGCCGCTGGTGGATATCCAGCAGGCCGGCCAACCTCGGGTGACCTATGCCAACATTCAGCCCGACATGGTGCCGCGATTGCTGGAGCAGCATCTGGTTCAAGGCAAGCCCGTGAAGGAATGGGCTGTTGGAAGACTGCCGACTGAGTAGTGGGTAGCGGATAGTCGGCCGTCGAAAGCGGGAACCGACCATCCAGGATCAGCAAACACTGCCGACGAGCGACTACCGACAAGCGACAACGAGGAAACCGTGCCACATAACACCCCGACTTTTGGAATCCGGCCGCAGAGCGTTGCCCAGTATCGCGCGACTGTCATGGTCTGTGGCGGTGAAAACTGCGGCTCGCGCGATGCGGCCGAAGTGCTGCACGCCATGGAAACGCGCGTCGTCAAGCGCGGTCTGGCGGAACAGGTCCGCGTGACGACCATGGGCTGCCGCGGTTTCTGTGCGGTGGGGCCCGTGGTCATCATTCTGCCCCAGGGAATACTGTATTGTCGTGTGACGACGGCCGATGTTCAGGCGATTGTCGAGGAGACCCTGGTCAAGGGTGTCGTGGTGGACCGGCTGCTCTACAAGGAACCCGCCGACTTCCGTGAACTGCCGCTGTACAACGAGATACCCTTCTTCAGCCGGCAGATTCGCGTGGCGCTGGCCAACTGCGGCATGATCGACCCCGAGAGCATCGAGGAGTACATAGCCAGAGACGGCTATGTCGGTCTGGGCAAGGCGCTGGTGCAGATGTCCCCGGAGGACGTGATTCAGGAAGTTAAAGACTCCGGACTTCGTGGGCGCGGCGGCGCCGGATTCTCAACAGGTATGAAGTGGGAATTCTGCCGCAAGTCGCCGGGGG
The DNA here is from genome assembly GCA_964433485.1 of uncultured Tepidisphaeraceae bacterium. GTDB lineage: Bacteria > Planctomycetota > Phycisphaerae > Tepidisphaerales > Tepidisphaeraceae > JANYKD01. Next base: position 5,298 of record CAYSSA010000036.1, on the reverse strand, counting down.
ACACCAAGTATGTCATCTGCAACGCCGACGAGGGCGATCCGGGCGCATTCATGGACCGATCGATTCTCGAAAGCGACCCGCACGCAGTCCTGGAAGGCATGGCCATCGCGGCTTACGCCATCGGCGCGCGACAGGGATATATCTATTGCCGCGAGGAGTATCCGCTGGCCATCTCCCGGCTTGAGCACGCGATTGCCCAGGCGAGTGAGTTCGGCCTGCTGGGCGACAACATCCTGGGAACGGGATTCAGCTTCAACATTCAGATCAAGGAGGGCGCCGGCGCGTTTGTCTGCGGCGAGGAAACCGCGCTGATTGCTTCCATCGAAGGCAGACGCGGCGAGCCGCGGCCAAGGCCCCCCTTCCCGGCGGTCAGCGGCCTGTGGGGCAAGCCCACCAACATCAACAACGTCAAGAGCTACGCGATGTCGCCGCGGATTATCCTCAACGGCGCCAAGTGGTTTGCCGGAATCGGCACGCCCAAGTCGCCGGGCACGGCCATTTTCGCGCTTACGGGCAAGGTGAACAACTGCGGTCTGATCGAGGTGCCCATGGGCATCCCGCTGGGCGACATCATTTTCGACATCGGCGGCGGCGTGCCAAAGGGCAAGCAATTCAAGGCTGTGCAAACCGGTGGCCCGCTGGGCGGGTGTCTGCCGGTGGCGTCGCTGAACACGCCGGTTGATTTCGACTCGCTGGCGGAGGCCGGCGCGGTCATGGGTTCCGGCGGCATGATCGTGGTGGACGAAGACACCTGCATGGTGGAGTTCGCCAAATATTTCCTGGACTTTGCCGCGGCGGAGTCGTGCGGTAAGTGCGTGCCCTGCCGCGTGGGCGGCCAGCGCCTGCTGGACGCACTGAAGCGCATTACCGAAGGCAAAGGCACGGAAAAGGACCTGGTTGTCATCAAGGAAGTCTCCGAGCGAATGATGGAGACGAGCCTGTGCGGACTGGGCCAGCGCACGCCCGGACCGATCCTGGCCTCGTTGCGGTTCTTCGCCCAGGAATTCAAGGAACACGTCCATGACAAGATGTGCATGGCGGGTCAGTGCCGGCCGCTGGTTCGGGCGAGGTGCATCAATGCGTGTCCGGCCGGCGTCGATACGCCGGCATACCTCGCTCTGGCGGCGCAGGGCGACTTCGCGACCGCCCTGGACATTCACCGCGAGCGGAACCCGTTTGCGATGATCTGCGGGCGAGCGTGTCCCGCCTTTTGCGAGAAGAAGTGCCGCCGCACCGAGCTCGACGAACCGATCGCGGTGCGACTGGTCAAGCGGTTCATGGCCGACCATGAGTATAAGCGACAATGGACACCCAAGCCGCTGGTGGACGCTGATACAAGAAAACGCAATAGCGCCAAGAAGGTGGCAGTGGTCGGTGCCGGTCCAGGCGGATTGACCGCGGCCCTTCGATTGGCGCAGATGGGTTACGGAGTCACGGTGTTCGAGAAATACCCGACGCCGGGCGGGATGCTGTCCTGGGCGATACCCGCCTATCGCCTGCCGCGTGAGACGCTCTACGCGGAGATCGAGAACATACAGCGGGCCGGTGTGGAGATCCGCTGCGGCAAGGAGATGGGCAAGGACTTCACACTCGATCAGTTGCTGGATTCGATGGGCTTCGCCGCGGTCGTACTGGCCATCGGCGCGCACCGCAGCCGCAAGCTGGGAATACCCGGCGAGGACAAACAGGGCGTGCTGAGCGGACTGGACTTCCTTCGACAAGTCGCGCCGGAGTACAAGGGCGAGCGCTCGTTTGACGTGGCGGGACGGCGAGTGGGTGTGATCGGGGGCGGCGATGTGGCGGTGGACTGTGCCCGCAGCGCCCTGCGAATGGGCGCCAGCCAGGTTCATGTGCTCTATCGCCGGGCCGGCGAGCACATGCCCGCCGCACACCTTCAGGAGGAGATCGACGGCGCAATGCAGGAAGGAATTCAATTCCACACGCTGGTCAATCCCATCGAAGTGCTGGGAGACGGGCAAGTCACCGGCGTAAAAGTCCAGCGGCAGCGGCTGGCTGAATTCGACGCCTCCGGCCGCCGCCGGCCGGTCGGCATCCAGACGGAAATCTATACGCTGCATCTGGACTATCTGATCCCGGCGGTGGGTCAGACCCCGGACTTGTCATGCCTGACGGACAAGTCGATCCAGACGACGGACTCCAAGACGTTCGTGGTCGGGGACGCATTCAACACCACGCGTCCCGGAGTCTTCGCGGCGGGCGACGCCGTCGTGGGACCGTCCACCATCATTCAAGCGGTGGCACACGGGAATCTGGTGGCGGTGGCGGTGGACACCTGGCTCAGGACCGGGCAATTCGAGAAGCCGCGATATATCACGCCGCGGCACGACATTCCCAAGACACACGATCTGGCCGCCTATGCCACGGCTCATCGCCCGCCGACGCCCAGGCTCGACGTCAATCAGCGGAGCCGCGGGTTTGCGGAAGTGGAACTCGGCTTTGACGAGCACACCGCCATGGAAGAAGCCAGGCGATGCCTGCGATGCGATCTGGAATGGCTGGAAGAAATGCAGGTGGCGTGCGGACAGTGCGAACACGAAACTGAGGTTCGGTCATGACACAATTGGCAAGTGCGCCGTCTCTGGCCGCGAAAACGGCCGGGGCGCTGGTGAACATCACGATCAACGGACAGAAGGTCCAGGCGAGCCTGGGTCAGACAGTGCTTCAGGCCGCCACGGCGGCGGGTGTCATGATCCCGACGCTGTGCCACCATCCAGCGGTCAAGGCCTACGGCGGCTGCCGGGTGTGCGTGGTGGAAATTCAAAAACAGCGGGGACTGCAACCGTCATGCACCTTCCCCGTTGCCGAGGGGCTGGTCATCCAGACCGAGACGCCGAGAGTGGTCGAGGCGCGCAAATTCGTGCTGGAGATGCTATTTTCGGAGCGTATCCACTACTGCATGTTCTGCCCCAGCAGCGGCGGCGAGCACACAAGCGACTGCGAACTCCAGAGACTGGCCTATCGCTATGGACTTTCGAGCTGGAAGTACCCGCCCAACACGAACATGCGCTGGCCGGTCGACGCCACGCGCGGCAACTTCATCATGGACCACTCGCGCTGCATCCTGTGCAGGCGGTGCGTCCGGGCATGCGACGAACTGGCGGCAAGCCACACCCTGGGCGTTCGCGAGCGGGGCACGCGCACGATGATCTGCGCCGACGACGGCGTGCCGTTCGCCGAATCAAGCTGCGTGAAGTGCGGAACCTGCATGCAGATTTGCCCGACCGGCGCGCTTTTTGACCGTCGCAGCGCCTTTTGCGGCCACGAGGCCGACATCCAGCGTACGCGATCGACCTGCATGGCCTGCGGCGTCGGTTGCCCGATCGAGACCGTCACGCGCAACAACCGGGTGCTGCGGGTCGAGGGCGTCTGGGACGCCGACAACGCCGGAGTGCTCTGCGAAGAGGGTCGATTCAAGATCCTCGACGAGGCCGGACCGCGCGTCGACGCTCCGCTCATCCGGCGAAACGGCGCGGCCGTTGAGTGCTCGTGGGATGAGGCGTTGAGCTATGTCGCGGCACGGTTGTCCAAATCAAAGAAGATCGCCGGACTGATCACCACGAAATCGACCAACGAGTCGCTTGTGGCATTTGCGAGAATGTTTCACGACCTGTTCCGCAGCGACCAGGTGGCGCTGCTCAGCGGTAAGGTGCCGCCGCTGGACATCGGCGAACCGGGCAACTTTTCCGATCTGCAGATGGCCGACCTGATTGTGGTCATGGGCGGCGATCCGTGGAACGAACAGAAGACGCTGGCGTATCTCGCCCGCCGGGCCATCGAGCGAGGCGCCAGGCTCATCGTGGCCAACGCCGAGCCGACGGGCCTTGAGGACTACGCGGACGTGGTCATCCGCCTGATGGCCGAGCCGGCCAACGGCAAGGATCCGCACGCGGCACTGGGCAAGATCTACCACCTTCGACCGGAGCGTATCCTTCAGGTCAAGCAGGGCATCGACGCAGCCCAGCATCCGGTGGTGATGTACGGGCCTGGACTGGACGACGAGATTTTCAAGACGCTGCGCACGCTGCCGTCCAAGACGCGGTTCCTGCCGCTGATCACCGGGCCGAACATCGTCGGAGCCTCGCTTCTGGGTCTGGAGGTGCAACCGGTTGCCGGCGATGCGCTTTATGTGGTTGCCAGCGACGAGTCGCCGGACGGAATCGACCTGCCCAGGGCCGATTTCACGCTGGTGCAGTCCTGCTACCACAATCGCTGGACGGAGCAGGCGGACGTGGTGTTGCCGTCGAAGATCTGGTACGAGAAGCAGGGCCACATCACCAATTTTGAAGGCAAGCGCATGATGCTCACCCGGTCGGTGGACGCGCCGAGCGATATTCTCTCCGATTGGGCGACGATGTTCATGCTGTCCGTGAAGATGGGCCGGCCGCTGACCTGCATCACGGTTGCGGACAGCCTGAGCGGACTGGTGTGATTACTTTGACTGGCGGCACATTGGTCGTGATCGGCATGACAGCCGCGACGGCGGATCGCCGAGTCTGGCGCAAGATTAGGAGCCGTTTATGGATCGGAAACCTGTAGTTGCAAGCGACTGGCTCGGCGGATGCGCCGGCTGTCACATGTCGTTTCTGGATATCGACGAGCGGATCGTCGCTCTGCTGGAAAAGGCCTCGTTGCATGCGACGCCGATCACCGACCTGAAGCATCCGCCGGAAGAGGGCGTGGATGTCGGCATGCTGGAGGGCGCGGTCTCCAACTCGGCGCAGGAGGAGGTGGCGGTGCGGATGCGGCAGCGCTGCAAGTGCCTGATCGCGCTGGGAGATTGTGCCGTTTTCGGCGGCGTACCGACCATGCGGAATTTCGCCGACCAGAAGGCCGCCCTCAAGCGCGCGTACATCGAAAGCGAGAGCACGGTTGACGGGAAGATCCCCGACGACGAGGACATCGCAAAAATGGTGGAAACGCGGGCGCTGGACCAGGTGGTGAAAGTGGACATTCATGTGCCCGGCTGCCCGCCGTCTCCGGACGCCATTTTTCATGTTCTGAAGGAACTGGCCGAAGGACGCATGCCCGAGTTGAAGGGCACATTCCTCGACTGGCATTGACGAGCAACGATGAATGATGAGGGATGAATCTGACGGCTTTCTTCATCGCTCATCTTTCATCCTTCATCGTTCCTCCCAGGAGCTTCTTATGGGCCGCAAAGTTGTCATCGAACCGGTAACCCGAATTGAAGGCCACGCGAAGGTCGTTCTGCATCTGGATGACCAGGGCAACCTCGACAAGGCGGAACCCTACTTCGAGGCTATGGAGAAGACCGAC
>CAYSSA010000035.1:18315-24224 GCA_964433485.1 uncultured Tepidisphaeraceae bacterium | reverse complement strand
GACACCACCGTGAGGCCGGCGCTGTGCGCCACGGCGTGCGGCTGGAGATCGCACCCGGCCTAGAGAGCCCGCTGGTCGATGCGGCCTACACGGAAACGCCTTCGCTGATGGCACTTCAGGATATGGGGCGCTCGCTCGGCTTCACCGTGTTTCCGCAGGGCGATCATTCGGTGCTCATCGTTCCGGCAGTGGATCCGGGCGCGAGCCAAACGGACGCGCCTACGGGCGAAACGAAGCTGACGGAGGACGATCCCGAGGCTGGTGACCGGGCCAACTCGCCGCAGGATGCCGACTCTTCCTAGACCTCTTCGCGAGAAGCGCTCCGTTTGATAGAATGAGTTCGTCTTCGTGACAAGTGAGGTCGGGCCAATGTCGGAAGTGCAACGAAGCTCGGACGTCGTCGAGGGATTTGGGGCGCGTGCTCTCGCCACGGGCATCGGAGCCGCTGTTCTCCTTCCTTTGGGTGGGCTTCTGGTCGCCTACCGCTCCATGTGGATCGTGCTTGGAATTCTGCTGATGCTCGGCGGGCTCGCGTGCTTGGTTGTGTGCGTCATCAACGTGGTCGAAGCCCGAAAGGTGACGAGCGTTTCCACTGAGTGCCCTTACTGCCACAAGACCAACAAGCTCACGGCCCAGCCGGATCGCGACTTCACCTGCATTCATTGCCAGCGGCTGGTTCCTGTCGCCGGCGGTCGAATCCTCAAGGTGTTCCAAGTCCGCTGCGGTTACTGCAACGAGCTCAATTTCTACAACGAACGAAGTATCGGGCTACTCTGCGAGAGTTGCAACCGCGAGATTCCGATCTCGACCTCCGAAGAGATGCAGGCAACAAGAGCTTTCCACGCGTATTCGCAGCACGACGAGGAAGGCGTCTACGACCTCACCTTGATCTCGACGGGGAGAAACGTGGAACCCCTGATCGGTGTGCTTCAACATATGTTGGCGCTGAACCGAAATCAGGTGAAGGACATCCTCGATAACTTGCCTCAGACTCTTTTGACTGGCATCCCCAAGCGGAAGGCGGACATGCTCAAGGCGCAGCTCAGCGCGCACGAGGCTGCGGCCGACGTCAGTCAAACGGTCGCGCGCTGAACGGGCGGCTCGCTTCGCGCCATCGGGTAAAGTCCCTTCGGGTTCGGTCGCAGAGTGGCAGACACGAAGTCGCCCTCGCGTCCGTCCTGTCCTTTTGGGGGTAACCGATCCTAATGTCGCTGTTCGTGAACGTGGTTCGAGGATGGATGAACCTGGCTTCGCGGCCCGTTCTTACATTGCTTGCCGTGCTTTTGGCGATGGCCCTTCCGGGCTTTGCCATGGCCGCTGGCGGTGAGAACGTGGTGTTGGAGTTCTCTGACTCCGACCTCATCTATCTGTATGTGTCTCTTGGCTTCGGCGTGATCTCGATCATCTTCGGCGCGCTCCTGGCTCGTGGCGTTTTGAGCGCTCCAGCTGGGACGGAGAAGATGCAAGAGGTCAGTCAAGCGGTGCGCGAGGGCGCAATGGCTTATCTGCGGCAGCAGATGAAGACCATGCTCATCTTCGTCATCTTGCTTGCCGTCGGCTTGTTCTTCGTCTACAACAAGCAGGAAGGCTATGGCCCGCAGACGGCCGGTCTGATTGCTTTCGCTTTTGTGCTCGGTGTGGTCGCTTCTTACGTGGCGGGCTACGCGGGCATGCTCATGGCGGTTCGCGCCAATTCGCGCACCGCCTTTGCGGCGCTCACCAGCTATAAGAAGGCCCTCGAAGTGGCTTTCCGCTCGGGAGCGGTCGCAGGCCTGATCACGGTCGGCATGGGCCTTCTCGGCGCCACGCTGATCATCCTTCTCACCCGAGACGACGCCATGAAGGTGCTCGTCGGCTTTGGCTTTGGCGGTTCGCTCGCAGCGCTCTTCATGCGCGTCGGCGGCGGCATCTACACCAAGGCTGCCGACGTCGGTGCCGACCTGGTCGGTAAGGTCGAGGCCGGGATTCCCGAGGACGATCCGCGCAACCCGGCGACGATCGCCGACAACGTCGGCGACAACGTCGGCGACTGCGCCGGTATGGCCGCCGACATCTTCGAGTCCTATGAAGTCACCATCGTCGCGGCCATGATCCTGGGCATGGCCTCTTACGGCCACAAGGGCGTCATTTTCCCGCTGCTGGTTCGCGGCATCGGCGTCCTCGGTTCGATCATCAGCACCTACACCGTCAAGGCCGGCCCGAACGACACCTCCGACACCGCCCTCCACAGCGTACACCGCGGCTTCTGGATCGGTTCGATCATCTCCGTGGTTGGTTTCGTGCTGCTGGGGATGTTCTACCTCAAGTTTGATGACAAGTATTTCAATGACTACAAGCAGGCTGCCGCCGGCTTCCTCGGAGCTGACGGCAAGGTCTCCATGGATCACTGGTTCATCATGGCCGGAGCGGACATCCGCCCCATCCTGACCTGCTTCATCGGTATTGTGCTGGCGATCATGCTGAACAAGCTGACCAGCTACTACACCCACACCAGCTTCGAGCCGGTCAAGAGTCTGGCCAAGAGTTGCCAGACGGGTCACGCCACCAACATCATCCAGGGCTTCGCCGTGGGCTACGAGTCTGCCGTCATGGTCACGATCGTGCTCGCCGCCGCCATCATGCTGTCGGTGTTCTGCTTCGCCGGCACATCGGCCGTGTTCATCGCCTACGGCGTCGCCATGGCGGGCATCGGCATGCTCACCCTGACCGGCAACACGATCTCGATGGACGTCTTCGGCCCCGTCGCCGACAACGCCAATGGCATCGGCGAAATGGGTTACGACAAGGCCGAGATGGGCGAAGCCAACTACAAGAAGGCCCGACAGATCCTGGCCGACCTCGACGCAGTGGGCAACACCACCAAGGCCGAGACCAAGGGCATCGCCATTGGTTCGGCGGTCATCGCCGCGGTGTCCATGTTCGCCTCGTTCATCGCCACGCTAGCGATGGGCAGCGAAGAGAAGATCACGGAGATGTCCCAGACCCAGTATCAGCAGTTCTCGTCCTTCCTGACGGTTGCGGAACCCAAGGTTCTGGTTGGTCTGCTCGTGGGCGCCGCCGTGCCGTGGCTGTTCAGCTCTATGCTGATCCGCGCGGTCGGTCGAGCCGCCTTCTACATCATCAAGGAGTGCCGCATCCAGTTCCGCGACAAGGAAATCTGGGCCGGCACGAAGAAGCCCAACTACGGCCGCGTGGTGGACCTCTGCACCAGCGCCGCTCAGAGCGAACTGATCGGCCCGGCCCTGCTCGGTGTGCTCACGCCGATCCTGGTCGGTCTGCTGCTTGGGCCTTACGCGCTCGGCGGCTTCCTGGCGGGCATGGTTGCGTCGGGCGTACTGCTCGGCGTGTTCATGGCCAACGCCGGCGGCGCATGGGACAATGCCAAGAAGATGATCGAGGACGAGCCCCGCGACCACGAGAAGAATCTGGGCAAGGGCTCCGAGAAGCATAAGGCCGCCGTCACTGGCGACACCGTCGGCGACCCGCTGAAGGACACCGCCGGCCCGGCCATCAACCCGATGGTGAAGGTGATGAACATGGTGGCGATGCTTTCGCTCACCGTGGTGCTCAGCTTCAACATGGTTGGCATTAAGAGCAGCCTTGAAGGCGCTGCCGAGCCGAACGCGACTGTCGGCGGCGTCATCGTGGTGGCGATTATTGCCATCATCATCTGGGCGATCACCAAGAGCAAGAAAGAGACTCCCGAGATGAAGGACCTCGATCAGGACAACAAGTAGTTGCTACGGTTTTGTTCTACCCGTTTCCCCCGGGGCCCGGCGCGTTGCCGGGCCCCTTTTCATTGCATTGACAACAGACCCATTGTCGAAGTGTAATCAGGCTAATGGCACTGCGAGACTCTCGATTCATTCTGCTGGCGATCCTTCTTTGCCCGGTGTTCGCCACCGCGAAGGAGGAGAGCCCCCGGACCACCCAGTTCTGGACGACCGACCGGGTTCATACCATTCACCTTCGCGTCACGCCCCAGCAATGGCAGATGATGCAACCGACGCGAGTGAGGCAGAACCGACAGTTCCTGGTGGCCAGCGCCATGCCTCGCCCATCGACCCAGCCATCCACTCGACCAGTGCTGCGACCGGTCGTCGCCGCCACTCAGCCCACCACCCGTCCCGAGGGCGAGCGGATCGAGCCCAACTTTTACGGCATGGAATTCGCCTATGTGAAGGCCGTTGTCGAGTGCGATGGGATTGTCCTCCACGACGTCGGCCTGCGTCAGCGCGGCAACTCCTCGTACAACTGGGGGGCCAACTCCGGATACAAGCGGCCGTTCAAGCTCAATTTCGAGCGGTTTGTGGATGGACAGAAATTCCAGGAAATCAACGCTTTCTACCTTAACAACAATGCCTTTGACCCATCATACCTGCGAGAGACGCTGGCTTACGAGGCGTTCCGAAGCATGGGCGTGCCCGCGCCTCGCACGACTTTTGCACTGGTCTATCTGACGATTGATGGCCGGATTGAACGCGAGTATCTCGGCCTTTACACCCTCATCGAAGAGATCGACTCCAAAGCTTTTCTCAAGGAACACTTCGGCTCGGCCAAGGGTCTGTTGCTCAAGCCGTGGTCCATTCGCGGTCTGCCGTACATGGGCGAGCAGTGGGAGGCATACGAAAGCCACTACAACTCGCGCACCGATCCCACTCCCAAGACCGCCCGGCGTACGATTGACTTCATCAAACTGGTCAATTATGCCGACGACGAGACGTTTGCAAAGGAGATCGCCGGCTATCTCGATGTTGATGAGTTCCTGCGCTGGCTCACGGTTGAAGTGGTTCTGTCGAACCTGGATACCATCTTCTACACGGGCCACAACTTCTACATGTACCTTGATCCGGATGACAAGCGATTCGCCTTCATGCCCTGGGACATGAACCTGGCGTTCGCCAACTTCACGTCGGCGGCGCCGGTTGAGCCGGCCCTGCATCTGAGCCTGGTTCGGCCTCACACAGGGGAGGCAAAGATCATCGACCGGATTCTGGCAATCGCACAGTACCGCGAAGCCTATTTCAAGCATGTCCGCGTGTTTCTCTCGGACTATTTTCAAAGCACGACACTCTTCGCCCGGATTGACGCGCTCCAGACCGTTCTGGCTGCGGCTGAGACCGCTGCGGATGCCGCCTGGCAGGCCAGATTCGCCAAGCCCACGACCAATCCCACCACGCGGCCAGCGGTCAACATTCCGCCGAGACCCAAGCCCCAGCCCATGGGCTGGAACGGGCAACCGGCAATCCCATTGAAGACTTTCATCACGCGGCGCACCGAGTCGGTCAATGCACAACTTGCCGGCGAAACCGATGGTTTCACGCCTACCGGACGCCGATCCGCGAGCCTGCCAACTCCGCCGCCCGGAGGTTTGCATGCACCGGCCGTATTCGGCAACCTGCCACAGATCGCCTCCGCGGTGATGCGAGGTTCGGACAGCAACTACGATCGGAAGATCACCCGGGCGGAGATGCACGCCGCCGTCAAGGGCTTTTTCATCGCGGCAGATGCATCGGGCCACGGATCGCTGGATGCGGCCGGAATGGCCCCGGCCGTTGCCAGATTGCTTCCCACGACGGAGCCTTCGCGCCGAGGAGAACGTGGCGGCAATTGGCTGGGCGGAAATCGCCCCGGCAGCGCGGCCATGGCCTGGTCGAACGCAATCCTCCGTGCGACAGACACGGACCACAGCGGCCGAGTGACACTGATGCAATTACTGGCCGGGGCCGACATCGCCTTTGATCTGGCGGACAAGGACAAGTCCGGAAAGCTGGATGAGAATGAATTGCTGCTGCTGGCAGATGCCTTGGCCGTCATGCCCGAAGCCCGCACAGCGGCCACAACCCGCACAGCGACACACTCGACGACGGCCGCTCCCTGAGTTGTCCGCCTGCGTCACGAAGCGACAT
>CAYSSA010000035.1:15538-18305 GCA_964433485.1 uncultured Tepidisphaeraceae bacterium | reverse complement strand
GACTGGAGGTCAGACGTTGCTCTTACATGGGACACTACGAACTCCCGCTCCGAAGCGGCCCTGCAACGGTACGAATCACCTTGTTCCTGTAACCCGGCGAGATTCCAGATTTTCCGACGCTCCGTCGCTTGCTCGTCCCCTATGTACCTCAATCCCTTTGTTAACATATGAGCCTCGCCGCACCGCTTCACCATTTCAGGAACTCCAGAAGGCGATCGGCGACAAGAGCGGGCGGGGCAACACTCGAAGCCATCGTTGGATTTGCAATGAGCCGGCGCGCCATGTCGCCAAGTTGTTGCGGACTCAGACCCGCTGTCGCCAGTACCGGGCGGCCAAACAGGGCAACCGGCGGCGGGAATTCAATCGGCCAGATGTCCGCCAGAACGGCGCAGGAACCAGCCGCCTCCAGCAATTCCGCCCGGCTGAGCGGGTTGCCAGCGTGAGACGACCGCAGTTCCGCATCCGCTTCCCAACCAGCGCCTATCAGACAAATAGGTACCCCCTGGGAATGCAGCAATCGAGCAATGCCGCGCGCGTAGGCCGGCAGAATCAGCCGCTCAACAAACAGATAAGAATCCAGGGTGTCCGGTTTAAGACCCAGTTCGGCGGCCTGCAAAGCCAGATAGTCGGAGGCGCTGCAGCCAAGCGATAATGGATCCCGCAGAAGCGCATCGCCGATGGCCTCATACAACAGGCGGTGGCTGGAGAGCTGAAACTTCTGTTTGGCTGGATTGACCTCGACACGGTCCGCAACGATGCCCACGCGTGGCTCCAGGGACGCCGGTCGCGGCAGTGCCACACCGGCCAGCAGAAGCCGATCCTCGCTCCACCCCCCCTGCCGGGCCTGCCGGTGAAGTTCATCTGTTGCCACAATCAGCTTATCGCGTGATCCGACATCGCGTGCGGCCGGGGCTCTGCCGTGAAGCAACCATGTCACAACCGGCATGTCCGTGGGCAGAACCTGCGGGAGATCGGCTCGGGTCAACTCGGCCGCCAGTACCGCTCGATGTCCGCTCATCGCCCCCAGCAAAGCGGCCGCTGAGGCGCAATCAGGGCGGTCGATGTCCAGAAACGTACAGGGCACTGATGCCTGCGACCGCAATATCGCTTCCAGCGACGGCGTGCCAAAATCCCATGTACGGTAGGCTGAACCAGCCAACACCAGAACCGGCCCATGCGGCTGCCAGCGAAACTCGATTCGAAGGCGCTGAACAAGCTCGGATGCCTGTCGTGAAGCGGCATCGACGATGCGTGACATCGCGTCAACCATCTGCCGGCTTGTCTCGGCCGACAGCAACGAGGTCCGCAGGCACTGCTGCGGCATCGGCAAGCCCGGGCGCGCAGACAGCAGTTGTGCCACCTGTTCGGCCCATTCCGGGCCAACAGCGAAATAGAGACGCCCGGCGCCGATTTCGACCGCGAAGGCTTCGCAGGCCAGCGCACAGGCGGCATCAAACGGCGACTCCATCAGTGCGATAAGGGCCTGTTGGGATGTTATCTGATCGAGCGCAAAGCGGATCTGCGCGGCATGTGTCGGATAAAGCAACACGGAAACCCGACCGGTGGCCGCCATATCGGCCAGTAGTTCTCTGGCAACCCGCATCGGCAGTGAGCATCGCCCCAGCCAGTCGCCGCCGGGCTCTTTTGCGGATAAGGCTCCATCGCGTCCGAACAGCCATTCCACCCCAGGCGGCGCAGGCGGCAATTGGCGGGCGACATCGGGTTGGGATTGCCGGAGCGCCGCCAAGCATTCGGCATAGTTGCGCTGCGCCCGGCGCGCGGCGTCGCTTGAGTCGCCCGGTATTGGCGAACTGTTCTCTGACGGCGTATCAGACTTGACGGCGGCCATGCGCTCCCGATCATTATCGGACCGCCGGCGGTGCCGGCTTGAGGATGCGCGCCATGAACTTCACAAAGATGCACGGCATTGGCAACGACTACATCTACGTCAACGGCTTCGTCGAAAAGATCGCCGACCCGGCATCGCTTGCCTCGGTCGTTTCCGACCGTCACACTGGCATTGGCGGGGACGGGCTGATCCTGATACTCCCCAGCGACAAGGCCGACGTGCGTATGCGCATGTTCAACGCCGATGGTTCGGAGTCTGAAATGTGTGGTAACGGCGTTCGCTGCGTGGCCAAGTACGCCTTCGACCACGGACTGACGAAGAACAACCCCATGCAGGTGGAGACTGGGCGGGGCGTACTGACGATCGCCTTGGAGGTGCATGACGGCAAGGTGCGCCAGGCGACTGTTAACATGGGCGAGCCGATCCTGGATCTGGCGAGGATTCCCGTGGAAGTGGCCAAGGTGGTCGCGGCCACGGCTCCAAACGCGTACCGGTTCTGCCTGGCCACCGGGAACGACCCCATTGAAGCGATCTTCGTATCCATGGGAAACCCCCACGCGGTGATCTTCGTGCCGGATGTCCGGCAGGTGGATCTGGATCGTGTCGGCCCGGCGGTCGAACACCATCCGGCATTTCCCAGGCGGATCAATGCTCCTTGGGTGCAAGTCCATCCACAAGCCAACGAGGTCACGATGCGCACCTGGGAGCGGGGCAGCGGCATTACGCTGGCCTGCGGTACCGGTGCGTGCGCGGTGTGCGTGGCCGGCGTGCTGTCGGGACGAACTGCCCGGAAGGTGCTCGCCCACCTGCCAGGCGGCGATTTGACACTGGAGTGGCGCGAAAGGGACAACTGCGTTTACATGACCGGTCCGGCCACGGAGGTATTCCAGGGTGTCTGGTAAGACAAACCTGCCGCCC
>CAYSSA010000035.1:13744-15528 GCA_964433485.1 uncultured Tepidisphaeraceae bacterium | reverse complement strand
TTGGGCGGCAGGTTGGGTTGATGGTGTTGGATTTGTGTTCCGCTGTTTACGTGTATGACGGGGCGATGAGCTTCGTGCCAAGCACGGTGCCGGGCAGGGCGCCATTGATGGTGCCGGTGCCGGGGGCGCGGAAGCCGATGAAGCTGAGCTTGGTCGTTGCGGTGCGTCCAAGGTACTTGGTGCCGGCGCTGCCGACCACCGCGCGATCCGTGAAGGCGTCGGCGCCGCCGCCAGTGGGCGAGTTGTTCGCGCCGCCTGCCACGATGGTGACGGCACGGTTGAAGATGGTGCTGGAGTTGACATCGACGTCGAAGCTGAGCACATCGTCGCCTAGCCCGCTGTTGAGCAAGAAACCTCCGCTTGTCAGGCCGAAGCTCGAGTTGTCGATGGCCAGGACATCGTCGCCGGCGCCCAAGGCAATCGACACGCCCTTATACACATTGATGCCGACCGCTCCGCCCTGGCCGATGTTGATGGTATCGACCCCGGCACCACCCACGTAGACCAATCCGTTGCCGGTTGAATTGGCGCCGCGAATGCTGGCATTCTTGATCGTCATGGCGTTGGCCCCGGCGCCGCCGTCCACGCTGACCGCGGAGGTCGCCGCGAACGTGGCCGCCACGCCAATTCCCAGGTTCACCGTATCGGCGTTCGCCCCGCCCGTATAGGTCAGGCCGCGAAGCGAACCGTCGAAGTCGAGTTGATTAGCGCCGGCCCCGCCGGTCATCGTGACCAGGCCGTCCGCCACATAGCTGCGACCGATGATATTGCCCATGGTCAGATTGTCGTCGCCGCTTCCGCCGGTGTAGGTGACGCCCTTGCTCCGACCGTTCAGCGTTGCGGCATTCGTGCCGGCGGTGCCCATGTTCAACGACACCGTGCCTCGGGCCTCGAACGACTGGGCGCCGATCGTCACCGTATCGTCGCCAGCTCCGCCCGTGAAGGCCACAGCGCCGGTGACCACCGCGTTGGCCATGGTCAGCGTATTGCTGCCATCGCCGACGGTCACAGTAAACGCCCCACTGTTGACGAAACTGGTTGCGCCGATTGTCAGGTCGTCGCTGCCGGCGCCACCGGTGTATGTCAATCCGTTGATGCTGGCGTTATCAAGCGTCAAGGCATTGGCCCCGGCCAGCAGCGAGAGGGTCACGCCTCCGCGTGTGAACAGGCCGGCCGAACCGAGGGAGACCGTGTCGGCGCCGGTGCCGCCGTTGACCGTCAGCGTGCCGTCCACCACGGCCGCCGCGAGGGTCAGCGTATTGGCGGCGTCGCCGACCGTTGCGGTACCCAGAGTGAATGTGGCCGCTCCGCCAAAGGCGATCTTCCCGCCAAGCGAAACGTCGTCCGTTCCCGCGCCGCCGGTGTAGGTGGCCGCCCCACCGGCCAGGGAACCGAAGGTGAAATTGCTGCCGCGAGTGGTCTGCACCAGGGTGGTGCCGCCGGCCGTCGGACCGGTCAGGCCGGAGACGTCGACCGACAACAGCGAGGCGTCGCCCGCGCCGGCCGGGAAGGTGATGACCATGTCGCCAAGCTGTCCGCCTTGGGTGGTGGCCGCGAAGCTGTAGCCCGTGTTGGGCGTGGCGTTGGTCGCGTCGATGCTGAGCATCGCCACGTTGCCGGAACTGGGGATGGTAAAGGTCATGGCGCCGGCGCTGAGCGCCTGCCCGCCGACCACGATATCCTTCAGAGCGGTCCACTTGCGAAGCTCGGCCTGGACGGTCGCGGGCGTCGCGTTAAAGGCGATGTTGCCCGTGGTATACGCGCCGTAGGTCAGAGTATAGGTG
>CAYSSA010000035.1:12078-13729 GCA_964433485.1 uncultured Tepidisphaeraceae bacterium | reverse complement strand
ACAGCGGTGGGCGTCAGTGTCTGCACTTCATCAGTGCCGACAATGGCCTCGCCGGTTACGACAACGCCCTCGCAACCCGGCAACAGTCGCAGAGCGGACTGAACATCGGCCAGTGTCGCGTTGTAAGCAATCGGCGCTGTCGTGCGGCCCGCATAGGTGAAGGTGTAGGTTCCCGCGGTGGCCACGGCATCGGGGGCAAGCGTCTGAACTTCCTGTGTGGCGGTCAGATTCCACCGATTGGCGCCTGCCCCGAGATTGATGCTCACCGCATCTCCAAACTCGACCGAGCCCAGGAGATTGAGCGTATCGGCATCGGTCAAAGTGGCGCCGCCGTACGCAAACGCGCCATCGACGACCACGTTTTCCAGGGAAGTGACCTGGGTTCCGCTGGCGCAGGGGCCCGGATCAATCGAGAGCTTGCTGCCGAAGACAAGTGGTGAGTTGAGCGTCACCTTGCTTCGGAGGTTGATCGTGCTGAGCCCAGTGGTCTGTGTGATGACCGTGTCACCGGCAATGAACGAGGCGATGGATCCGTCATCACCGATGTCCACCCGGTCACCCGTCACCGTGTCGGCCGCCGCCAGGGAAACGGTCAATTTGCCGCCAATGAAAGCGCCCATGATGGCGAGGGAGTCATTTCCCGTGCCGCCGGTGAATGCGACGTCGCCATAGAGATACGACTGTCCGCTGCCGCCCGCCCCAATGCCCAGCACATTCGTGCCATTGCCCATGGTAGCGGTCAGGTTGAGACATTCGATGGAATAGCCTGCTCCCCCGGACATGTCCACGGCGGCAACACCTGAGCCACTAACCGTCAGGCCGCCGCTCTGATCGCCGTTGCCGAAGACACCGGCAACCTTGTTGGTGATGGTGCAGGATCCGTCGAAATTGTCAGTGGCGATCACATCCAGATCGGATGTTGCGTTCACCAATGCTATGAAATTGGCAATGGAACTGATGTCATCCCCACCGATGAGGAATTCATGCAGGGCCGGGTCGGGGTTCGACCTGCGAGCCGTGAAAGTAATGGGAGCATTGACACCATCATTGATGGTGATCTGATCGCCATCAAGGACGTTGGTGCCATCGGCGCCACCCGTGAAGTTGGTCTTGGCGATCTGGGCTCCCGTTTTGCCGATCACCGTATTCCCGGCGGTTCCAGCCGCATCCTGAACCAAGTCAATGGTTCCGTCATAAGTCGTCGTGCTGGCCGTGATGAGCAGTTCGCCGCCCACGGCATTGATCGCCGCAATCAGGTTGTTGGCGGTTGCCGCGGCCGTCGCGCCGATCGGCACATTGCCCGGATTGATGCCGAAGGTGAACGTCACTGGCGCATTGACTCCGTCGTTTAGAGTCACCGTGTCGCCGGCCGAGACGTTGCTGATGCCACCACCGGTCATTCCGACCGCCGAGATGCGCGGTCGCGAGAAGGTCGAAACTGTGATCGACTGATTGCCCGCCGCTCCGAGATTGTCATTGGTCAGACTGACGCTGGCCGGCGCAATGCCACGGGTTGTCTCGGCCCAGCTATAGCCAAGTGAGGGCGTCAGGCTGTCGGAGTTGATGGACAGCATGTTGATATCGCCCATCGTGGCCGGGAACGTGAAGATCATCCCGCGCGGCGGCGTGGTCACGCTGCGCGGCCCGGTCG
>CAYSSA010000035.1:5634-11951 GCA_964433485.1 uncultured Tepidisphaeraceae bacterium | reverse complement strand
TTTGGACTTCCGAGGTTCCGGGAAGTACGCCGGGCGTCGTCTCGGCCACGGCCACGGTGGCGCCGGTCAAGCCCGTGTCGTTCACCGTCAAGGCCGATGCATCGCCGGAGGTGACCGGGAAAGTCACAACAATCGGCGTATTTCCGCTGAAGGGACCACCCGTCACAGTCACCCCGCTCAATCCGGGAACAAGCCGCAGAGCGGCCTGCACCGTGGCGGCGTTGGCATTGTGAGCAATGGCGGCGCTGGTATTTCCGCTATAAGTCACGGTGAAGGTACCGGCCGTTGTGGCGCCGGACGGAGTCAGTGTCTGGACTTCCTTGGTGCCGACCGGAGCGGCTGTCGCCGACACGGCGAGAACCGGACTGGCGTTGTTGATAGCCGTCGCCAGATTGGTCGCGGTGGCGTACATGTCCGCGCCAATACGGAACTGCCCGGCCGCGGGCGCGCCCGTCACGGCGGTATAGGTCCGGATGTTGCCCGCGCCGTCATTGATGGTGACGCGGTCTCCGGCAACTGCCTGGGCGGTGAGAGTAATCGACCCGCGGGCCGCAAGCCCCGGGGTGTCGGAAATCACGATCTGGCCGACTGCCGAAGCGCCCAACGCGGCACCGGCTACGTCTTCGGTGACGGGCGCCGCGCCCGGGCCTGTCAAACCACTGATATCAATCGTGATCAGGGGCACATCGCCCATCGTGTCCGGGAAAGTGAAGATCAACGGCCCACCCGCATCGAGCGTCGAACCGCTGACAACCACGCCGCTGACCCCGGCCAATCCGTTGAAGGCGGCTTCGATGTTCAGCAGTGTCTCGTCATGGTTGATCGGAGCGGTCGTATCGCCGTTGAAACTCAATGTGAAGGTGCCGGCGGTCGTTGACGCATCCGGGGTAATGGACTGCACTTCCTGAATGGCGTTAGGCGCATCCAGAAATGCAACCATGCCGCTCGCGGCAACGCTCTGGAACAAGCTGTCGTTGCCGCTGCCACCGGTGTAGGTGAGGCTGTAATGCAACCCCGTGGCGTCGGTCAGAATGATCGGATTAGCCGCAGCTACCGAGTCGTTGCCACCTTGGACCATATTGATGACCAGGTTCTTGTCAGCGCCGGAAATGGCGAGCGGATCCCCGGCGGCTTTGGTGGTCGAGCCAAATTTTACCTGAGTGTCATCGGTCCCGGTGATGTTAAAGGTGCCAACACCCGTATCTTCAATGATAATCGAGTTGTTCGCCGTGTCCCCAGTGATCGTCATCGTCCCGGACGCCACCGTGATCGTCACAAGTCCACTAAGGAGCGTACGATTCTCCAGGTGCTCAAAGAAAGAACTGTCCTTGATTCTCTTGGCCGGCGACTTGATTCCCTTGCGCATTGTATATCCCTTTCAGTTGATTCACCTGTTCACGAACCTTCCCACGCACTTGCTTTGGGCGATGCCATATGCCCACCTCGGAATCGGTTTAGGATTCCAGAGTGCTATATTCATCGGCGAGATTTACGGACGTACTTGGAACATTCCGGAAAAAATGGCACCGTTTCCGCTTGGCCACACCCAGTACTTTTATCCGGACGCCAAGATCCATCGCGAATCAGATTGAGCGCACAACCACATGTCTGAAAACGACTTACGATCGGTCGGCCCGCTCGTCCCCGCGTAGCCGACACTCTGTCGACCGGCTTGTTACCAAGAACCAACCCCTTGTGCCCCTTGTGAACGACACCAGGCCGCCGTGCCTGAGCACGGCGGCCTGGTGGAGAGAGAGTGCTGGAATACCGAGGCGCGGACCTCAATTACGCGCGTTTGCCCGAGTAGGTGAAAGCCCAGACAGTACCATCGTTCTTGACCCAGACGACCGAACCGGAGATTTCATTGCCGCAGGCAGCCCCCTGCCAGTAGAGTGTCCCTTTGCTGTTGGAGGACATCATCCCGAAAAACGCGGGACCTTCCGCGTAGACCCAGTAGCCGTCGCAGACAAATCCGTAAGCGGCGAAAGCCTCGGCCATAACCTCGGTGTCCTGGAAGTAGACCGCCTCGTTGAACGGCTTGGCGCCGTCGCGTGCCGTCGCATCGGTCGGCGTCATGACCAGTTTCCATGTACCGAAGAACGCCTGCTTGTTGGGGTCAACATCCTCGCCTTTGGCTACGGATGGGCGAAGGCCCATGGCGAAAAGAAACGCCGCAGTCGCCAGGCACACCGTCATGATTCTGCGCCACATACAAACCTCCTGTCGTCGCATGTCGCACAACGCTCTACCGAACGAAATTGAATCTACGATACATTCGGCGTGAATTGCCAGAACCAAAGCCTGCAAACAATGGTCCTGTAAAAGCCCTCGCCAGCCGTTAGAATGTTGCCGTTCGGGAGTCCCGTCCGTCACAGCCGGCGAGGATCCCGCCAACAGCAGGGAGCCGTATGGCGTCAGTCTGCATCTATTTTCAGGTCCATCAGCCGTTCAGGCTGCGCCGCTACAGCGTCTTTGACACCGATTCCAACTACTTCGACGACCAGCGCAACGCGGACATCTGCCGCAAGGTCGCGGAGAAGTGCTATCTCCCGGCCAACCGCTTGCTTCTGGATCTGGTACGGCAATGGGGCGGCCGCTTTCGACTCGCCTTCTGCATAAGCGGCTGTGCTCTCGATCAACTGTCGGCCTGGTGCCCCGAGGTGATTGACGGCTTCAAGGAACTGGCCGAGAGCGGTTGCGTCGAATTCCTGGCCGAGAGTTACTACCACACGCTCTCGTTCATGTACTCCAGGGATGATTTCCGGGAACAGGTGGAGGCGCATCGCAGCAAGGTGCAGTCGCTTTTCGGGCAAGTACCACGGGTTTTCCGCTACACGGAACTGATTTACAACAACGATCTGGCGCAGTTCGCGGCCCGCATGGGTTTCAGCGGCATTCTGGCGGAAGGCGCCGACCATGTGCTGGGGTTGCGGTCGCCGAACCATCTTTTCCATCCGCCGCAAACCCGCGCCATCAGCGTCTTGCTGAAGAACTACCGCCTGAGCGATGACATTGCCTTTCGTTTCTCGAACCAGCAGTGGCAGCAATGGCCGCTCACGACCGGAAAATTCGCCCGCTGGATCAATCAGATCAACGGCCAGGGGCAGGTCTGCAACCTTTTCATGGACTATGAAACGATCGGCGAACACCAATGGGCGGAGACCGGCATCTTTGATTTCATCCGCCACCTGCCCGGCGAGATTCTTCAGGAAAGCGAAAACGACTTTGTGACGCCATCGGAGGCGATCGACCGCTATAGGCCGGTCGGCGAGATCGACGTCCCCTCCTTCATGAGCTGGGCCGATACGGAACGCGACCTGACGGCCTGGCTGGGCAACACGATGCAGACCAACGCCGCCCAGGAACTGTACAAGCTGGAGCCGGCGATTCGCCGCACCCGCAATCCGCAGTTGCTGGCCGACTGGCGCAAGCTCGGCTCATCCGATCATTTCTACTATATGTGTACCAAGTTTTTCTCCGACGGCGCGGTGCATCGCTATTTCTCGCCCTACGAGAGCCCCTACGATTCCTACATCAATTTCATGAACGTGCTGGACAATCTCAAGGTCCGCGCGGGCGAATAGCCGCAGGTGTCAGAGCGCGTCCGCGGGCGCGCCGGCTACATCTTTTCGTCGGGCACGATACCATTGAGGCATGAGAATCCTCGCCCACGCCGCCGTTGCCGCCATCGCTCTGATCCTGTGCAAGTCGGCGATTGCCGCCGCGCCCGCCAAACCGAATGTCCTGCTGATTCTCACGGACGACCATCGACGCGGGGCGATACATGCGCTGGGCTGTGACGGACTGATCACCCCGAACCTCGACTCGCTGGTCAGGCGCGGCATCGCATTCGATCGCGCCTCCATCATGGGCAGCAACCAGGGCGCGGTCTGCGTCCCGAGCCGGGTCATGCTGCTCACCGGCCGCTCGCTCTTCCGCACCAACGGAAAGCTCGATGACCACCTGCTGCTTCCGCAGCACTTCCGCAACAACGGGTACCACACCTTCCTCGCTGGCAAATGGCATAACGAACGGACGGCGGTCAACCGCGCCTTCGTCGATGCCAGCGCCGTCTATTTCGGCGGCATGGGCAATGCCAAGAAGGGATCGGTCGACGGAGAAGCCGTCGAGATCACCGTTCAGGACTACGATCCGGCCGGCAAGTACCCCCCTGCCCGGGCCAAGGCCACCGTCCGGGACGCCACGGAAGTTGTCGCCGACGCCGCCGTCAGATTCCTAGACGGCTACAAGGACGACAAGCCATTTTTCATCTATATCGCGCTTACCTCGCCCCACGATCCGCGTATCGCGCCGAAAAAGTACCGCGACCTTTACGACCCGGCGAATATCCCACTGCCGCCCAACTTCCTCCCTCAGCACCCTTTCGACAATGGCGAGTTGAAGGTACGAGATGAGATGCTGGCCGGCTTCCCGCGAAAGCCGGACGAAATCCGCCGGCACATCGCCGACTACTACGCCTGCATCTCCTGGCTTGATGACAACATCGGCCGCGTCTTCGAGGCCCTGCGCAAATCCGGGCGCTTTGACAACACCCTGATCATCTTCGCCGGCGACAACGGTCTGGCGCTGGGACAGCACGGGCTGATGGGCAAGCAAAGCGTTTACGAACACAGCATCGGCGTGCCGCTGGTCCTCGCCGGCCCGGGCATTCCCGCCGGAGGACGGAGCAGCGCGTTATGCTATCTCATGGATGTTTTCTCAACCATAAGTGATCTTTCAGGATTGCCAAGGCCCGCCGGTCTCGAAAGCCGCAGCCTCGCCCCCGTCATACGCGGCGAGAAGGCTTCCGTTCGCGATGAACTCTTCCACGCTTACCGCGGCTTCCAGCGTTCCGTCGCAACTGCCGACATCAAGCTCATCGAGTACTACGTCAACAGGGAACGCCACACCCAGTTGTTCGATCTCAGGGCGGACCCATGGGAAACCAGAAACCTCGCCAACGCCCCCGAGCGCGCCGCTGACCTGGCGAGGCTGCGTCAGCGCCTCGACGAATTGCAGAGGCAACTCGACGACCCGCGCCTCGAGCCCGGCGCCTGATGTTGTCCAAAAGAAATCGCCGTCCAGACGAACGGCGATTGCGGGATCATGAGAATCCGCTGGCAAGCCCTTACGCCGCCGGGTGCTTCCACGGGGCGCGATAGGGGCGCAGCAACAGCTTGTTAGCTTCCTCATCGCCCACGACCTGGTTCTTGGTCGGATCCCACGTCAGGCTGCGGCCGAGCTTGGCCGACAAATTGGCCAGGATGCAGCTTGCGGTGGAAATGTAGCCTTCCTCGACATCGGCGACCGGCCGGCCGCGACTGGCCATGCAGTCCAGCAGGTTCTTCATATGGCCGCGTATCCCGGAGGCGACATGGCGCTCGAGATCCTTTTCGGTCTTGTCCTCGGGATATTTCTCGTACTCGAACAGCGCCTCGCCCTTAATGGTCGGTTCATTCTTGCCGACGGGGGTGAACTCGAAGCTGTTGACGCTGGCCTTGAGCGTGCCCTTGTCGCCGTAGAGGACGCCGGCCCACGGATACTTCGAGTCGGGCGATGCGCCCCAGGAGCGGTGAGTCCAGACGATCTTGATGTTCGGGTAGTCGAAGGTCGCCGTCTGAGTGTCGCTGATGTTTGCACGGCTCTTCTGATCAACGAGAATCCCGCCGGCCGAGCTGATGGTTTTCGGCCAGCCCAGGCCAAGCATCCAGCGAACCATGTCGAGCATGTGGACGCACATGTCGCCAACGATGCCGTTGCCGTATTCCATGAAGGCCCGCCAGCCTCGCGGATGACAGATCTTGTTGTACGGCCGCATTGGCGCCGGCCCGGTCCACATCTCCCAGTCCAGGTTCTCCGGCGGAGCGGCATCCGGGGCGTTCTCGATGGTGTTGCGGTTGCGCATCCAGTAGTAACAGCAGATTTCGGCATAGGCCACGTTGCCCAGCAGTCCGGGCTTGATGACCTTTTCGATGGCGTCAATCAGGTGCGGTGTACTGCGGCGCTGGGTGCCGATCTGTACCACGCGCTTGAGCTTGCGGGCCGTGTCGAGGATCGCCTTGCCCTCGGCCACATCGACACTGATGGGCTTCTGCAGATACAGGTCCGCGCCGGCCTCCATGGCGGCGATGGCCGGCAGTGCGTGCCAGTGATCGGGCGTTCCGATCAGACAAAGGTCCAGATCCTTCTCCTTGAGCATCTCGCGATAATCGGCATAGGTTCGCGGCTTTTTCTTCGACGCCTGGCGCCCGGCGATAATGTCGGCCGCCTCGGCCAACATCTTCTTGTCGACATCGCACAGGGACACAACCTCGACC
>CAYSSA010000035.1:0-5624 GCA_964433485.1 uncultured Tepidisphaeraceae bacterium | reverse complement strand
TGAATCGGACGGAGCAGATCGCATTTGCCGTACCAGCCACTGCCGATCAGCCCGACGCGAAGTGGTTTGGTTTCAGCGCCCTGAACGAAGTAGCCGCCGAACATCGCGACCGGCGCTGCGGCCGCCGCCGCACCAAGAAGTTGACGACGATTCATAGCATTGCTCCTGGATAAGAATGCAAAAGGCCTGTTCGCCTGTGCGAATGACACAACGCACGCGATTCTACTTCACAGGCCGGCGGACGCAAATGGGACTGGTGTTGGCCGGCGTTGTTGAGTCTGCATGCAAGGGACAACGCAAGCAATGCGGGGACGAAGGCCGCAAAATCGCCAAGGCCGTGTCGGATGCCGCTCCACGCATCGGTCCAGTGATCAAGACTCCCGTGATATTGTGAAATTGCTCACTTTCGGACGCAGACGAGTTAACGCCTATCGCCGCGTACTAACCCTCGGGCAAAACGGGAGTTCACTGGTACGGTACCCGTTCACTACCGAAACGGGATACCGTGGTTCTGCGCGATCTTGCCGAGGATGTCATCGGGATTCACCGTATCGGTCTTGAGGTAATCCCGGGTCAGGGGTACAGCGTCATTGTCCCCCCAGTCAAGCACGTTGTGAACCTTGCAGGGCGGCGTGCCCCCCTTGAACAGCAGTTCGCAAAGTGCGGCCAGACACTCGTCGCGCTGGCCGATCCTGATAAGTGTCCACGCCGTCGTGAGCTTTACCACATAAGCGCAATCGGCAAGCACCGACTTGAGGGCTGCGGCGGCCGGGGCGGCGTCCATGTCCAGCAGTTGCAGCCCGATAACGGACCAGTAACGGTTACAGGGGGGCGCGGAAGCCAGGCCCTTGGCGAATGCCGGCAGGTTGCCGGGTTTGCGGGCCAAGGCCAGACTGATTCCGTCGGCGGCCAGTCTACTATGCGGCGGTCATGGCCCAGGCGGCGGCGCCGGCGCTGAGGATCAGAACCGCCATGATTGTCGCGTACAAGCGCCGCATCGCGTCGTCAAACAGGCGGGTATGAGCAGGGTCGCCGCTCATTCCGCGCAGGTAGTCCATGCGTGAGCCGATACTCCCATGACACCAGCTCCGCGCGCGCACGGGAATGTTGTTGACCGTCGCGACACGTTGCAGCGCTGAAACGAAGACATCCGCTCCCTCGGGCCCGACGTGACTGGACCGCTGGAACTGGTCCGACCAGCCGCTCTGCATCATCCGCGCCGCGAAGACGTCGGCCTGTCGCTCGAATCGCCGGCTGATGAACCCGAACAGCACAAAAACGGAGAACAGCATGCCCAACGCCGAGACAATCATCTGAAGTAAATCAGGATGGACGCGATGCAGCCAGGGGAGATGCGCCAGCGAGGTATTCAACAACCCGGCCAGACCCACCGACGCCAGCGTCAGTCCAACGAAGAAAACGACGTACCAGATCATGTGCCGGTGAACGATGTGTCCGACTTCGTGGGCAAAAACCGCTTCGATCTGCCGATCGCTCATGGTTTCCAGCAGCAGATCGGATAGAAGCACGTAGCGCATTCGGGGGAGCACGCCGATCACGGCGGCGTTGCCCATGCTGAATTGTGTCTGCCAGAGGAGAATATCGCGGTATCGAATATTCATGCGCCGACAGATGTCTTCGAGGCGACGCCGCAAGGGAGAATCACCCAGCGGGCGGGTGTTGAGCACCAGCCGCATCAGCCTGGGGGCCAGTAGATAGACGATGGCGGCGGCCGGCAGCAGCACCCAGTTCTCAAAGTCACCGATTTTCCCGATGTGGACGTGGAGCAACCGGCACAGGAGCAGCGCCAGATCGCGCAACAGCACGATCAACAGAATCGGCAGGGCAAGCGATAGCACCTGCAGGCGAAACTGCGCCGTGACATATTGCCATGCGGATGGAGGCGAATGCACGGGAAGATCCCGATCGAGCAAGTCCAGCAGGGATTGCTCGCGCAGAGCCCGATCGGCCGGGTACTGGGCCCAGGTGGCGGCCAGCCACGCCAGCAGCGGCGGAGTGGTGCCCAGCACAATGGCCGGCAGTGCCAGCTGGACCGCCTGCCGGGGGTCGCTGTGAAGCACGTCGATCGTGATCCAGGGCGACAGCCATTGCGCGACGCGCCTGCCCCAGGCGGCGGGGCCGAACAGCCCGAGCGCAAACCATGCGGGGATCAGGATTCGGATGGCGGTCAGCGAGCGAGTAAACCATTTCAAACTTGTATCGAGCGACCGGGCCTCGGTCCTGAGAGCCAGCATGCGAGCCGACACGGCCATGGCAATGACCATGACGGCATAGCCCCCAAAGAACACCGCAAGCCCCGCCAAGGTCGAACGGCAGTAGAGCGGCGCGGACTCGCCGATCATCCACAAGGCGAAGATCAGAAGCAGGATCAGTCGTGACACGCCGCAATTATACCATTCCCGGCAGTGCCCGTTTTCGACAACATGGTCGCGCCGGCCCGATAACACGGGTCATGAGCATTCACTATTCGCTGTCGTGCCTGTGCGTGACAGTCGCCTGCGTCATGTGCCATGTTGCCGGCGGGGCGGAGCCGACGGAGTCTCTGCTGACCGGACAATCGCCGGACGGCGAAATCGCGGGCTGGAAATCGTACCATGACGGAGAGGGCGCCAAGACGGGGACCGTGTGGATTCTGGACAAGGACGGGGTACTTGTCTGCAAGGGCCAGCCCAAAGGTTATCTACTGACCGAAAAGACGCATGGGGATGTGGTCATGAGTTTTGAATGGCGTTGGCCGCCCGGCGGCAAAGCCGGCAACGGCGGTGTGCTGCTGCGCAAGGTCGGCGTGGACAAGATCTGGCCGAAATCCCTGGAGGTGCAACTCAATGCCAGCCAGGCGGGAGACCTCTGGGCAATCGGCGGATTCCAGGTTACGGGACCGGAGGACCGCTCGAAGACAATGGACCATGAGACCTTCGGCAGACTTATCCATGTCCGGCGTCTGGTGGATGTGGAGAAGCCCGTCGGGCAATGGAACGAGGGCGAAATATCGCTTGTCGGCGGGAATATCAGCGTGCGTATGAACGGCAAACTCGTGAATGAAGCCACCGGATGCGAGGCGATTGAGGGCAACATCCTTCTGACGGCGGAGGGCAACGAAATACATTTCCGCAATCTGCGGCTATCAGACCGCATGATCAGGCAACGACGCTAAATGGCCTTGCCGCGCGTAATTCCGCGGCCACCAATTCGCCGGAGGGCCAAGCGCGCGGTTATAGTGGCGGCCACGATGCCCGCACACACTCCTTCCACACGCCGCGACGATGTCGCCTATGTGGCGCCGATGGCCGTATTTCTTCTTCTCACCTGGGCCGGCGGACACTGGCCGGGGTTCTTTCCGGCCAGCTACATTCTCAAGACGTTCCTGGCGGGCGGGCTGCTGGTTTGGTTCTGGCGATCGTACACGCGTATCTCCTGGCAATGGAGCCTGTTGGCCATCCTGCTGGGAATTGCGGGTCTGGCCCAATGGGTGGGCGTGGAAGAACTGCTGGGAGGCGCCAGGCCGGTCTATCCGCGAATACCGGGATCGACCGAGCCCTTTCAGCCGTTTGAGTATTTCTCGACACCGGCCAAGGCATGGGCATTCATCATCATCCGCTGGGCCGGAGCAACGCTGGTGGTGCCGTTCATGGAGGAGTTGTTCTGGCGCGACTATCTTTGGAGGACGATCGTCGCGCCCAACGACTTCAAGCTGGCGAAAGTCGGAGAATGGGACTGGCAGGCGTTTGTTGTGGTCACCTTGTTCTTCACTTCGGTGCATCCGCAGTGGATCACCGCGTTGATCTGGGGCACCGCGATCGGCGGCCTGCTGGTCTGGAAGAAATCGTTGGGCGCCTGCATCATTATGCACGCGGTAACCAATTTCTTTCTGGGGGCGTACACGCTGTATACCGGAAAGTGGTACTACTGGTAGACCAATCGGGCCTCGCCAGGAGGTTTGACTTCAGGCGGGGCTCCAAACGGACAGGAAGACGGCCATGTTCAGGCAATCTCGCGCACGTTCCGATGTTCCCCTCTTCATATCAATGCGCCTACGTGCCTTGGTGCCTGCCCTGTTTCTCCTTGCATCCGTCGCCGCCGCTCCGGCCACCCGCCCGGCCCGGCCGTACAATGTGGCCCATGACAAGCCGCTCGACGCCAAACTCAGCGTCCTGGAGAAGACCAATGAGTGGACCCGCTACCGCGTCGAGATCAACGGCATCGAGGGCGACCGCGTTCCGGCCATCATTTACGAGCCGGCCGCCGAGCAACCGAAGCATCCGGCCGTGCTCTTGCAATACGGCTCCGGTGGCAACAAGAACACCAACTACATCGTCGCCATCGGCCAGAAATTCGCCCGCCACGGTTTTGTGGTGATGACCATTGACATTCCCAACCGCGGCGAACGACGTCGATTCAAGACGATGATCGAAGGCAATTTTCTGGAGACACTCGGCGACTATTCGCGGGCGGTGGACTATCTTTGCACGCGTCCGGACGTGGACCAGGACCGCCTGGTGTACATGGGCATCTCCTGGGGCGCCATAACCGGCGTGACGTTTGCGGCCCACGATCCGCGCATCAAGGTGGTGGCGTCGCTGGTCGGCGGCGGCAACTTCATCGGCTGGATGCCGCCGCAGATGGTGACCGACGAAATGCGCCGCGAAGTGGAACGGTTCGATCCCGTGTACCACGTCGCATTGATCGAGCCCCGACCGCTGCTGTTGCTCAACGTGAAAAGGGATCTGCTGGTGCCGCCTTTCCTTTCGCAGTCGCTGCATGAGGCGGCCGGTCCAACCGCCGACAAGCGCTGGCTCGACACCGACCATATCTTCAGCACCGTGGACCGGGATGCGACGGCGGAACAGGTCATCCGCTGGATCGAGGAAAAACTGCCCAGGTGAGCGTTCCGACGGTTTTCATGCCGACCGACCGATAGAGACTGGCCAGGGCATCCTGTGCGGGCGACGCCGCGGCCAGGATGTGGCGATAAAGCGCCCTGCGGGCAATCTCCAGAATGCGTCCGAGCATCGTGCGGCCAATCCCCTGTCGCCGGTTCTCGGGCACAACGTAGACAAGGTCGATTCGGGCAAGCTCTCCCACGCCGAGCAACCCGGCATGTCCAACGGCTTGGCCGTTTTTCAGGGCCAGTAAGGCATCCAAGTGCGGATCTTCGAGATGCGATTCAACCATGTCCGCAAGATGTGGAATGTCAAGTTCATGTCCGGCCCGCGTGAACATCTCGCGAAGATGCCGGAAGCCGGCGCGGGACGGGATGATCTGCAGGCCGGGAGTTTCGGTATACGCCGCCGGGAGTTGTGGCAGCGCCAGCACGCTGAGGGATTCGGCATGGCAGCCCTTGTCCTGGAGCAACATCCGCAGGAACGACTCAGCGCCTGGACCAGGCAGCCAGCCAAGGCATTGCCCGCCGCTCGAAGCGAAATGGGATTGTGCCTGGGCCCAGATCTGCTGGTCGCCGGCGTCGCCGGACAAAACAACATCGCGCACATGGTTTGCTTCCAGGACACCCGGCATCGCGGGATTACAATAGGCGGTACAACCACCCAGTACCCGCGACTCGGCCAGCTGCTCGTCCCATCGGCGCTCGGTCTGCGTGTACAGGC
>CAYSSA010000034.1:18321-24411 GCA_964433485.1 uncultured Tepidisphaeraceae bacterium | reverse complement strand
TACACTCTTTCCGTTCGCTGTCCATTCCCGTGGCGCGGGCGGATCGGCCAAAGAGGCTCAGGAAGGGGCTGGTGATGCTGCCGTCGGCAATGGCGACGGCCGGCAGGTTATCGGGGATGTACGTGAACGGCTCGGGAATGGCGCTGGTGTAGAGGTCCGAGGTGCCGGTGATTTTGTTGATGGCGTCAATCAGCACTTCGGCATCCAGCCGGCGCACGGGGTAGGCGGCGAAGTTGGCCTCCGCCTGCGGGTTGTTGAACCTCGGCATGGAAGAGAACTGATACACCTGTGAATTGAGGATCAGCCGCAGAACATGCTTGACATCGAACCGGCTCCTGACCAGTTCCTCCTCGAGGTGCGCCAAGAGGGCCGGATTGCTCGGCGGGTTGTCGTCTCGAATGTCGTCCGGCTCGTGAATGATGCCCCGGCCCACGAGCCACGCCCAGTTGCGATTGACCGCGCAGCGAGCGAACCACCTGTTCCGCGGCGTCACCAGCCAGTCGGCGAAGACCTCCCGCGGATCCCGGTCGGGCGGAAGCTGCACTTTGTTGCCATCGGGGTAGATGGCGATCAGCGCGGGGGCGCGCGCGGAGATCGTGGTGGGCCGAGTCGCGGGTTTGGCGTTGGGATCCCTCGCCGGACTCGCCCGCAGAGGATCCCAGAACACGACCTCTTCCTTCCACTCCCGCGTGGGCTTGTAGCCGATCTGCGAGAAGAACACCGCCATGCCCTGCCCGCGCTCCTTCGGCCAGGCGTCAATTCGCGCACCCATGAACGTCAACGCCACCGCGCCGGCGATTCCCTCGGGCGTGCGGTTCTGGACCGCCCGGTAGAAATTCACGGGCCCGACCCGGAAATTGCTGCCGCTGGAGGTCAGCATCTCGCGGACAAACTTGTCGTAAGGCTTGTTCTCGGCGATCGACGCCATGACCCAGTGGTGGTAGGCCTGGGCCGCGTTCGGCCAAAGATTCACGGGAAACTCTGCCTTGATCCGGAGGATATCGCCCCATTTCATCGCCCAGTAGACGGCAAACTCATCGCGCTGGAGCAACTGGTCGATGAGCACTCGACGCTTGTTTTTCCGGTCGGGGTTCTCGATGAAGTCCCGCGCTTCCTTCGCGGTTGGCAGGGCGCCGATCACGTCGAGATAGGCACGACGCACAAACACCGCGTCCGAGCACAATACCGGCGTGATCCCCATGGATGACAGTCTGGCGAACACGATCCTGTCGATCTCGCTCTTCGGCTCCGGCGGAAAGGCGCTGTCATACACGTTGGGCGATGACTTTGGCGCCGCCGCTTGCGCCGCGACTGCGCATAGGACAACCGCCATGACGAATACCGTCTTCATATACTCCTATTACGTCCGGCGGGGCCGGATCGTTTATTGTCGGCCGCGGAACGCCGGCACAATTCAAGCCGTCTTTGGAGGGAAGTACTTGTCAATCGTGCTCGCCGAGGGCGCGGGGGTAATCACGGAGAACAGCCACATCAGCAACGCCGAGCCCAGGAACATCGGCAACACCAGCAGAAATCGATGCTCCGTGAAACTGAGTCTCACCGCTTCGCGATTGAGCAGCACGAAATCACCGATTCGCCAGATCACCTGTGATCCGCCCGGCGGTCCGGCATAGCTTGTGCTGGCCTGCAAAATCGTGCTGGCAATCAGGCAGGCCGCGACCCAGACCGTCGCAGCCAGAGCCCCCCATTTTGTGGAGCGTTTCCAGAACAGACACGCCAGCATGATCGGCGCCATGCTTGCATAGCCGCTGAAGGCATACTGAATCGCCAGTTCGAAGATGTTGGCGTACTGATGAACCGCGATGGCAATCACGTATGCGACGACGGTCAGCACAATCACAAACACCCGCGCTGACCACACCTGCCTGGCTTCGCTGGTGCCGCCGTAATGCCGATACACGTCCTCAGCCCACATCGTTGACAGCGCCAGTATCTGCGAATCCGACGCCATCACGCACGCCATGATGGCCGCCCCCAATACCCCCGCGAGAATGCCCGGCGCAAAATGCGTCAGCAGCGCCAGCATGATTCCGTCGGAATTGGTGTTGGCCACCTGCCTCACCAACCCGCGCAGCCACGGGCGGGTAGGCGTCAGTTCGCCCAAACGGTCGCCGACGGCATCCACGGTGAGGTTCCCTGTCGAGATGCCGGCCAACAGTTGGGCAATCTCCGGGTCGCTGCCGCGATTGGCCTCAAGCGCCCGGGCCAGCGCAAAGGCCTCCTTGTCAGCGCCAGCGTTCAGCAAATCCGTCTTTCCGCCACTTTCGATCCACCGGCTCAGGGCGGTGCTCTTGACCGCGGTGTCCGCGATGATCTCGGGCCGGCTCGAAGCCATTGCCCCCAGGAACACCGCCGGGAGCCAGATGGCCATGATGCACAGCGGATACAGGATGACCGTCTTGCGGAAGCTGCTCATGCGCTTTGCCGTAAGGCAGAAGATCGCGATATGCGGGAACATGATCGACGACAGCGGAATGAACATGTAGGAGAAGTAATACCCGAATGGAATCCTCGCCCGTGTCAGCAATTCTCCATCCGGTCTCGGCGACGGCGTGGCGGGTGGGGTCGCCGGACGCGTGGCCGGCGCCGACTTCGAGGCTCCGTCGCTTTGCGACCGGATCGCCGCACCGACCGATTGTTCCGTTGCTCTGGCCACAGTCGCTGCTCCGGCGGGCGACTGGCGCGGTCCATCCACTACGGCCAGCGTCTTCTCCATCCTCTCCACGGTCGCAGTGAATCCCCCGAAGCCTCTGGCGATAATAATGAAGGCGACGGTGCCAAACACCAGGAACATGAGCGTTTGCATGGTGTTCACCCATGCGGTGCCGCGCATGCCTCCGAAGAACACGTACAACATCACCACAACGGCCACGATCAAACCGCCGAACCAGTAGGGCACGAAGCCATTGCTCACGCCCTCGAGCGTCTCTCCGCCGCCCATGACGCCGATGATGATGTATGGGACCAGCATTACCGCCTGGAGAGCAAAAATCAGTGTGCCGATGTGGCCCATCTCCCACCGGTCGCGGAAAATCTGTACCTGCGTCATGTGACCGAACTTCTTGCCCAGTGCCCAAATGCGGGTGCCGATGAAGAAGATCGACAGCGGAATGACGATCCCGGAGATCGAGGCCATCAAACCATACACCCCAATCCCCTGCCGGAAGGAAAGCCCCGATGAACCGAGAATTGCAAAACTCGTCATGTTCGAGCCGAACAGGCTCAGCAGGAACACGAATGTCCCAAGGCTGCGGTTGGCGACGAAAAAGTCCTCCGCCTTCGAAGTGCCCTTGCGAAAGGCGAAGATGCCGACATAGAGCACGATGGCCAGATAAACGAAAACGACAATGGCTGCCAACACGCGAGTGACTCCCAGTCAAGACAGGCCCCCGGTATCTGCCCCTTTTTCTTTCAGTCCCGCCGGCCTTCGATGCGCTTCCGCTCACCCAATTCGGCCTCACGTTCCAGCCACCCAGGCCAGGCAAACCGCACCAGCAGCCACATCATGCCGCTGGCGCACAGCGAGACCAGCCCCTGCCACCAGAGACCCACGGGAATCACCCCAAACAACTTCGGGCCAACACTGTTCCAATTCCAGAAATCATGCCGCAGAAACAGCACCAGCCCCACCACCAGCGCCAACAGCGCCGCGACACCCGGCCGAAGAGGCTTCCACTCCCCGCGGTCTTGCGGGCTTTCCGGTCCTTCTTGAGTCAGCATCTGAAGCTCCTGTAATCATCTAACTGCACTGGCAGCAACCCCTAAGCCTAGCGCGGTTTGTCGCGCCGGACAACTTGAGCCGCGGCAGATTTGACTTGGAAGGACAGATCGACCGCTCCGCCGGGGTGGCTACTCCAGGTCGTCGATCTCGATCCGGCGCACGCGTGGCGATGGCGCATCCAAGCGAACACTCACCCGCCGCCGGGGCAGTAGACCTGCGATGCGCTCCGGCCATTCGACCACGACCAGGCCACGTTGATCAAGCAACTCGGTGAAGCCGATCGCCTCGAAATCCTCATCCCCGCGAACGCGATAAGCATCCAGATGATAGACGGTCATTGGCGGCGTCGGATAGACATTCAGCAACACAAATGTCGGAGAACAAACGCGGCGTGCATCGCCGCCAAGCGCCCGGACCAATCCCCTGACAAACTGCGTCTTGCCCGCCCCGAGATCGCCCTGGAGAGTCAGGCAATCGCCGGGAGACAACCGCCCGGCCAGTTTCCCGGCAATCGCCTCGGTCTCGGCGACGCTATGCGAAATGCAAACCGGGCGTTGGTCTTTGCGGACCGTCATGGCCGAAGCTCTCCCAATGCTTCGCGCAGCCGCCCGCCGCAGTCATTGAGGCGTTTGCGGGCATCGCCGGCCGGGAGACCGGCCTTGCGCATCAGCACGGCGAGCTTGACATGGCCCTCGGCGGCATCCAGCGTTGCAAGGGCATCATCCCGCGAGCACTCGGTCAGAGTGCAGACGATACGGGCGGCCCGATCGCGCAGTTTGCTGTTGCTGGCCCGCAAATCCACCATCAGGTTTTCGTAGACCTTGCCCAGTTGAACCATGGTGAGGGTGGAGATCATGTTGAGCACGAGCTTGGTGGCCGTGCCGGCTTTGAGGCGCGTTGATCCGGTCACCACCTCCGGCCCCGTCAGCGGGCGGATCGCCACATCCACCGTCGGCTCGTTCGGAACGGGTTGCACGCACGAGAGAAAGATGGTGCCGGCGCCTCGCTCGATGGCTCGCCGCAGCGCGCCATGAACATAAGGCGTGGTGCCACCACTGGCGATGCCCATGACCACGTCCTGAGGACCAACATCGCGCGCGTCCATATCGGCTGCTCCGCCTTCCGGAGAGTCCTCCGCGCCTTCTTTGGCGCGAAACATGGCCTCCGGGCCGCCGGCGATGATGCCCTGTACCACTTCCGGATCGCAGCGGAACGTCGGCGGGCATTCGGAAGCGTCCAGCACGCCCAATCGACCGGAAGTGCCGGCGCCCACATAGAACAGGCGCCCGCCGCACTGCAACCGCCGCACCACAAGGTCAATGGCGGCCACGACTTGCGGTCTGACCTCGCCCACGGCCCGTACAGCGCGCAAGTCCTGCTCATGCATCATGTCCACGGCATCGGCGACAGAGAGTGCATCGAGCCTCATCGACTCCGGCAGGCGCTGTTCGGTCAATAAATGGGAGCGGTCGTGCATGGATGCAAACGATGAACGATGAAGGGTGAGGGATGAATCGGGCGTTGATCGCTCATCCTCCATGTAGATCCTTCATTTCGCGGGCATCATCATCGCTTCCTGCTGATTGATGTTGGGCTTGCCAAAGAGCTGCTTGGCTTCGCCCACCAGATAGAAGCTGCCGGTGATGCAGATCAGATCTTCCTTGGTCACGGCGCGCATGGCGATCTCCATGGCCGTCTTCAGATTCGGAGCAACCTGCGCCATTTTTCCATATTGCTCGACATAGCGGGCGGCAAGGTCTTCCGGGTCGGCCGTGCGGATCGAATCGATCCTGGTGAATATGACCTTGTCGGCGCCACTGGTGATGCGATCGAGCATCCCTGGAATGTCCTTGTCGGCGCAGCAGCCGAAGATGACGACCATGGAGTCGTACGGAATATGTTGTCCGATCGCCCGCATCATGGCGTCAATGCTCGCCGCGTTGTGCGCCCCGTCGACCAGGATGCGCGGATTGACCGAAATAACTTCCATCCGTCCCAGGATCGTGGTCTTGGCCAAGCCCTCCATCGCCTTCTGGTCGGTGATGTTGAATCCGCGAGCCTTGAGCTTGTCCAGAACCGACAGAGCCAAGCCGCAGTTGATCGCCTGATGTTCGCCCACCAGCGGGACGGCCAGATGCTCGAAACGGCTGGTTGGGGTGGTGAGGCAGATGCGGTTGTGAGGCCCGAGCATCCGGCTGGACTCAAACCGATAGGAGAATTCGATTGTCTTGCCGGTGATGTCCAGTGTGCTGCCGGCCTTGTCGGCGGCGTGCTTGATGACATGCTCGACGGCCGGGTCCTGCAACACCGTTACCACCGGGACGCCGGGCTTGATGATCCCCGCCTTT
>CAYSSA010000034.1:16787-18311 GCA_964433485.1 uncultured Tepidisphaeraceae bacterium | reverse complement strand
CGCGGCGATCTTCGCCAGCGTATGACCAAGCTGAGCCATATGGTCTTTGGAGATCGAGGTAATGGCGCAGACCTCGGGTTTGATGACGTTCGTCGAATCCAACCGGCCGCCAAGCCCTGTCTCGATCACGGCGATGTCGATCTTCTGTTCGGCGAAATACTTGAATGCGATGGCCGTGATGACGTCGAAGAAGGACGGATTCGGGCGCATTCGCGGAACAAAGCCCGACACCTGCCGCACCAGGCGGCCAAACTCAGCCTCCGAGATCAATTCGCCGTTGATGGCGATGCGCTCGCGAATGTCCAGCAGGTGCGGCGAGGTATACAAACCCACCTTGTACCCGCAAGCCTGGAGCATGGACGCCAGCATGGCGCAGGTCGAACCCTTGCCCTTGGTGCCGGCGACATGAATGCTCTTGAAATGTTCGTGCGGATTGCCCAGATGTTTCAACAGCCGGCGCATTCTGTCCAGGTCAAAGTTCTCCGAGGTGTATCGTACAATCCGCAGCCGTTCGTGATCGGTGAGTGTCGCCAGGAACTTGAGCGACTTGGTGTAGCCGTTGGCCGGAGATGGCGCCAAACCCTTGTCCTGACTATGTTTAACAACCGTGCCACCCTTGCCTCCGATACGGCCGGACTTGGCCGACTTGTGTGACCCCGCGACCTTGCGGTGCCCGCGCGCAGATCCATGTTTGGATTTAGTTCGGTTTGGCATGGCGTAAAGAGTATAATGATTTCCTACGGCTATTTCAAATTTCGGCAGAAGACGATTTCACCGACCAGCAACAGGGAACGTGAACGGTTGCCCGGCTTTGTTTCACGGGGCAGCCCCCGTTTCGATCTGGGTCCGGGCAGGAGAATGGGCCTGTTGCGGCATCCGTCAACACCGCCACGGCCCAGCCCGCATCAGGCGATCGAGCGAGCTTCCAGGCGCCGCAGGACAACAGGCAGGCGATCCGTCAGATCGCGAGCCAGTGGGCAACGGCGGGTCAAATCGCGGCCCGCCTGCTCACCGCAGAGGCCATGGATGCAGGCGCCGAGACAGGCCGCGCTGAACACATCCATACGTTGCGCCAGGAAGCACCCGATGATTCCGGCCAGGACGTCTCCCGAACCCGCTTTGGAAAGGGTCGAGTCTCCGGTTCGATTGAGATAGAGTCGCCGACCATCACAGACGGCGCTCCGGTGGCCCTTGAGAAGAACGGTTTGTGATGTGAGCCTCGCGGCGGCGCAGGCGATGGTCACGCGGGCCGCGTCTGAAGCATCCCATTTGATTCCCAACAGGCTCGCCAGCCGCCGCATCTCTCCCGGATGGGGTGTGAGCACGGCGCGCAATTGCACGCGACCGGGCCACTCGCGGCCCGCCGCCAGCAGGTTGAGGGCATCGGCGTCGAGCACGGCCGGTTTGTCGAGTTTCAACATGGCCGCCAGGCGGCGACGAGCGACGGGCGACTGTCCCATGCCGGGCCCAATGACCAGCGCATCGGCCGCCGTCGCGTCGAGCGTGAGCCTCGTCGTCGACGCT
>CAYSSA010000034.1:283-16777 GCA_964433485.1 uncultured Tepidisphaeraceae bacterium | reverse complement strand
GACAACGGCAGACCAATCAGCTCCGGAGTGATCGAGAGCGCCGCCGCGAGCATTGCCCGCGGGACGGCGATCTGCGCCAGGCCGGCTCCGCAACGCAGCGCTGCGGTGGCCGCCAGCACCGGCGCGCCGAGCATATGATGGCACCCCCCCACCACCAGCACGCGGCCGAACAGGCCCTTGTGGCCGCGATCCGGCCGGGACGGAAGCGGTGGTGGCTTGCGAACAAGGATCGGAGTCGAGTCGCTCATGGGCTGGGCAGGTTGCGAACGACCTGGTTGTAGGTCAGCGATGCACAAAGGGCCGCGCCGAATCCATTGTCGATGTTAACCACCGACACATTGGCGACACAACTTGTCAGCATCGCAAGAAGCGTGGTAAGCCCGGCGAGATTGGCGCCGTAGCCGACGCTGGTGGGAACCGCAAATACCGGACAGGCCACCAGGCCGCCGACCGCGCTGGGCAGCGCTCCCTCCATGCCGGCGATCACCACCAGCGCGCAGCATTTCTGCAATAGCGGCACATGCGGCAGCAGCCGATGCAGACCGGCCACTCCGACGTCGGTCAGCCGATGTGTCGGCACGGACATGCAACGGAGCGTCAGCGCCGCCTCGTCCGCGACCGGCGTATCGGCGGTGCCGGCCGCGACGACTGCGACACAGGGCCGGTCCGGGACGGGTTCAGACACCGGCGGCGGGTGAATGAGGATGGTCGTTGAGGTCACCAGCGGGTGGGAAAAGGCGGCACGAACGGCGGCAATCTGTTCCTGCGAAGCTCGCGTGGCAAGCACCGGCGATCCGGCGGCCGCCAGCCGCTGGGCGATCTGCACGACCTGATCGGCCGTCTTGCCCGGACAGAAGATCACCTCGGGATGTCCACAGCGCAAAGCGCGATGATGGTCGAGGCTGGCGCATTCGATCTGTTCAAAGGGAAGCGAGCGCAGCCGCTGTACGGCCTGCGCGACCGAGGTTTCACCCGCTGCGACCGATTTGAGCAATTGTTGTAGTGCTTCGGAATTCACGGGCTCATTGTAGGGCGGGTGGAAGAATTTGCCACGTGAGCCGAATTGTTCGGCGTTGCCGCGGCCGGCCGGGTGGCGGTTTCCTCCTTCAGCAGCGCCTCAATGATTGGCTCCAGGTATTCCGGGCGTATGCCGATGGCTCGCACCAGTCCGCGCCGGTCAACGATGGCATAGGTCGGGAACCACTTCACCCGCCAGGCGGCAATGCTGGCGGCGGTCGTGACGGCCGTGGGATAGCCGATGCCGTCGGACTTGGCAACCTCGGGCATTTTGTCCTCACCGCCACCCCCGCAGGCGCCGATCAACAGCACGCCGCGATCGGCGTATTTTCGAGCAATTTCGTTGTTGTGCGGGATTGCCGCGCGGCACGGCGGGCACCATGTCGCCCAGAAGTCCACAACCAGAATCCTGCCCGCCATGTCGCCCCGACTCAGGGCCGGTCCCACCCAACGCGAGAGTTCCAGCGAAGGCATCGGCTGGCCGATGAGCTGACTGTGCTCCGGCCAGGCCTGTTCCATGTAATGGCCTTCTTTGGCAAGGCCTTCGACGGTTGTGGCGTTGACGCCGGACGTGGAGGGTTGGCGATTGAAATAGAACGCCACGACAACAGCCGCCACGACAAGGATGAGGGCGATATAGGTGCTGGGACGAGCCATGGACTGCTCCGATCAACGGCGGAATGCGTCAGGACACAATCGCCCCAGACGTTCGGCCTCGCCGTTCTCAAAAGGATCGTACACCAGGCAAATCCGGGGAGCGAGAGAAATGTCCATGCGGATAGCGCCGCGCGGGGGAAGCGGATCGGCTGCCACCACCGGTCGAACCGCGACGGCCATGTCCGCGAGGAACGCCTGGATATCCAGCCCCATGCAGATGGGCGGCATGGCGCTGAGGCGGCGACAGCAGGAGCGATGGAGACTGAGCACGCCGCGCGGATTGGACCGGCGGTAATGCTCCAGCGCAACGGCCGCCTGGATCATGCCCTGGTAGAAGTCCTTTTTCAGCCCGCCGGCGGGATGCCAGATCTCCTCCCATGCCTCGTGGGCGTCGAAGTAGTCGTGGGCATTGAACAGGCGAATGCCCTGGTGATAGAGCCGCTGCTCCTCCTCAAAGGAGATTGGACCATTGAAGATCACTTGCCTTCGATCGGGTCGTCAATCGAGTTGAGGTACTCGACAAGGTCGCCAATCTGCTCCTTGCTGAGCTTGGAAGTGTTGCCGTGCTTGTTGTCGGGATTGAACTTGGTGAACACTTCCTCGAGAGTAGCGGCTCGGCCATCATGAAGATAAGGCGCGGTCCGCCAGACTTCGATCAGCGTGGGCGTGTCAAAGGTATCCTGACCCTGGTGATCGAGTTGGCCATGGGTGCCGACGTTGAACCGCTTGAGATTCGTGTAGAGCGGAGGGGCATGGCAATGATTGCAGCCGACTGCCTCGCTCTCGAACAAGGCCTTGCCCTTCTTGGCGCGATCCGAAAGCTGGCCCGGCGCCGGCCGATAGGGACTGGGCTCCGGGCGCAACGAGCGGATGTAGGTCTGGGTGGCCTTCAGATCGGCCTGTTCGGGCTGTCGAGCGGAGAACCGGAAACCCGCCATGGCGGCTTCATCCATGCCCTCGCGCACTCCCATCCACATCGACGGAGGGGTGTGGTGGGCATACAGCAGGGACTTGTTGTTCTTTGGATTGCCGATACCGTCGTTGGGCAGATCCCAGTTCAGGGCATCGACCCGTCCGTCGTTCGGGTGGCAGGTTGCGCAACTGAGCCACTGCTGGAAGGCGTAGTTGGCATCGTGGAAGATCATTTCGCCCCGGCGAGCCTCGTCGATTTCCGGCATGGTCCCGGTGGCGATGGTCGCCTTCACCTTGGCGTCGCCGGCGTCCAGAAGAAGCACCTGGCCGCTGTAATGCATGGCCACCGCGAGGGTCGCGCCGTCGGGAGAAAGGGCGATGCCGCGGGGGCCCTTGCCCGGAAGCTTGATGCGCTGGATCAGATTGGCCACGTGCATGGCGGCCAGATCTGTGACCAGGTCCATGCGACGGGCGGGGTTCTTCTTGATCTCAGCCCAGATGCGCGTGGCACCCTCGCCGCCAGCGGGCGGATTGCCCTGGCCGGAAAGCAGTTGGTGCAGATTGGCCAGGCTGATCTTGGCCAGTTGGTGGGTTCCGGCGATGGTGATCCACATCGTCGTGCCATCCTTGGACAGGGCGATACCCCAGGGATCGGCCGCCCCTTCGTAGAGACTGTCGAGCAACACCGTCGCATAAAGTGATTTGGCGGTCAGATCGATGATGGTCAGCGCATTGGTGTTGACCCATCCTCGATCGAGCTGGGTGGCCGGGAGATTCGACCGCCCGGTCGTATGGACGACATACGCCCATTTTCCGTCAGACGACACGGCGACATGCCGGGGTGACGTGGCGTTGGGCGGCAGCTTGACATCAACTCGCTGACCGGCGTCCAGGTCGATCAGACTCACGACGGCGGTCTGTTCGGGATCGGTTGAGGCGCCGGCCGCCAGAAGGTTGCCGACCACTGCCAGCTTCTCATCAGGCGTGAGGGCGATGCGATGAGGTTCACGGACAACCTTGAGGCGTTTGAGTTCCTTGCCATCGGCGAGTTGCACGATGGAGACATCGTTGGAGGCGATGTTGCACGCGAGCAACCAGCCTCGCTTGGGGGCGATGGCCAGTCCGCCGGGACGCCAGCCGACACTTGCCCGCGAGACGACCTTGCCGTCGGCGCCAAGCCGCATGACGCTGTTGCCGAAGTAGTCGGCCGCCCAGACCGCGCCATCGGGAGACACGGCCACGTTGGCGCTGACGGCGGCCTTGTCGCTGGACCTGGCGACTTTTCCGCCGACGACATCAATCCATTGCACCTTTTTCAGCACCGGATCGGTGACAATAATGGAGGTCCCGTCGGCGCTATATCGCACCTCCTGAGGTGAAGGGTAATCGGCCGCGGAAGCGGACATCACGTTGAAAAAGACGGCTGCGGAGGCGAAGGCAGACGACAGTATCCCAAGGCGCATAGTGACTCCAAAGAACAAGTTCGTACGGTCCTTTGAGGAAGTTACTTCGGGATTCCATGGGCGTTGCAGCGCATTTGCAGGAAACACGGCGATGGCCTGCCGACGTCAATTGTGGTATAGCATACGCCAAAGGAGTTGTATGGTTGGGACTTGCCTTTCCCGTCGCAGCCTGCTTGGCGCCGCTCTGGCAATTCCGTGGGTCTGTCGGGGATTGCGAGCTTTGGCGGCCGAAGCCCGCTGCCCGATTCCCATCCACAGCGTCGCCGGCACACCACAGGAAATCGCCGCCGCCTATGCCAAAGCGCTGGGCCCGACCGCCAAGACGCTGGTCAATGATTACCTCAAGAAGTTCTTACCCGGCAAAGCCTATGGGATGGCCCTCCAGGCGGGCAGACTGTTCGAGCGGTTCATCAGCGAGCCGCACCTTGCGGAACTGAAGGCGCTGGCCCGCGAGGCGGATATCGCGGGCGATGACCTGCTGCTGGGAAACGTGTTCGTGGACCTGATTCCCACGGCGATGTGTTCGACGATCACGCTCGGCACACAAGCGTGCGGAGATCACCTGCCGCGTATGGGCAGAAACCTGGATTTTCCCGGTCTGGGGGTGGCGGAAAAACGAACGATAGTCGTGGTGTTCCGGCCGGAGAAGCGCCACGCGTTCGCTGCCGTGACCTGGCCGGGACTGTTGGGGGTGCTTTCGGGCATGAACGCCAAGGGGTTGTGCGCGGCCAATATGGAGGTGCCACGGGGCTTGCGCGCGGCCAGCGGCATGCCGTGTATGTTTCTTTACCGTACGGTGATGGAGCAATGCTCCACCGTGGACGAGGCGATTGACCTGCTCAAACAGTCGTCAAGGCACACAGCCAACAATCTGATGCTTCTGGACGCCGGGGGCAGGCGGGCGGTGGCGGAACTTACGCCCGACAAGGTTGTCGTCCG
The DNA here is from genome assembly GCA_964433485.1 of uncultured Tepidisphaeraceae bacterium. Classification (GTDB taxonomy): domain Bacteria; phylum Planctomycetota; class Phycisphaerae; order Tepidisphaerales; family Tepidisphaeraceae; genus JANYKD01. The sequence continues at coordinate 11,789 of CAYSSA010000034.1, read as the reverse complement.
GCAGGTATCCGATGACAAACCACTGGTCGCCACAAACCACCAACGCGGCGCGGACTCGTCCACTACCGGCCGCTGCCGGAGGTACGATGCGCTGAACCGCCTGTCGGCGGCGAGGTGGGGCGCCATTGACGTGTCGGAAGTGGAACGGATGCTCAACGCCGCCAGTGCGTCGCTCACCATTCAGTCCATGGTGTTCGAGCCAACGACGCTGAAGGTTCATCTGTCCACGGGCGTCAAGGCGGCGGGCGGACCGTTCCATGAGCTGGACCTGTCCGGCAGCCTGAAATGATCCGCGGGCCAATCGCGCCACCGCGATGGCGAAGGAGCGATGATGCTTGGAAACATCGACCTCTCGAAAAGGCTGGAAAAGAGCCAGTACAAGGTTTTGAAAGGGGAAGCCGAACTGAAACTCGCCGCCCTGCAACGCGAAGCAAGGGCTCGAGGGGTCCCCGTGATCATCGTCTTTGAGGGCTGGGACGCCGCGGGAAAAGGCTCGCTGATCAACGAACTGATCCTGCCGATGGACCCACGCGGGTTCAAGGTGCATAGCACGCTGGAGCCGACCGCGGAAGAGGAACTTCGTCCATTTCTCTGGCGATTCTGGCATCGCACGCCGTCAAGGGGCCGAATCACGATCTTCGACCGAAGCTGGTACGGTCGGCTGGTGAGTGACCGCATCAACGGCATACTCAAGGGCGGACAGTTGCAACAGGCGATGGAGGATGTCCGGTGCTTTGATCGGCAGCTTGCCGACGACGGCGCGGTCATCATCAAGCTGTTCCTGCACATCTCGAAAAAAGAGCAGAAGCGCCGCCTCAACGAACTGAGCGAGAACTCGACCACGGCATGGCGCGTCACCAAGGCCGATCGAAAGCGACACCGGCATTACGACAAGTATCTGGTCGCCACGGAGGAGATGCTCAACGAAACCGACAGTGAATATGCGCCGTGGACGGTGGTGGAGGCCCATGACCATCGCTTTGCGGCGATCAAGATATTCCACACGGTGATCGCGGCCCTGGAGGCGCGCCTGTCGCGCCCGGAGCGGGAAGCGCCCAGCGATGCGACCGTGGCTGCGACGACAACGCCGCTGCCCGATCCATTGCGGAGTTCGATACTCGATAAGGTTGATCTCTCGCTGGCACTATCGCGCAAGGAGTACGAATGGCGCATCGAGAAGGCCCAGGATCGGCTGCGTGATCTGGAATACGAGATCTACATGCGGCGGGTGCCGGTCATCGTCGCGTATGAAGGCTGGGACGCGGCCGGCAAAGGCGGGAACATCCGCCGGCTGACCAAGAACCTGGATCCGCGTGGGTATGAGGTCGTTCCCATCGCCGCGCCAAACGACGTTGAAAAGAATCATCACTATCTGTGGAGGTTCTGGCTGCAGATGCCCAAGGCGGGACACATCACCATTTTCGACCGCACCTGGTATGGACGGGTTCTGGTCGAACGTGTTGAGGGGTTCTGTACGGAAGCCGAGTGGCGACGGGCGTTCCGCGAGATCAACGAGATGGAGCAACACCTGACGAATTTCGGAGCCGTTCTGGTGAAATTCTGGTTGCACATCGACCCCGAGGAGCAGCTTCGCCGTTTTCAGGAGAGGCAGCGGCTGGAATACAAACGATGGAAGATCACCGACGAAGACTGGCGAAACCGCGAGAAGATTCCGCAGTATCGCGAGGCCATCGAGGAGATGCTGTATCGAACCAGTCCGCCCCATGCGCCGTGGACGATTGTGGAGTCCAACTGCAAGCTGCACGCGCGCGTGAAGGCGCTGGAAACGGTCTGTGACGCCATCGAACGGCGATTGAAATAGTTCCGGCGTCTGTTACAACGACGCGGGTCAATTGGAAGGAGACACCTTATGAGCTTCCTGCGGCTGGTGCTTGTCGTGATGGTCGGATTGTCGGTCTGCGGCCTTCCCTCGCAAGCCGGCGAGCCGGTGAAGAAGGTCACGCTCAAGGTCGTGAAGGTGGACAGCGAGGAAACGGCCGGAGAGGATGGCAAGGGCGCCAATGCGGTGGACGGAGATGCCGAAACCATCTGGCACACCCAGTGGCAGGATGCGAGCCCCGCGCATCCGCACGAGATCGTGATCGGGATTGAGCCCGCCTGCGTCATCAAGGGTCTGAGCTACCTTCCGCGCAGCGGCGAGGCCGAAAATGGAGACATCAAGGAATACGAGATTTACCTGAGCCTCGACGGCAAGGATTTCGGCCAGCCGGTGCGCAAGGGCACATTCTCACGCGGCAAAGGCAGGAAGAACGTGGCGTTCGCCCCCGCCAAGGCTGCATTTGTCAAGCTTGTGGCCAAGTCCGAGATCAATGGCCAGGCCTGGACGAGCGCCGCGGAGATCGGTGTAATCCAGGAGGGCGAGAAAGTGGCCATTGAACCCTCGCTCACCGTGGTCAAAGCCGACAGCGAGGAAACCGCGGGTGAGGACGGAAAAGCGGCCAACGCCGTGGACGGCAACCCGGCCACGATCTGGCACACGCAGTGGCAGGACGGCAGCCCCGAGCATCCGCATGAGATCATCATCAAACTTGACCCCGCCATGAAGATCAAGGGCTTCACCTATCTCCCTCGCCCCGAAGGCGAAAATGGCGACATCAAGGACTATGAGTTCTACGTGAGTGACGACGGAAAGGAATTCGGCAAACCCGTCGCCAAGGGCAGTTTCGACAGTTCAAAAGGCCGGAAGACGGTGAGTTTTGACGCCAGAATGTGTGGATACGTCAAACTCAAGGCGCTTTCGGAAGTCAACGGCGCCGCGTGGAGCAGCGCCGCGGAGATCACCGTCATACCGGCCGAATGAGCGGCTCGTGGCCGGCCTCTACATGGGCTCGCCGGCGACTGTCTCATCGAAGACCTTCAGAAGCTTGGCCTTGTCGAAGATCATCTCCTGCCGGGTGAGCCCGATGATGTCGTATTCGTGCGTCAGTTCGATGGCGTCGCAAGGGCAGGCCTCTTCACACATGCCGCAGTAGATGCAACGCAGTTCGTCGAGGTCGAACTTGACGGGATATTTCTCGCGGTCGGGCCAGGGACTCTCGCCGGCCTCGATGTGGATGCAGTGCGCGGGACAGGCCGTCGAGCACATGAAACACGCGACACACTTGACGCGGCCGCGCTCGTCCTTGTTCAGGCGATGCACGCCGCGATAGGTCGGCAACGACATGCCTCCCCGCTCCACGGGTAGATTTTCCCGTTTTTCCTCGGGATACTGAATCACTTTGTGCTTGTCGCGCGCCACCACGTCGAACATGTGCTTCAGAGTGGTTCCGAGTCCGATAAGCACCTGAGGCAGATAGAACTGATCTGCCAGCGAAAGCCGGGGTTCTTCGAGGAGGATGATGTCCGAGTCGTTCATTGATGCCTGGTCCATTTCCCGTGTTTACTGGTCCATCGCCCCGGGCGCCCCCGCAGCCGGCGGCCGCGCGTTGAACCGGCTGTTGGCGACAACAATCCGCTCATTCGTCGGCCGGGACCGCGGCAGCAGCCTGGCGACGAGCATCGCCGCCAGAACAAACACCACGTTCATGGCCAGGAACAGCAGCGCCATGGGGCCGTCCAGCCGTCGCATCTGGCGATACAACTCCGAGGATCCGCCGGAAAGCCACATGGTCGCGGCCGTTGCCATCAGCAGCGCCAGGCTGATGGGAATCAGCGCTCGCCAGGCGAGCATCATGAGTTGATCGTAGCGGAAACGCGGCAGGCTCCAGCGAACCCACATGAAGACGAAGATCACGCCGAGCGTCTTGATGAAGAATACAACGCACCGCAACGCGATGACCATGACGCTGTCGGTGACGGCGGGGTTGCCTGGGTCCGGGCCGTTCAGACCCCAGAAGTGCCATCCGCCGAAAAACATCGACACGCACACGGCGGAAGTGACGATCATCCCGGCATACTCCGCCAGCAACAACAGCCCCAGCCGCATCGAGGCATATTCGGTATGATAGCCGCCGACGAGTTCCTGTTCGCACTCGGCCAGATCGAAAGGCGCTCGGTTGGCCTCGGCATGGATGCAGATGAGAAAGAACACAAATGCCGCCGGCTGCGCGAAGACATTCCACGCCGGGATGACACCCAGCCAGTAATGGGCCTGCCGGCCGGTCAGTTCATCCAGCTCCAGCGTGCCGAAAAGAATCACCACGCATAGAACGGACAACGCCAGGGGGACCTCGTACGAGATCATCTGGGCCGCCGCTCGCATGCCGCCAAAGAACGAGTATTTGTTGTTCGAGGCCCACCCCGCCACCACCACGCCGTAAATCGCCAGTGACAGTGCCGCCAGGATGAACAGGATGCCAACGTTCAGTTTCGCCGCCTGGAACGGGAATGTGTAGCTGACGGTCGCAAGCACCCTGTCGTCGATCTTTTTCAGCGTGGGGTCTCCCGACAACGAGGCATTGATCGGAATCCGCCCGGCCAGCGCCGCCTTGGCCCGATCAATGACTTCCCTGTGCCCCGGATCGCCGGAATCCGCCGCGAGGCGCAAATCCCAGGCGGTGAACTTCGCGTCGGTAATATCGTAGGTTCGCGTTGACTTGAAAACTCCGGCGATCGGCAGCACCGCGATGGCGACAATGACCACCGACATCATCAACGCTGGCGCCAGGGAAAACAACCGCTTATCAACACCCGCCGGCCGGTAATCCTCCTTCACGAACATCTTGATGCCATCGGCGATCGGCTGGAGCAATCCCCTGGGACCGACGCGGTTGGGACCGATCCGGTCCTGAGCCCAGGAAGCCACTTTCCGCTCCAGCAGAATCAGGTAAGCCACCGTTCCCAGTGTCAGCCCGAAGGCCACAAGTATGATGAACACCCACGGGGGAACATTCGTCAGGACAAAATCGATCATGGTCTCACCAGCACATCGGTCAAACGGCAACGGTCGTCCGTGGCGACGATCACCTCGCCGCCATGGACTATGATAGACCATGTCACATCCGACACCAAGGGGCCAGTAAGGCCAACGAGCCGCCGGCGCTGTCTTCGGTCACTCTGGTAATTGTTGAGTGGATTCCATCCACCAGGTCTTGACATACCCGCATTCATCCGCTTTCCCGGCAAACCGGCAGCGGTGGCCGGTGGAATTCCACCGCTTTTCCCCGGAGCAAGTGTGCCTGCCGCTAAGTCCATGCGGTCACAGCCTTTAATCAACAGCGCAAGCGGCTCTTCCTCGCCTGTCGCAGCTTGCTCTAACTCGCCCGGCAATGAATAATGGAACAGGTTCAATTACCATCAGGCAAGGAGCCACATGATCAGAGCCTTATCAACCGGAAGCTGTTTTGTCATCGCGATGTTGATGTCGGTCGGTAGTCGTGTTGCCCTGGCCGACGTGGGGGTCGGGGCGGCGCCCGTCTCGGGAGCGGAGGTCATTATCGACGGTTCGCGGCAGATGCTGGATGAGAAGTGGACCTATTGGGAAGGGCCGGGATTCAAGTCCTCGTTGCCGATAAAGTGGAAGATTGTCGATGATCCCGTGGACAAGGGTACCGTGGTGATGACCCACGACCCGGCCGCCGCCGGCGGGAAGTACGGCGCGGCGGACATTGTGACCAAAAAGGCCTACAGGGATTTCCGACTGCACATCGAATTCCTCATCCCCAAGGCCGGCGGCAACAGCGGGGTGTACTTGCAGAACCGCTACGAGATCCAGGTGCTGGACGGCGACAAGACCAAGCATGGCATGGGCGCCGTGATTAACGAAACGGAATCGCCTTATCACGCCTACAACGGCCTGGGCAAGTGGAACTCCTACGACATTCAGTTCAGGGCCGCGAGGTTCAAGGACGGCAAACGCATCGAGAAGGCGATGGTCACGATGTATTTCAATGGCAAGCTGGTCCACAAGAACCAGACGATCAATCAGGTCTGGGGCGGACCGAATTCCGGCATTGACGGAGGCAACGACGGCGGCAAGGGCATCACGGATACACCCGGCGGCCTGAAGCTGCAGTGCGAGGGCCACGATGTCCTCTATCGCCACGCCTGGATCAAGGAACTGGATCTGAAGGATCCGGATACGATGTTCTCGGAAAAGGACTGAGCGCCGTATTGCGCGGCGGTCCGGGGTCTGATGAAACCGTCTGTGCGCGGGAGCGAACTGAAAGGGCAACTGATGTCCAGTTATCGGTTTACCCGGGCCGTCTGCTTTGTGTGCGGGTTGGTGTTGTTTGTGGGGTGTGCGGGCAAGCGAGAACCGCCTCCGTTTTCGGCCCCGCCGTTGCAGACCTCGGCGATCCATTTTGTTGGATCGGCTCTTTCCGGGGTGACTGGCGCCAAGCCCGCGGCTTCCGCCCGGTCTGCGAACGTACCGCGCGTGCGCGTCACGTTTGTTGCCCTCGAGCAGGCGCCGACTTCGGTGGGCTCGCCGCTTGGAACGCATTTGCGGCTGGTGGTCGCGGATGGTTCCAATGGCCCGATCCTTCCTTCTCCGCTCTTAACCCGAGATGTCAGGTTGATGGAGCCTGAAGGCGAGAATGATCCGCTGGCCGCTCTTGCGCCGGCCATTGTCGGTCGCCGCGCGATCATTGCCGAAATGCAGGGAATGCTGGCGCCGGGCATCACGGCGGCTTTTGAGGTCTACGAGCCCGCGGATGCCGGCGCGATGGCGCTGGACCGCCAGCAGCGCCGAATCGAAGTCAGCGTACGCCAGATTCAGGGCAGCCCGCTTCGTTTGGAGTATGCGCTGATGGTCGATGACCATCCCGCCGAGCGCCTTCCATCGGAGATCGACCGGCTCTCCTCGTCCACCGGCGCTCAATCATCTCCGGCGCCAACCACGCGCCCCGCCATGCAACGGGAACTGGCGCTGTTCGATCGCCCGGCGGCTGGTTCCGCCCAGTGCATCATCCTGGTGATTCCGTCCGCTTTCGGCATGGCGCAGGCCATCGCAGCGGTCGTGGAAGTGCTTCCTGGAGCCGACGACGACCCAAGCAGGCAATTGCTTGCCTCGGCGCTGCGCCAGGCCGACGAGGCCGCGGCCGGCGCCAATCGGCGGCTCCGCATCGCCCGCTCGCGATTGCCGAAACGCCCGGCTTCTCGATCATGATCGCCGGGCTTGCCCGACCAGAAAGCCGGCGGACGGCCATGGCATTCCTTGCGGCGAGGTCACAGTCGCCGATTTGTGAAGACCTCTCTTTGGTCGGCGACGACGAGGCGCTGGCGGAAGTGGCAGGGCGCGTGCGGACAAACTCGGCGGCATTCCTGGCCGCCAAGACGCCCGAGGAACTCGGCTGGTTGCTTGAGCGGACCGCCCTGGAATCGCTGGCGGAACTGATGGACAAGGGCAAGTTGCCGCCGGAGTTGTCGGCGGTGCTGGCGCGTAATCTTGGAGAAGCTGGCCGGCAGTCAGCCTCGATACAGGAGGTGCTGCGTCTATCGCGCAACCGGACGGAGTTTGATGCCCGGTTGCTGGCCGAGAATCTGATCTTTCTCGAAGATGCGTCCCCCGCGTCGCGGGTTCGCGCCTATGACTGGCTTCAGTCTCGCGGGCGAGCGCCGGCCGGATTCGATCCGCTGGGCAGTGCCCGGCAGAGGCGAGATGCCCTGGAGAAGGCCCGTTCGGCCGCCGCAGGAGGAAATCCATGAGTCAGAGCAGTGACACTCCCGGTTCGCCGCCGGCCAATGCGGCAAAGCAGGAGGGAAGCCCCGGGCGTCCCGCCAAGGCCAACGGGCGATGGCGTCGTAGACTCAGGATCGCGGCGGTTTCGCTGGTTGTGCTGATCCTGGCATTTCGCATCGTTTTATACTTGACGTTGCCAAGTGTGATCCGCAAGGTGGCGGGCTATTATGGCCTTGTCTGCAACTGGGATCGCATGCAATTGAGCCTGACCGGAGGCGATGTCGGCATCTGGCGGCTGTCGCTCACTCCCAGGAGCGGCGGCGATGCCATCGTTCAGGCGGGATACGTGCGCGGCAACATCTCGGTTTTCGAGTTGTTCAAGGGACGGCTGGAGGTCTGGCGCGCCGAGGTGGATGGGGCCGCCATGGTCATTGAGCGCGGCCCGGATGGACGCATCGCCAATCTGCAGAAACTGCTCGATTCACTTCCGATTTCGGCTTCATCATCGGGCAACGCGCCTGCCACGGCGCCTGCCGCGACTCGTCCGGCCGCCAAACCCATCGACCTCGCAGCACCACTGCGAATCGAAGCCCTGCGCCTCAGCCGCATGGACATCCGTTTTCTTGACCGAAGCGTGTCGCCGCCGGTGGATGCGCGGTTGAAGCTCAATGTCCGCGTTTCGGATCTGGGCGCGGTCTCCAGCCCGACCCGGTTCGAGATTGATGTCTGGGCCGACCAACTGTTGGATGCGCTGCACGTCGTGGGCGAGGGCCAGAGCACCGCCCGCACGCTGACGGCCAGCGTTCAGGTGGCTTTGAGCGGGCTTCATCCCAAGCCGCTGGCGGGATACATTCAGCCGTTTGCGCTCAAGCCCGCATCAAACCTGCTTTCCGCGAGGGTCAATGCGCTGATAGAGGCGAAGGTGCTGCCGGATGGACGGTTTGCCGGGAAAGTTCGCCTGCGGGATCTATCGAGCAGCGCCGACGGTGAAGAGACCGTTGGCGCCGATGCGGTCTCCGTCGATGTTGATTCACTGGATGCGACGAGAGCCAATGTGTCTCAGTTGCTGATGGAGAATCCTCGCGCATCGCTGAAGCTGACGCCGTCGCTTTCGGTTGTGGTTGCCGGACTGGAAGTGGATACGCAGGCGCAGCGACCCGAATCGTCCAACTCCCTTCCGCGCATTGAGATCGGGCGTTTTGCCGCCACCGGCGGCGCTGTCACGCTGATCGACGGGCGCATGGCCGAGTCGCCGCGGCTCAGCGCCCTGATTCGCAATGTCAACTCCTCCAATATCATCATTGATCAGAACGACCCAGATCAGGTTTTCGTGCTCAAGGGCGGCTTCGAACTTCCCGGGCTGGCCAGGAAAGCTGCTCTGGATCTATCGGCCAGGCCATTGGCCGCCCGCAAGACGCTGGAGATGAGCGTACATGCCGAGGGTGTTTGTCCGGAGGTTGCCCGCCCGTATCTCGATATGGTCGGAATTCGCTCCGAGTTAAAGGATGGCACGTTTGATTGTGCCGCCAGAGCGGCGCTGGTGCAGAATGCAGATCGCTCCGTGAGCCTCGACGCGAGCGCATCGAGAGTGGTGTTGACCGATGGCAAGGAACTGCTCAATCTGCGAGATGTCGTGGTTTCCGGACTGCGCATCGATCCTGTCAAGAACCTGATTCGAGTGGAGAGCGTCGATGTCACGGGGCCAAGCATGGCTTTGCGCCACGATGCCAACGGCGCGATTTCGATTCTGGGGCTGAATGTCCCCATTCCACTGCGGCTGCCCAGCGGGCAGGTCGCGAGAGAGGCGGTGACACTGGACTCGCTTCCGAGAATCGAGATTGGCCGTGTCTCCTGGAAGAACATGCGACTGTCGGCCGAGGACTATGCCGTGGCCCCCCCTGCCCGGCTCGATGTCGCCGACGCCGGCATGGAACTTTCCAACATCTGCGTGGATATGAAGCCCGGCGCAGCGGTCGTGCCCGCGGCATTGGACATGCGCCTGAGCGCGCCGGGACTGGCCAGTGAGTTCCGCATCCATGGGCACATCACACCTCGCCCGGATTCGGTGTCGCTGGATCTGGAGATCAAGGGAACCGGATTGTCGCCCGCGGCCATCAGCGGTTATCTCAAGCCGCTCAAGATCGAGCCGCTGATTCGTGACGGAGCGTTGAATCTACAGGTAACGGCCGACATCGGCCGATCCGGCGAAGGCGTTTCCGGCGAATTGGCGGTGCGGAATCTGCGGTTCACCGACGCCGGAGTGGAACTGGCACGATTGGATTCGCTGCGCATCGGACGAAGCGGCGGGAATCTCAGGCAGATCGACCTCTCGACGGTTGAACTGGCCGGCGCCAGTGCCGGCGTCACTCGCGAGGCCGACGGCCGGTTCGTGCTGCTTGGTTTTCGCTTGCCCGTCGTGCAGGGCGGCGCCTCCGCCGGCACGGAGAGCCTGCCGGGCGTCAGCATCAAGCAGCTTCGCGTGCGTGACTCGTCGCTTGGATGGACGGATCTTGCCGTCACGCCTCCGGTGCGCACGCAGGGCATTGCCAGTGTTGAACTGGACAACTTCGTCTTCGGCAAACCCGAGACCCCGGCGACGATCAAGCTCAATGCCCGGATCAAGGATGTGATGGAGTCGGCTGTCGTTGGCGGACAGATCATGCTGAAGCCGGAGGCACAGTCGATTGCCCTGGACGTGGAAGTGGGCGGTCTTCGGGCGGGGGCACTCGCCCCCTACGTGCCGAAGGAGATTGAGATCAAGTTGAGTGATGGTCGCTTGAACACTCACGTGGAGGCCAGCGTCTCGAAGAACTCCAATGGGGGATACGGCGCGCGTCTGGATTTATCGAGGCTCGATTACCGCGACGGCGAGAAGATGCTGGCCAGGCTCGATTCTTTCCAGGTTCATGCGGATCGTCTCGATCCGGAGGCGGGCGTGATCGCGCTGGACCGACTGGTCCTGAAGGGACTGGAAACCGACGCGCGGCGTTTGCCCGACGGCTCGCTGCTGGCTGGGGGAGTTCGTCTGCCGCCTTCTCCGCCCGCCACCCGGCCGGTTGTGGCTGTTGGCGCGGTGCCGGCGGATGCGCTGAATCCGGAACTGATTGCCGCTCGGGCTCGCAAAACGCTGCCGCTGATCACAGTCAAGACGCTGGACCTCAACGTGAAGCGACTTGGGCTGCTCGACCAGGCCAATCCTTCGCTGCCGCCGATCGCGCTGTGTGATTTTCGTCTGACCAATGAGAACGGCGTGGAATGGCTCGGTAAAGATGCAAACGGCAATCCGCCCACCCGACTGAAGATGGATGGGCGGCTTGAACCGGTGGTCGACAGGTTCACCGTCAACGCCACGACGGCGCCATTTGTGAACCAGCCGACACTCAGCGCGGAACTCACGGCGTCGGGGATCAAGGGGGCCGGTGTCCAGTCGTTCGTGCCGGATCTGGCCGAGCGGGTGGATTTCTCGACCCTCGCCAGTGGTCAGCTCAGGCTGGCGGTGGAATCCCAGATCAAGCTTGACCGCCGAGTGGCCAATGACTTCGACTTGAGCAAGGGGTTTGACCTGAATCTGCTGGTGCGCGATGTGGAGTTCAGGGCGTCGCCGAACGGGCCCGTGGAAGCCGGCTTGAAGGAACTGCGTACGGAAAATGCTCGCATCAATCCCGCCGCCGGGATCGTCCATTTGCGCAATCTTGAGATCACCAGCCCGAGCGCGGTGGCTGTCCGCCAGGGAGATGGCCTGCACATGATGGGCGTAATCGTGCGGTTGCCGGAATTGCCTTCAACCCGGCCCGCAGACCTGACCAATGAACCGCCCGTGACGCGCCCGGTGATCGCGCGGACGGCGACGACGCGACCCGTGCTGGCGAAAGAGATGCGCCCCGCAACGCGCCCGTCTGGCGAGGTCCGAGTCGATCGTCTGTT
>CAYSSA010000034.1:0-273 GCA_964433485.1 uncultured Tepidisphaeraceae bacterium | reverse complement strand
CATCTCGACGAGCTGGGCATCGCCGACGGCCCGATCCACCGCCTGCATCGGCTGGTCGAAGCCCGCGCGCCCCGCCGCTGATCGTGCCGTTGAATTCTCTGGACCTGGAGGCACGCGACCTGTCAACGGCGGCGTTGTATGAGGCCAAGCCCATGCGCTTCAACCTCATTGCGTCGTCCGGCAAGGTGATGGTTCCCGCAAGACCCAAGTCTGCCGGTATTCCCGGAGCCATCGGCGACATTGCCATGCTCGCCGGCGGCAAGAAGATCGACC
>CAYSSA010000033.1:17435-24689 GCA_964433485.1 uncultured Tepidisphaeraceae bacterium | reverse complement strand
GTGTGCGGGGCTATTCGCTGAAGCAGAGCTTTCAGTTGTTCTGGGAATACACCTCACCGTATTGGGCCGGCTGGTTCCTGGATCGGTGGCTGGCGCGGGCGATGCGGAGCCAGCGGGAGCCGATCAAGGCGGTGGCCCGCAGCATCCGCAACCACAAGGAGCTGTTTCTCGACTGGTTCCGGGCACGCAGGGAGTTCTCCAGCGGCATCGTCGAGGGGATGAACTACAGGATCAAATTGACCATCAGAAAAGCCTACGGATTCCGTGAGCTGAAGGTGGCCGAGATCGCCCTATATCACGCGTTGGCGCAGCTTCCCGAACCGGAACTCACCCACAAATTCTGCTGAGGAGGCATTGATAAAGGCCCTATAACGCACCCGATAGGACTCGAACCTATAACCCTCGGTTCCGAAGACCGATGCTCTATCCAATTGAGCTACGGGTGCCAGACGTTTCACATCATGCCACATTTTCTTGGCAATTCCAAGGGCGCGACCAACGATTTGTCGCACCCGCGGCCGGATGGCAATGTCAGATATGTGATGAGTGCCGCGGAGGCTGGCGCGTCTATTTCGATCGACTGAAATCGCATGAGGCTGCATACCAGAATCGACTCATTTCGCCGAAAGAGCTGTGCCGTCCAACGAAGAACACCGATATCTCGGCAGGGAACGCCGCCAAGTAGCGAGGCAACTCTCACATGTAGTCGTGAGAACCCCGCATGGGTGCCCCGACGCTGACATGGCGAGAAGCTCGAACAACGACTGGATCACCGGCATTCGGACAGGCTACAACTTCCACCCGGCCCGATATGGAGGGTTGAGGAACTTGTTGGCCTCTTCACTGTTGGTGAACTTACCGGCCGAGCCGTTCCATTCCAGCTTCTGGCCGTTCAGCTTCATGGCGATGATCCCGATCAGGGCCAGTTCCGTCAGCGGCCCGCCGTACGCAAAATCCGAGCCGGCTTTCCTGCCGTTGCGGATGGCGCTGATCCAGTCCTGGTGGTGTCCGCGAACTCGCGGGATTGTCGGAGTGGGGGTCTTGTAGGCCTTCATCTTCGTTTCGGGAATGATGCGAACGCCGCCGGCGCCGTGCGAGCCATAGGTGATCACGCCCCGGTCGCCGCGAACCACCGCGCCGATGTCAATGTCCTTGCGGCCTTCCTCAAGCTCGGGTGGCCGGGGGATCCGCTCGACGCCGCTGTACCAGGTGAGCTTCACCGGGCCTCGCTTGCCCTTGGCGGCAAACTCGAACTTGACGATATCGCCGGCCGGATAGGCATCGCTCTGAGCCTTGTAGTCGTAGTTCTTCACCTCCGCCTGAATGGTGGAGGGCGCGCCCAGGTCCAGCGCCCAGAAGACCGGATCGACCACGTGACAGACCCAGTCGCCGATGGTGCCGTTGCCGAATGGCACCCAGCCGCGCCACGCGCCGGGACAGTAGGCCGGGCAGTATGGCCGGTCCAGCGCCGGTCCGAGCCATTGGTCCCAGTCCAGACCCGGCGGAACTTCCCACTTCTGCTGGAGCTGGGGGAGGCGCCGGATGCCGGAATTGACAGCGTTGCAGCCGGCGTGAATCTCCGTGACCGGGCCGATCGCGCCATCCTGGATCCATTCGCAGAACATGCGGATGCTGTCGGAGGAATGGCCCTGGTTGCCAAGCTGGGTGACGACGTTCTTTTCCTTTGCGGCCTTCATGAGCTGGCGCACTTCGTAAACACTGTGGGCCAGCGGCTTCTCGCAATAGACATGTTTGCCTCGCTGAATGGCGGCCATGGCCGCGACGGCGTGACAATGGTCCGGCGTGGCAACGACCACCGCGTCGATGCTCTTTTCCATCTCGTCGAACATCTTGCGGAAGTCCTTGTAGCGTTTGGCGTCGGGAAACTTGTTGACGGTGTCGGCCGAGCGCTTTTCGTCCACATCGCACAGCGCAACGATGTTGTTGCCGCCGGCCACGGACATGATGTCGCCGGCGCCCTGTCCGCCGACGCCAATGCCGGCGATATTGAGCCGCTCGCGGGCGGGTGTCGCTCCATCAGCCCCCAGGACGTGGCCCGGTACGAAAACAAATGCTGAAACAGCGCTGGTTGCGCTGACAAACCGGCGACGGCTGACTCTGCTGTTCATGCTATACTCCTGTGAGGTTCTATACACAGGCAGATCGATAATGTGGAAGACCTGCTCCTGAGCGGTCCATCAAGCCACAAGAGTTCGGCTCAGATGTGAAGCACGGCTGATACCTTCAGTCCGAGGCATCGCCGCATTTCATCAGGGGTCCCGGACTGTTGATGTCAAGCACTTGCCCCCGGGGGTCATTCCGAACCAGGTGAGGAATCCCCGTGTGACTGACCAGTTGGTTGCCGATCGCGGACACCGAACGCCGGGGAATACGGAGGTCTTTGCTTCGATCTGCAGGAACGATCCCAACCCCTTCGTGTGGCTACGGTGGTGGACCCTCTCATGAGGCCCCAGTTGAGCTGCACGCGAGAACGTCCAGACATGCGTTGGATCATGTATCGCCAAAGCCACCAACACGGTTGCCGAGACACCGGGTTCGCGGCTATCATGTTTCCCTTTGCTCTCTGGAGATGCTTATGCGCCATGTGATTTCGGCCCTGGTCATGAACGAGCCGGGCGTTTTGTCCCGCGTTGCGGGGATGTTTTCCGCCCGCGGATTCAACATCGACTCGCTCGTTGTCGGCCGAACGGAAGACCCGAAGTACTCTCGGATGACCATCGTCGTCAGCGCTGATGACAACACGCTCGACCAGGTTCGCAAGCAGCTTGCCAAGATCGTCGAGGTTGTTGAAGTCCGCGACTTCAAGGGCACGGCCTATGTCGAACGCGACCTGATCCTGGCGACGGTCAGCGTCCTGGCTGAAAACCGGGCGGAAGTGGCCGGCATCGTTGAAATGTTCCGCGGCCGCATCGTCGATGTGGCCAGGGAGACGCTCATGGTCGAGCTAAGCGGCACCGAGGAGAAGCTGCAGGCGTTCATCGAACTGATGAAGCCTCACGGCATCGCCATGCTCTCGCGAACCGGAGTCATCGCCGCGCCTCGTGGGATGCAACTGGAGAAAGATCGGGCCAGCGGCGTCGGCACCAAGACCCGCTCGCGCAGCCTCGACGCCCCGGCCGCCGCCGCCCTGCCGCCAAGCTGATGGCCCAGCCGGCGCACGCCCCACAACAAGACGGACGCCCGGCGGACACCCTTCGTGGTGGAATCCCCGGCGCGTCCGAGGCTGCTTGTTGCTGTGAATGAAATGGGCTTTGGCGGTCCCACCGCGCTCGCCTTGCAGGGCAGGGCGGAAGTCCTTACTCCCACTCAATCGTCGCCGGCGGCTTGCTGCTGATGTCGTACACCACCCGGTTGACTCCGCGAACTTCGTTGATGATTCGGTTGCTCATCGTGGCCAGAACATCGTACGGAATCCTCGCCCAGTCGGCCGTCATGAAGTCCTGACTCTCCACCGCCCGAATGGCGATCACGCTGTCGTACGTCCGCGCATCGCCCATCACGCCGACCGTGCCAATCGGCAACAGCACGGCGAATACCTGCGCCGTCTTGCGATACAGATTGTTGGCCGTCAGTTCCTCCAGCACGATTTCATCCGCATCGCGCAGCACGCGCAGCCGCTCCTGAGTGACGTCGCCGATGCAGCGGACCGCCAGCCCCGGTCCTGGGAACGGATGCCGCCAGACGATATTCTCCGGCAACCCGAGCACCTCTCCAACCTTTCGCACCTCATCCTTGAACAGGTCGCGCAGCGGCTCGACCAGCTCAAAACCCAACTCGGCCGGCAGACCGCCGACGTTGTGGTGCAGCTTGATGTTGGCGGCCGTGCCCGCGTAGCCATGGCCGGACTCGATCACATCGGGATAGAGCGTCCCTTGCGCCAGAAACCGCGCATCCCTGATTCCGGCCGCCTCGCGTTTGAACGCATCAATGAACTCCTTGCCGATGATCTTCCGCTTCTGCTGTGGATCGGTCACCCCTTTCAGTGCGGAAAGGAACTGCTGCGAGGCGTCGTTCACCCGCAGGTTGATCTTGAAATGATCGCGGAACGTCGTCTCAACCAATTCTCGCTCGTTCTTGCGAAGCAGCCCGTTGTCCACAAAAATGCACACCAATTGCTCACCGATGGCCTTGTGAAGCATGGCCGCCACCACCGACGAATCGACCCCGCCCGACAGCCCGCAGATGACCTTCCCACCGCCGACCTGTTCGCGCACATGCCGTAGGGTCTGGTCAATGAAGTTCTCCATTGTCCAGGTTCCGCTGCACTTGCAGATCTCGTAGAGGAAGTTGTGAAACACCTGCTCTCCTCGCGGCGTGTGCGTCACTTCCGGATGGAATTGTACGCCCCAGAACGGCCGAGAGGTGTGCCGCGCGGCTGCGAACGGGCACGTCGGCGTCGTCGCCAGCGACACGAATTCCGGCGGCAATTCATGTATCTGGTCGCCGTGTGACATCCATACGGCCGTCTCATCCGGCAGACCGGTCAGCAGCGGATCGGTGCTGACAACATGCAGCTTCGCCCGCCCAAACTCGCGAGCGGCGGCCGGCTTGACCTGCCCGCCCAGCACCTGTGCGGCCAGTTGCATACCGTAGCAGATTCCGAGGATGGGCACGCCCAGGTCGAAGATGGCCGGGTCGCATTTCGGGGCGTTCGCTTCGTAAACACTCGATGGCCCGCCCGAGAGAATGATCCCCCGTGGCTTCATCGCGCGCAGTTCGGCCGCCGAAATATTCGGCCGCACCAGTTCACTGTAAGCCCCCTTCTCTCGCACGCGCCGGGCTATGAGCTGCGCATACTGCGATCCAAAATCCAGAATCGGAATGATTTCGTCGTGCCGCATTCGGATTAGATAACGCAAAGCGCGGGCGGATTCAAACCGGCCGACACGGTTGTGTCTGATGGGGATCCTTGACAATTTGGCGGGCATGTTCCGATCGCGGGATGGACGGGAGCAGTCGATAATCAGGGAGCCGCGGAATATTGCGGAAAAATGAGTGCGGCGGAATCGCCCCCGGCAGGCAACAGCCACGCCCGCGTCGATGTATCAAGCGGCAGTGCCGCAATTGGCGGCCAGATTCGAGGTTCCCGTGAGAATAGCATTCCTTGCCTTGCTCGCCATCCAGGCACTCCCCGCCACGGGACAGGCGCCCGCAACCCGGCCGGCAATGCCGATCGAGTCGCCCGCCGTGACCGAAGTGCTGGACAGGCTTGCCGCGGGCCAGTCCCGAGCAATCGCCCGCGACTTCGATGCGGCAGAGCGCGACTACCAGGCCGTTGCCAAGCGGCCGGATGCTCCGCCAGCGCTTCGCTCGGCCGCGCGCGATTACCTTCAGCAACTCGCCCGACGCAGAGCCGGCAACCCTCCTTTCGATCCGGCCGCCGGCCGCACCTCCGTTTCCACTCCGCCGACCGCCGCATTGATCCTGCACGTCGCCTCCACCGGCAACGACTCCAACCCCGGCGCCGCCAACAAACCGTTTCGCACCATTGAACGTGCTCGTGACGAAATTCGAACGCAACGCCAATCAGGTACGATCGGCGGATCCGTGGTCGTGCTCATTCACCCCGGTCGCTACACGGTCGATCGGACGTTCGCTCTCGCCACCGAAGATTCCGGCACACCGGCCGGCCCGATCATCTATCGCGCCGCCGATCCGGCCGACAAACCCGTGTTCAGCGCCGGTGTCCGCCTTGGCGGCTTCGCTCCGGTCAGCGATCCCACAATCCTCGCGCGCCTGCCCGAGGAAGCCCGCGGAAAAGTGATGCAACTGGACCTCAAATCCGCCGGCATTGGCCAGGTGCCTCCGGTGCGGCTGGGCGGCTTCGGCAGTGGCCGCGGATTCAAGACGCATCCGGCCGTGGAGTTATTCTGCAACGGCCGGGCCATGCCGCTGTCTCGCTGGCCAAACGAAGGCTTCGCACAATTAGCCGATGTCCAGGGACAATCGCCGGTCACCGGTTATCTCGGTCCTGGTTTCCGGGAAGGCAATCTGGTTTACCATGGGGACCGGCCATCGCGCTGGAAGGACGACCCGGACATTGTTCTCTACGGCTACTGGTTCTGGAACTGGGCCGATTCCTACGAGCAGGTCGTCTCGATCGACGCCGAAAAGCGACTGATCCGCCTGGCCGCGCCTTATCACGTCTATGGATACCGCAAGGGACAGCCCTATTGTGCGCTTAACCTGCTCAGTGAGATCGACCAGCCCGGCGAATGGTATCTCGACCGGCGATCCTTGCGCCTCTATTTCTACCCCCCGACGGACCCCGCCAAGTCGGACATCACCCTTGCCGCGGCGCCCTTTCATTTTGTCGATATTTCCAAAGCAACCGACATCCGCCTGGAGGGGCTGACATGGGAACATGGCAGCGTCGACGCAATCCACATTGCCGACTCCAGCCGGATCCTGCTGGCAGGCTGCGCCATCCGGCACTTTGCCGGCGCCGGCGTCGTTATGCACGGCGGCCGCGACAACCGCATCCTCTCCTGCGACATCCATTCACTCGGCCGAGGCGGCACAAATGTGGACGGCGGCGATCGCAGGACTCTGGCCCCGGCCGGCCATCTGGTCGAAAATTGCCATATCCACGACCTGTCCCGCATTGACCACACCTATAGCCCGGCCATCGCCATGGGAGGCGTCGGCAACCGCATCGCCCACAATCTGTTGCACGACATCGGCAGCAGCGCCATCCGTCTCGCCGGCAACGACCACCTCGTCGAATACAACGAGATCGCGCGTGTAGTGCTTGAATCCGACGACCAGGGCGCCGTAGACATGTGGGGAAACCCCACGTATCGCGGCAACGTCTTCCGCCATAACTATTTCCACCACATCGGCAACTGGCGTGAACCGGCCAAGGCCCCTCCCTGCGGACAGGCCGGCATCCGTCTTGATGACGCCATCTGCGACACACTCATCCAGGGCAACATCTTCCGACGCTGCGCCGCCGGCAAACTCGGCTTCGGCGGCGTGCAGATCCACGGCGGAAAAGACAACACACTGGACAACAACCTGTTTATTGATTGCGCCACGGCTGTCAGCTTCTCACCCTGGAGCGAGAAGCACTGGAAAGATTTCACCGCCAAGTTCCGCTCAGCCCCCGATTTCGATCCTTCTCTTTATGCTTCGCGCTATCCCGCCATAGCCAGACTTGATGAGGGGATCAATGTCAACCACCTCTGGCGCAACCTCGTGGTGCGGTGCGATCAGACCCTGCGACGGGACAAG
>CAYSSA010000033.1:11707-17423 GCA_964433485.1 uncultured Tepidisphaeraceae bacterium | reverse complement strand
CGGCTCGCCGCCAATCACATCACTGCCACCGCCAACGACTTTCCCGACGCAGCCCGAGGCATCCTTCGCCTTTCGCCCGATTCCAGCATTCCGCGCACAACCCCATTCCACCCAATTCCCTTCGACTCCATCGGCCTCTACCCCGACGCGCACCGCGCCGCCCCACCCACAGGACTCGTTGAGGCCCTCCGAGCGGAATAGCCCAGGCATCGTTGCGACACGATTTCTTCCCGCGCCTTGTCCTCCAGCCGGCCGACAACATCACATTCGCCCTCTCGCCGTTACAATGGACACACTCATTTGGAGCCTCGCTGATGGAACTTCGTTTTGGACTGGACGCCTTGCGTTCGTTGCCGCCGGGGGCGGTTCTGTCGATCGGAAATTTCGACGGCGTACACCTGGGTCATCGGAGCATTGTCGCCCGAGTCCGGCAGTTGGCCGATGAAGCGCACGGCCGAGCCGTTGCCGCCGTGACTTTCGAGCCGCACCCGGTCACAGTGTTGCGGCCCGAGTCGGCGCCGCCTCGGCTCACGCCCATCGAAGTCAAGCGATCCCTCCTGGCGGACCTTGGAGTGGATTACCTGGTTGAACTGCCTCCCGAACCAGCCGTGTTGAATCTATCGGCGGAACGATTCTGGGAGATCCTGCGCGACGAGGTGCGGCCGGCTCATATTGTTGAAGGCGACTCCTTCAATTTCGGCAAGGGGCGCGGTGGCAACATTCGTCAGCTTCAGCATTGGTCAATCGGCTCCGGCATCGGCATTCACATTGCCACGCCGGCCGAAGCGGTCCTGCTCGATATGCAGTGCGTCCCCGTCAGCAGTTCGCTGATTCGCTGGTTGTTGTCCATGGGGCGGGTCCGCGACGCGGCTATCTGCCTTGGCCGCCCGTATGAACTGCGCGGTTCGGTGATTCGCGGCTACCAGCGCGGACGCTCCATCGGCATTCCCACCGCCAACCTCGACTGCTCCGACCAGCTTGTCCCCGCCGATGGCGTGTACGCCGGCCGCTGCGAAATCGCCGGCCAATGCTGGCCCGCGGCCGTGAGCATCGGTCCCATGCCCACTTTCGGGGAACACCGGCGGCAGGTCGAGGCGCATCTGATCGGATACGACAGCGACCTCTATGGGCAGATCATCGGTGTGAGCCTGATCGACTGGCGCCGGGAGCAGCGGAGGTTCGCCGATGTGTCCTCGCTCAGGCAACAGCTCACGCGGGATATCGACTGGGCCAAATCCCGCAGCGCCCTGGATCCGGCTCGACCCATCGCGGCCACCCATTGATGGTGATGCAAGTGGATGGAGCGATGGAGCTTAAGCACCAAAGGGCAGGCCGCCCAACGTGGTGGGATCAGCGGGATTCCGCGATGCAACGATATGCCGTCTCCACTCCACGGGCAAAGCCCTCGCCGTCCATGAGCGGAGACCGCTCCATCCGTTGCCGAAGCGCGGAGCGCATCTCCGCCAGCCGCGGCAGATCGCCAGCCAGACGCGCCGCCGTCGGGACAAACTCCTCACGACTCCAAGCCACAAGCTCCGTCAATCCAAGGTTCATACATTGTGACAGACCGGCCCGGCCGACCACGGTCTGGCCCACCAGGGTCACCACCGGCACGCCCATCCAAAACGCATCCAGACTGGTCGTGTGGCCATTGTACGGAACCGTGTCCAGAGCTATGTCGACGCCATGGTAAAGCTCCAGGTATTGTTGCCGCGGCCGCTTACATGCAAACTCGACCCGAGCACGGTCCACGCCCAGCCGCTCCAGCGACGCCAGAGTCCGCTCGCGATGGCTCCCCGGATCCGTCAGCATCACCAGACGCGAACCGGACACGGCCCGAAGGACTTCCGCCCAGAGTTCCAGCACATAGTCATTGATCTTGCAGAAATTGTTCAGGCATCCGAACGTGATGAATCCCCGGCTTCGGGCGGGAAGCTTACCGACGGCAATCTCTGAGCCAAGCGGATCGTAACACCAGAAACTGTTTGCAAGGCGAATCGATTTCTCACTGTAGGCCGCATCCGATGATTCCGGTGGATCCAGGTGCGGATCAGTCAATCGGAAATCCATGGCTTCCAGCCCGGTCGTTCCGGGATACCCCGCAAAGGTGACCTGCAGCGGCGCGGGCTTGCGGGCAAACACCAGCAACCGGTTGTGCGCCAGATGCAGGCTCAGGTCCACCAGGATATCAATTCCATCCCCACGGATAAGCTCGGCAACCTGCTGGTCCGTCAACCCGATGATGCTCCGCCAGTGCTCAGCGTCACGCCGCAGCCTATGCGTCAGCCAGTCAGGTCGGCGGACGTCGGCATAGCAGAAGATTTCGAACCGTCCGCGGTCGGAATGTTCAAACAGCGGCGCCAGGTTGCGGCCGATGACATGATCCCGCAGGTCCGGCGACACATAACCAATTCGCAGCCGGCGACCGGCGTTTGGTGACGGGACATGCGGCCGAACCAACTTCTTCAGTGGCTCGGCATGGCGTTGGTTCCAGCAACCACATTCCTCACGGATACTCGTGGCGCTCGCCCCGGGATCGAACAGCCGCGCATAGACCAGATTGCTGTGCATAGCCGGATTGTCCGGCGCCAACTCCGTCGCCCGGCGATAGCTGACGATGGCCTGGGCAATATCACCGGATTCTTTCAGCGTGTCACCAAGATTGTTGTGCGCCAGGGCGAATCCAGGATCGATCCGGATGGCGGCGCGCGTCGCGGCGATAGCTTCATCCATCCGCCGGAGTTCACGCAAAGACAGCCCCATGTTGCAGAACGCCCCCGTGTAATCAGGCCGAAGCCGGATCGCATTGCGAAATGCCTCGACCGCTTCGGCAAACTGCCGGACGTCGTGAAGGGCGATGCCGAGATTGTTGTGCGCGCTCGCCATGGCCGGCGCGCATCGAACTGCGGCACGCAACACCGCAACGGCCTGGTCCAGGCAACCCTTCGACCGCAATACAAGCCCCAGGTCCACCATCGCCTCGGCAAAGTCGGGCCGGTATTTCAGTGCCTCCTGAAACGCCGCTGCCGCTTCATCGGCAAGCCCGGCGTCCCGAAGCACCACACCCAGGTTGTAATGATAAACCGGGTCTGTTGGTTGAACGACGATGGCCCGCCGAATCAGCTCGGCCGCATGGGAGTACTGCCCGGTCCTGTGTGCCAGCAGACCCAGTAGCTGCAGCGCGTGGGGATGCCCCGGGAAAACCGCCAGCACTCGCCGCAACGCCGCCTCCGCCTCCGGCAATTGACCAGCCTGAATATGCCTGATCCCGAGTTCAATGATATTCTGAATATCCAACTCTTCCATCGGCGGCCATTGTACCGGATCAATGGTCGCAAGCAGTTCTACGTTGAATGCTATCCCGCATGCTTGAACCGCCTCATCTCCCTCCCCAAGGCTCTCTCGTCGTCAATCACCGACACCCGCACCCGGGCCGGGCGATGCGTCCGGGCAAAGTCTGTGTCGCCGGGGTCCTGGCCTGAGTCTTGCTGAGGATCCTCGCTGCCCTGGCCTGTCGGCGTGGCCGGTCTTTGAACCGTGGTGTAACAGTCACATCCATCGGCGGCTCAGTCAACCCCGGCCCTCAGCTTGTATCCGGCCACTGCCATCGACGATCGGATTCATCCAACGCGTGGAGGTCAGTCCTCGTAGGGCGAGATGTAGCTTCCATCCGGCAGACCGGCGGGGAAGGCGCCGGCGGCGCTGACGATCATACGCTCGCGAGTTCCCTTCACGTCGCGATAGGGATACTCCTTGGGCGTGCCTTTGAGTGGCGCGGCCGCGGGGTCGTCGGGAGGACACCAGAGCAGTTTTCCCGCGGCGATCCACTTCTCCAGATCGAAGTCCCAGGGGTCGTTGTCGAAGGCGAACTCGGTGTCGCCCATGGCGGTGGTGTAGGTGTGCTGCTTGCTGGGCCAGTTGGCCGCCAGTTGCTGCACAGGCGGGCGAACCTCAGCGAAGTAGCCGATAGTGTAGGCATCGCCGAAGGCCAGGGGCACTTTGGCGACAACGGCCTGCATCGTGTCGAATTCGAGCAGTCGCGGGATGACATAGGGCACTTCCGGGCCGGTATGGGCGTCGAAGTCGCCGCCGCGGGGCGTCCTGCCGCCGAAGTTGATGGCCCCGCGCAGCACGCAGAAGTGCCGGCAGGGAAGCGGATGGTCGCGCAGGCCGTCGGGCTTCCACCACTTGCCATCAATCCCCCAGGGGTCCATGCGGTAGAACAAGGGCACGTTGTCATAAGGACAGCAGCACAGGGCGCGCACGGGCAACCGAGCGTGGTAGTCGTCGAGCAGCGAACGCATCTGTTTTCTCAGCGACTGGCCAAGGGCGAATTCTCCGGCATCCATGGCCTTGTTGTATCGCAGCGAGACTTCGGCGATCTGGTCGACCAGTTTGTTGCGTTCGTCAGCGCTGGCAAATGGCGGTGGTCTCATGGGAGTCTCAATCCACGTTGATCTTCTTCACATTCGCCTCGAATTCGCCATACGCCGAGTTCCAGTCCAGGCGATGTTCGAGGAAGAACGCCTTCATATCCTCGTTGGTGTCGAAATGGTAGACCTGGCCATCCGGCGTATAGACGGTAACACCCTTGTCGCCCTGCGGGCCACGGTTGACGCCGGCCTTTTCCTTGTTGCGGTCGGGCCACTCGTCATGGGCGCCGTGCTGGAAGAGCGTGGCGTTGGCCTCATCGTTCATTTCCGAGCGAATCTGCTCGGAGTTGATCAGCTTGCCCTTCTTGTCGTAGACGCCGTGCAGGTCGACATCGCCGTGAATGGCCCGGCCCTGCTGGTCGATGACAAGCCAGCCATCCTCCTCGCCGAGCACCTTGAAGTGGTGGCCGGTGATCTTCTCGTCCAGGAACTTCTTGTAGCGGCGGTTGAACTCGTCGGGATCGGCCTTGAGCTGGGCCTTGGTCATTGGCGGAGGCTCGCCCGCCAGCGATTCCAGCGTTCGGAATCGCTCGTCCATGCTGTTGGGGAACGTGACCAGCCCCTTGGTGGGATCGGTCTTGCTGGTCTTGGCCTTCATGTCCTCGCCCTTGGACGTGGTCGGATAGGTCTTGCCGGTGGGCGTGGTGTAGGGCTTGCCCATGCGGGCGACGGAATCTTCATTGCCATCGCGGACAAAGATGTAGACCTGCTTCTCCTGGGCCTTGGCGGCCATCATCTCATGGTCGCGGGCGCGCAGGCCGCGCTTCTCGGGCGGCGGAGCCGGATCAAACTTGCGACGGGGCTTGCCCGTCGAAGGCGGCTTGCCCTTGCCGGCCGATGAATCGTTGTCCGGATGCTTGGGATGGTGCTGGTCCTCGACGGTGGTGACCTGCTTGCCTTGCTTGGTATGGCCTTCGACCACGGGTTTGCCCGTGAGGTCCACTTCCTCGCCGGGCTTGCCGAGCCTCTCAAGGGTCTGGCGCGGCGTCTTTCCATGACGGTCGGCGAGGTTGAGATTGTCCAGATCCTGCTTGGTGCCGCGAATGGAGATGCAGGTCAGCGTCGCCGTCAGTGCTGCGCCTTTGAAAAGCTCGACCAGCCGCCCGGTGCGCTCGGCGGGGGTAAGCGTGCGGTCGGCCATGATCCGGTCGAATTCCGCCGCCGTATCAACGGCGACGAGCACGCCCTGTACGCCGTCGGTGGCGACCGAACCGATCAGCACGGTCTTGACGACCTGTCCCTGCGTGTTTTTCGCCAGAATGGTCGCACCGCGCGCCCACACG
>CAYSSA010000033.1:11346-11666 GCA_964433485.1 uncultured Tepidisphaeraceae bacterium | reverse complement strand
CTTGGCATTGCCGAAGCCCTCCGCGTGCCGCTGACCGATGTTGATGACCGCGGCCGCGCTGGAGGAAAAGATGGCCGTCCAGATCGCGGCCGACACCACCTGCGAACCCGGCACCGGCGCGATGAGCGTCACAACGCCGGCGACGACCGCCGCTCCCAGCGCGATCCACTCGAAGAAACTGGCGACACTGTCCCAGAAGGAAGCTCCGTCGGTCTCGAACTGGTGGTTGAGCGGGGCGGCCAGCGGCGGAGACGGGATGTGACAGCGGATGGTTCCGTCGTAGTAGCGGTTGCCCGAGTCCCACTCCTTGAGCAGATTCC
>CAYSSA010000033.1:8906-11333 GCA_964433485.1 uncultured Tepidisphaeraceae bacterium | reverse complement strand
TCGCCGTCGGCGCCCGTGGCCGTGTAGATGCCCGTTCGGGAGCGATCCAGCGGATTGGTCCAGTCGACCAGCACCCACTCGCCGCTGGGCCGGCGAGCGATGAAGATGCTCAGGCGGCTCTTGCGCTGCGTGGACTTCTCGATATGCACGGCGTTGACGATGAAGCGGTCGCCGCCCTGGGACTCCTGTTCCAGATCGACCAGCTTCTGCACGTATTTCTCGTACTGCTCAAGCAACTGCGAGTGTTCACGCCTGGCCTTCTCGTTGGGGGGCGGCGCCTTGGCCGCCACGGCCTTGAGCGTCCGCACATAACGCATGATCATCAGCCAGGTGGCGCGGATATCCATCAGCCCGGCGTCGCGGGCCGCGTTCAATTCCGGAATGAGCAGGGTCTCGACCGGCTCGACGTTGGTGCGGAACACAACGTCCTGCTTGGCCTTGTTCCAATGGATGGTGCAGACAACGACATAATGGCCAAGCTCGTCCCATGTCTTGTCCCGCTTGGAAAAAAAGTTGTCGTACCTGTCCAGGTACATGCGGTGGACACGCACGGTGTTGTCTTCCTTGCGGACATCGCGCTCGTCGTACCAGTACCATTCGTAGTACGGATCGGGGCCGCCCATCCAGCCGGTCTTGTGCTTCACGCGATAGCGGAGCGTAGCGCCCGGCGAGACGGTCTTCAGCGGCGGCTCGATTTCACCGTAGAACTCATCCATTGGCGTTCCCTCCAGCGGCGGAAGTGAAGGATAGGCCGGCGGCGGCGCGGTTGGCGCGGTGATCCCGTGCTGGTCGTAGACCTGGTCCGGCGAATGGGCGATCGACAGCGTCTTGCCGCTGCGCACCTTCAGCCCCGCCAGGAGCATCAGCGTTTCCATCCGTTCCCGGGCTTCCGGGTCGGTGATCTCGGCGTAGGCATCCTCGACGAAACCCTTGCCCGACAAGTCGTTGCAATATCTGGCGTACATGTCGATCATGCCCTGCACGGTCTTGGGATCATGCTTGAGAATCCGGAAGGTCTCCTGCGCGTCGCGCCGGTCGAATGCGTCGCGGGCCAGCTTGGCCAGCGACTTGACGAGAATGTCGGTGTGATCTTCGTAGAGCACCTCCAGCGGACCGGGGTATGGATCCTTGATGCCGTCGATTCCACCCAGACCAAGTTTGCCGGAGGCTTTGGACTTGTCGGCGAAGGTAATCTTGTAATCAACCTCGGGAATGCGAAGCCCGCGCTCGTTTTGCAGGACGACGATGAACATATTGACGGGTTTGGCCCGCACGATGTGCTGCTTGCCCGTCGCCAGACCGGTCTCCTCCCACTTGCTCGGGATATACACGATGCCGGGCTTGTCGGTGTCGTCGAACATGTAGTTAAGGCGGTCTTTCGTCTTCTTCGTGCAGCCCACACGATCGCGGAGGGCCTCGTTGATCTGCTCGGGCACGGACGTGCCCCAGTTGAACTTCGCCAGTTCCTGCCATTTCATGCCGGCCTTCTGCGCCAGGCTGGCGATCGACTCGCCCTTCTTGACCTTGTGCTCCTCAATCTCCGCAATGCGGCGGGTGGTGCTGTCGGTCGGATAGGCGCCCGGCGGGAACTTGGGCTTGTCGGTCTTCTGGCCCATCGCCACGAATGCCAGCGTGTCATCGAGGGTGGCGTTCTTCAGGTCGCACCGCGCATCGCAGGTGCCCGGGTCGATATCGTCAATGCGAATCAACCCTTCGTTGTCGGTCGTGTAGAAGTTCTCCTCGCCGGACGGCACTTTCACGGCCATCCTCACCCATGGAATCGGCTTGCCGGTCAGGTCGTTGATCACCACGATTTCGATCCAGGTGAGCTTCTTCTTGGCTACCGGCTGGGCCGATGCGGTTTGCGCCTGCGCCTGGGCTTGCTCGGTGCCGGCGATCGCCAGTCGGCGCACCTCCGGGCGGGCGATCCCCACGAGACCGGCCGCCGCACGCAGGGCCAGCAGGCGAATCACCTGGTCGCCCGAGAGGCTGGTTGGCGTCGTGGCCAGCGCGTCCTGAGCCAGGACCATCCGCAATTGTGCCATGGCGACGGCGTCGTGCTCGAAGGGCTTGAGCAGCCGGACGGCGTGTCCGGGACTCTGGATGTCAACAATGTCCACAACGGCAGGCTCGCCGGGCACAGTGAGCACGCGCAACGTCGTATCCGAGATGACCAGCACGGTTCGCATGCGACTCCAGGATTCCCGGCAGGCAACGCCCGGATGCTACTCCTTTTGGACCTTCAGACAAAAGAGTTTCTGTTCCGAGGCGACCAGAATGCGCCCGTCGGCGGTCAGCACCGGCGGTGTCGTCAGTCGCTGTCCGAAATCATGCAACGGTTCCGCCAGACCATCCGCGCCGATACTCAGCAGCACGGATCCGGCGGACGCCAGCACGCGATGGTGCAGCTCCCACGCCCGCTGCAAC
>CAYSSA010000033.1:8629-8882 GCA_964433485.1 uncultured Tepidisphaeraceae bacterium | reverse complement strand
ACTCCCACAAAAGTCTGCCATCCGGCGCAAATGCGAGCAGGCGAGCGGAAGTCTGGACATACACGCGGCCATCGCAGCCAATGGCGGGCGGCGCTACGGTCGCCGGAAGCTCACCCGGCAGCAGGGCCGAGCAAGCCAGTGTCCCATCCGGCTCAACGATCCACAGGCGTTGCTCGCCGCCGGTTCGGACAACAAGATGGGCGCGATCGGCGCCGTCCACGCTCAGGGCAAGCGGCTCGAAAGCCCCGTCAAT
>CAYSSA010000033.1:0-8532 GCA_964433485.1 uncultured Tepidisphaeraceae bacterium | reverse complement strand
TCCTGTGCGCCTTCCAAAACCCGACTCCGCTTTTGCATTCGTCCTTTGTCATCCACCGATTCCAGAAGCCTTGAACTGCTGACGCGGATCGGGAACTGCACATCCTGGCAATCGAGCACAGAGCGGCTGGGCTGATGATGGCCGTGTGCGTCCATGGGCCGCTCCACGCCCAGGATGAGCACGCGAGCCCCATCGACCGCAAGATAGCTTCGCACAAATGACTCGCCGAACGACGGCGCCAGCGAAAACGCCTGGCGTCCGTCTTCCAGGCGATAGGCCGAGATGTTCCCGGCGTTATCGGCGGCCAGGAAATGTTTGGCGGGCCCGACACAGACGCCGCTGGGACCAAGCCCCGTGCGAGCGATGAGCCGGCCGTCGCTGGCGTCGAACAGTTGCCATTGTCCGGCCTGCACGATCACCCGCCCAGGCGCATCCAGTACAAAGGCCGGCGGGATGCGCGGCTGCACGTCAGCGGCAAAAGCGACCTGCCATTTGCCGGCCGGCAACGGTCCCGGCAAGCGCGAGTTCAGGGCCGGATTGGCGTAAGGACGAATGCAGGCCGACGGTTCCGCGGGGTTGCCTGGCGCGGAGCGCGGCCCGGGGCGAAGCGGCAGGGCCGGCACGTCCACCGCGGTTTCATCTGCGAGTCCTGCCTGATGAGTGATTCGTATCACGGTCTTTTCTCCAGTGGAACTCGTCGGAGCCGCCGACCTGACCTTGCATGAGCATAGCAGGACGGCAACGGCGGCGGCCATGCCAAAAAGCGAACGGAGGATTTCAGATCGCGTTGACGGCGGCATTGGTCGGTATCAGCGTCTGGACCAGTGGCAGCAGGTCATTGGCGGTGATGGCGGCCGGATCCTCGGCCAGACCCAGCATCGCACAGAATTTCCGGTTGAAGTTTTCGGTCAGTTGCACGTTCCAAGGTTGCCCGGCCGCGGGCGGCGCGGGGAACGGTTGCGCCGAGAACTCGAGCGTCAGGTTTCGGTCCGGAGAAGCGGCGTTCCATCGGGTGTTGGGATTGTTGGTCTCGACAATGTTGACATTGAAGGGCGCGCCGTAGGTGTTGACCAGGCCGGTGGCGGCGGCGTTGTGGGCGGCCATGTTGATGGGATTCCCGGAGGCGTCCGTCGGGGCCGGCTTGGCGGTGTTGTAGAAGATGCAGAAGCGGGGCGCAACCTGGATGGCGCAGCGGGTGAAGGTCCATTCCTGGTCGGTGCCCTGTTGCACGGTTCCTGTGGCCGCGAAACGCCCATTGAACGCCGCTCGCACTCCCGCCGACAGCCGCGACGCGATCAACTGAATGTTGTTGGTCGTGTTGCTGTACATCGTGACCCGCATTTTCACGTTGATGAGCAGGATGCCGTCGAACGGACCCTTGCCGGCGTGGAGGAGGTCCTGCGAATAGCGGTCCTTCCCCAGTGTGTAGAGGAACAGGTCATACGCCGCCCGTCCGTTGGTGGCGGCCGGTCGCGCTGCAATGGGCCACCACACGTATCCGCGAATCGGCCAGTTCGGATGGGGCGGCACCCAGAAGTCGGTGTAGTTGTTGGTGTACTTGACCTTGAACCTCTTGCCGGTCACGGCGCGGGCGAACTCCGCCGAATGCCAGAAGTAACGGTTTCGCGAGAGCCGGTTGCCGTTCATCATGCCGCAGTCGGCGGCGGTCGCGGTTTCGTTTCGGCCGTCAGGCTCGTAGGCGTCACCCGGCGTGTTGTATTTGATCGAGAGTTCGTCGAACGACCTGGCGCCCCAGCGCTCGTTATACTCATCCGGCAGACCGTTGGCATGGCCGACCTCGTGGGCCGCCGGGAACCAACCCGACGCCAGGCTGGTCTGATCGGTTTCACCGAGCTCGCCGGTGCCCACGGAGCCGTTCATCCAGGCCCGGCCGCCAAGCTGGCCCATACCGGGCTGCACGATGTCCATGGAATAGTGAGCCGTGGCGGCGCTCGGCGCCGGCTGGATGAAGAAGATCACCGTGCTGCGCAGCTTGTCGGTGTCGGCGCGGGGAATGATCTGGCCGCGTTCCCCATTGAACGCATCGTTGCCGTTCCAGCGCTCAATAATGTTCTTGCAGCAGTCTTCCATGTACTGCTCACGGTTGGTCTGCCAGTTGGGAGCCGGGGCGTGATAGATCGACTGTGGAGGTGGAGGCGGCGGGGCCGGAGCGGCCGGGTTGAACGAGAAAAACAGCCGGAAGTATTGCAGGCTGGCCATCAGTTCGGTGTCACCATCGCGGCCGCAACATCGGATCAGGGCCATCTCGTAACGTCCGGTCGTGCCAAAGGCCGTGCCGTTGTATTGCTGTCCGCGGTCAGCGTATTCCTGCTCATGGAACGGACGAAGGGAGAAGAAGGTCTTATCGGTGCGCGCAGGTCTGGGATTGAAGACGTTGCCCGCGGCCTTCAGAGGCGGCGCATCCACCCAGCGCACGGCAGCGCGAGCACCCGCCACGGGATTGTTGTCGTCTTCGGGGGTGCGCCGGTCAAACACGTCAAACAGGTTGCCCTGGGCAATGATCAGGCGCGTCCAGTCGGGATAGTCGTGGATGTAGTTCTTGCTTGCCACGTCCACATTGCTGAAAAACGACCTGCGGTTGGCCGAGTCGGCTTTGTATACCCCGACTTTGGACGCGGCCTGGCCGGGACCGGTATCGTCGAACGTGCTGGCGAAAATGGCCGCCCGATCCGATGCCCCGAGGGTCAGCGGCGTAAGCTTCTCCGATGCGTCAGGAATCGAAAGCACGATGTCGTCCAGCGAGAAGATCAGCGGCTTGGTCAGGTCGTCTGCGGCCGCGATGTCGGCGTCGGTGACCGTATCGAAGAATTTGCCCGTGCCATCGGCCGCACGTAAATAATACCTGGTCGACTTCCACACCTTCGGCAAGTCGTAGTATTGCAGTCGCTCGGCCCTGGGCTTGAGTTCCTCGGCCGCCGGCTCGAGCGTCTTGATCTCCCTCTCGGTCGCGGATTTGGAGAAGATGTACTGCTTGTCCGCCCTGAGCCGGATCAGCATCGTCTTGTCGAGCTTCGGCAGGTCGGCCGAGCCGTCGGCCTTCCGCCGCAGCACCCAGGGCAGACACAACGCGGTCTTGGCGTTGTCGTCATCGGACACAGTCCAGTTGCTGTGTGAGTCCGGAGCCCTCTTGTCATCCTTGCCCGGATCCATGCGGAAACCCTCGAGCATCACCGGCGGAATGCAGATGCGCTTGTGGTTGTGGTCCGAATGGCCGAAGCTTCGATCGAAGAACTCCAAACGGATGCCCTTCCAGTGCGGGTCCAGCAGCAGCTTGGCGGGTTTGGCGTGCGTGCCGATCCTGGTGGCCGGATCGTCGAGCTTGGCGAACTTGCCCTTGTCGTACGTGGGTGCATCCGTGGCGGTCCAGTCGGTCTCGTTTGTGCTCCACTTCTCGGGCAGCCTCCAAAGGCGATTCTTCTTGTCGACGGCCGCCTTGATATCATCGGCTTTGACGAGCGTCTCCCTGGGATTGGCATCGGCCGGTCCCGTGGCCAGATATTGCGTGCCGATGTTCGCACCCGAATCGGTGAAGTCGAACAGCAGCGACACCGACACCGCGCGGCGGTCGATGAACGTGTCGATGATGCCGTCGGCCTCGAGTTCCTTTTTGATGGGATCGCGGCCGTCGCCAAAGACAAGGTACACCGGGCAGGCTTCTGGGAAGAAATGCTCGGCCTTGTTCGGGTCGGCCCAGGCCAGTTGCAGGTGCAACCGCAGGCGCAATCGCCGCGGCAGCACCGGCGGCACCGGGATCATCTCGGGGACAAAAAGCTTTGGATTGTTGACCTGGCACACGGCCGACTTGCAGGTGCCGCCGCTATGGCAGGAGAGCGACGGAAGCTGGTCCGGCGCGAAGAAGATGATCTCCACGCGGCGGTTCTCCAGGCTGCGCCAGCCATCCAGGCCGCGGTTCTCCTTGGGGAAATTCTCGCCGCAACCCACGGCTTTCTTCGAGTCGTCCACGAACTTGATGTTGCCGCGCAGCGCGTTGAGGGCGGCCTCGTCGTCGCAGTCGGTCAGCTCCATCAGTTCCTTCATGTACACGTCGAAGAACGCGCCCCACGTCTGCTCGCCCACGACGCCATCCTCGGAAATGCTCTTGCCGAACTCGATGTTGTACTGCTTCTGGAACGCCTTGGTGGCGGCGCTGGTCTTGGACCCCTGCTGGTTGTCGATCAGACCGGGATCGCACGGCCAGCCCCAGTCGCGCGCAACCCACTTGAGGATGAGCTGGTAGTCCTCGACCTTGTGCTTGGCGCTGGCGATCTGAACGAACTTCGTCCGGTCGCCCATCAGCGCGGCCAGCGCGCAATCGGCGCGCTGTTGCGAAAGCGGCAGGTTGTAGGCATCCGATCCCGAGGTGTCCGTGTGGCCGGTGATGAGCAACTTGCGATCCGGTTTCCGCCTGGCCTCGCGCAGCGCCTCGGCCAGCACGCAGAGGGTGGTGACGCGTTCCTCGGCGGGCATGGCCGGGTCGGGGTCGTCGGTCTTGTAGTCGGGCAACAGCACGGCACTGTCGAAATGGAAATTGAGCCCTTCCAACTCGATGACCCATTCCTTGCGGACCAGTTGCCGCATCGGAGGAATCCTCTCCACTCTAAAAGTATGCCGCTGACCCGTTGCCAGCCCTTCCTCCGACCACTTGCCGGGAATTCGCACGATGCCCGGCTTGTCGGAGCTGTCCAGCAGGAAATTGCCATCTTCACCTGTCTTGGTGCAGCCGACGTCACCGGCCAGGCATTCATTCACTTTCGCCGGATCATCCGTGTCCCAGTTGAACTGGGTCAGCTCGGACTTACTCAATCCCGCGGCTTTGGCCAGGCTGTCCAGCGTCTCGCCCGTCCTGGCCTGGTGATTATCAACATTGCGGATGTGATAGGTCCCCGGTTTAAGCGGCTCCGGCTTCTTGTCGGATTTCTTGCCGGTCTTGGCGCCCTTCTTGATGAATCGCAGAGTGTTGGCCCGTTTGGCCCCCTTGGTCTCGCAACGCGCATCGCATGTGCCCTCCTCGATCTCGTCGATGCGAATCAGCCCAGCCGAGTTGGTGGTGTAGAATGCTTCGTTGCCGTCGGGCGTCCGCACGGCAATACGCACCGAATTACACGCCTGCTCAGTGGCGTCCTCTATGACCTCGATCTCAATCCAGCTCAGCTTCTTCTTCGGCGGCGGCGGCGTGGGATCCGTGCGTGGCGGCGGCGCATCCTTCCTGTCGTCGAAGATGCTCGGGGCGTTCAAACGGTCAATCTGCTCGACAACCAGTATCCGCTCGGCCGCAATGTGCCTGGCCAGTTGATCGATCAACTCCAGCGCCGGCAAGGTCTTCAGATCAAGCGGTTTGCCGGGTGTCTGGATCAACCCCACATCCCCCAGCAGCGCCCGCAGCCGCAACATTGCGGCCGGCTTGTATATGAAATCCTTCAGAAAACGCTTGGCTGCCAGCCGTCCGCGAAGGTGCTTGATGGCATACAACCCATCTTCGTTGCGACGGGCCACCCGTAACCGCCCATGATGGACCAGTATGAGCCGGCGCAGATAAACCTCCCTCGACCAATGCGGGCGTCTCCACCCGCCAGGCATTTCCGCCTGTCATTCGCTTAACATTATTCCTTTACGACCGTTACGGCAACCGCCGCGGAAGACTCTATAGCCTCATACGCCCCAATTCAAAAAGAAACCTGTTTAGGGCTATGTTCATAAACCCCGCTCGGAATTGCATCTGCGCCCGATTCTGGCGATACTTTTTCCCTCATGATTACGTGGCTATCCAGGTTTTTCACCGGTCCGGACACCGCCGGCGCGCTCGGCGAACGCGGCGAGAACATCGCCGCGCGCTATCTCCGGGACAAGGGCCTGACCATCATCGTGCGCAACTACCGCTGCCAGCTTGGCGAAATCGACATCGTCGCCCGTGACGAGCAGACGATCGTCTTCGTCGAGGTCAAGACCCGCCAGGAGGACGACCCCCGTCCCGAGGATCAGGTCAACTCCGCCAAGCAGCATCAGCTTACCCGAGTCGCCCGCCATTACATGAGCCGCTACGGCCACCCCCAGCCGCCCGCGAGGTTCGACGTCGTCGCCATCGTCTGGCCCCCCGGCCGCCAACCGATCATCCGCCACACGCCGCACGCATTTGAGGCAACATTTTGACCCCCACATGGTCATCTCTCGTGATACAATGGAGACTGCCAACTACTACCTATCAGCTACCAACGAATGATCGACTCCCACTGCCATCTAACCTACTCCCAACTCTCCGACCGGCTTGACGCTGTTCTCGACAACGCCCGCCAGGCAGGCATCAACGGCATGATCTCCATCGGAACCACCATCGCCGACGCCGAAAAGGCCATCGCGCTCTGCCGCCGATTCCCACATGTCCGCTGCGCCATCGGCATTCACCCGCATCACTCGGCCGAAGCACGCGATGGCGACCTGTCGCGACTCGCTGAACTGGAAACAGACCCGGCCGTACTCGCGCTGGGGGAAATGGGCCTCGACTATCACTACGATTTTGCCCCGCGCGATGTCCAGAAGCGCATCTTCCTGGCACAACTCGACTTAGCTCGCCAGCGCAACCGCCCTATCGTCATTCACTGCCGCGAGGCCGTCGATGACTGTTTGGCCATTCTCCGCGACTACCCGGACCTCCGCGCCGACTTCCACTGCTTCACCGGCACGAAGTCCGAAGCCCGCCGCATCCTCGACCTTGGCCACATGATCGGGCTGACGGGCGTGGTGACATACAAGAAGTCGGATGAACTCCGCGAGATCGCCGCGTTCATTCCAGATCATCAGCTGCTGGTTGAGACTGACGCGCCATACCTCTCGCCCGAGCCGGTCCGCAAGCACAAAAACAACGAACCGGCCTTCGTCATGCACACGGCCGCCGCCGTCGCCCGCGTGCGCGGGTGGACACTTCAGAAACTCGACCAGATCACCACCGCCAACATCGCTCGGTTCTTCGGCTGGACGGTACCCCTGTAGCAGGGCCATTACAAATGCCGCCAAGTTCATGCACTGACGACCGACAGTGCTCGTATTCGGCATTTGGACGAGTGGTGCCATGGCCCCGCCCGGGCACTTGCGCGGCAAACGGCGAAAGTAGCGCCGGCGCGGTCCATTGCAAAGGCGAGTTATGCCGTGACGGCCGGAGTCTTGCGGGGTTTTCCGCATTCAGGGCAGCGGTCGGGGGTGGCGCGGAGGTCGTAGTTGCATTGCGCGCACGATACGCAGAGTTTGTCCGAGGTAGTAGCGGTACAACGGCAGCGACGACAGACGATGAAAGCAAGAACGGCGGCACCTGCCAGCGGGCCGAGTAAGTTGATAGTGTAGTGTCGCTCGACGGTGACGAGCGCGTTCGGTTTCAAGCGGTCGGTGCCCTTCACAATACGTCCTGCGGAGCCTGGAAAACGGACGGAATGGGAACCTGCGGCGGAGCGTCCGCCGGGGTAGTCCCGACTCCGCTACGCTCCGTCGGGACTACCCCGGCCAGAGAAGACAACAGTTCCTGTGACATAACACGTCTCCAGTCTGCAGGGCTTTGCCCTGCTCTAGGGAGAAGGGAATATGTCCACCTGATTCAAGCCCCTTTATGCCAAAGATTTCGGCGAGTCAGACACCCCAGTCACGCCGGCTGGCCAAGGCCGCGCGGATTCTTTGCGACACTCAAGCCCATAACGCCGCGTCACGGGCCTCACATGCCAAGACACGTCGACGGGTGCTACGTGCGCTCGGTATCCATCTGACGAAACTCCACTGTTGCATCCCGACACGATAGCGGTAGCGTTCTAGGACTAGGTAAGGGTATCGTAACGCTATTGGCCACCCGGCCGTGCATTAGTTGCACGAATTGCACTTTTTTCATGCACTTGGACTTTGTCGCTGGCATACATTGTCCAAATAGGACTCAAATTGCCTGTTTTAATATCGATCGGTTTTGGAATGCCTTTTGCTAGAACGTTCACGGGCGAGCTACGCTGTGAGGATTCCCTCCCCCCCGACCACCTCATGGCTACTCGCCTTTTTTGTTTGCTTATTTTGGGCATTTGTGGTTAGAATGCCGGTTGGGTTGGTTCGTCGATCGAGTCAGGTACGCTGCGTTCGTTGGTACGTCAGGTCTGGCCCTCCTCTGTCGCCCTCCACCTTCTGCAGGCCGGAATGCAAGGCCGCTTTCATGGGATCCGGAAAGTAAACATTGGCGGATCCGTATTTGCCCAACAAAGGAGATTACCATGGGCAAGCGTTTGTACGTGGGCAATTTGCCCTATTCCACCAGCAGTTCGGATCTTGAAGCGATGTTCAAGGAACATGGTGGTGTGGTCAGCGCCGAGGTTGTGGCGGATCGGGACACCGGTCGCTCCAAGGGCTTCGGCTTTGTGGAGATGGGCACGGACCAGGAAGCCGAAGCGGCCATTGCGGCGCTGAACGGCAAGGACTGCGGCGGTCGTCCGCTGACGGTCAACGAAGCCCGTCCGCGCGAAGAGCGTGGCGGCGGTGGTCGTGGTGGCTTTG
>CAYSSA010000032.1:16815-24795 GCA_964433485.1 uncultured Tepidisphaeraceae bacterium | reverse complement strand
AAACGGCCTCGGGCAAGGGCGGATTCGCGTACTACTTCAACGAAGTATGGACCGGTCAGGAGCACCAGCTCGCCGCCCACATGATGTGGGAAGGACTGGTCGACGAGGCGCTGGTCGTTACCCGCGTTGTCCACGATCGCCACCACGCCTCGCGGCGCAACCCGTTCAACGAGGTGGAATGCTCGGACCACTACAGCCGGGCGATGGCCAGCCACGGAACTTTCATCGCCGCCTGCGGCTTCGAATATCACGGCCCGAAAGGTCGCATCGGATTCGCGCCGCGATTGTCGCCCGAAAATTTCATGGCGCCTTTTGTCGCCGCCGAAGGCTGGGGGACTTACACTCAAAAACAGGCTCCCGACAAGCTCGACGCCGCCCTGGAGTTGAAATGGGGCAAGCTGCGGCTGCGCCAAGCGGCGTTTGCCTGGTCCGCCGCGGCGCCTCCGACAACCGTCGTGTGCCGCCTCGCCGGAAAGGAAGTTCCCGTTAGCGCAGCCGTCGCTGACGGCCGGGCTGTGCTTACCCTGGCGGCCGACGTCATCATCGAGGCTGGAGCGAGACTGGAGATCTCACTGGCATGATCTCCGCCCTGTCTGTCCGCGACCGGACACAGTGGGACATGTGTGAGAACCCTCGTGATTGATTCGCCGTGTCCGGCCGGCCAATGTCCGTTAAGATGCGCCGTTCAAAGACCGTCCGGAAACCAAAGCGACCGGCAGGAAGCAGCAATGCACCCAGACCCCATCATCCGTTCTGCCAACTTCGGCGACTGCGAGGCCATCAATGCCATCTACAATTTCTACGTTCTCCATAGTACCACCACATATCAGACGGAGCCCGAGACGCTGGAATCCCGCGAACGCTGGTTCGCTGCTCATGGCCCGCGATACCCGGTGATTGTGGCCGAGCGGGACGGTGGCATCATCGGCTGGGGATGTCTCAATCAATGGCGAAACCGCGGAGCGTACGACAATACCGTTGAGAACTCTGTCTACGTAGCGGACGGCCAACGAGGGCGCGGCGTCGGATCGGCTATCCTGGCGGAGTTGATTCGTCTGGCGAGGGAGATAGGCCACCATACCATCGTCGCCGTTATTGATGCCGACCAGATCGCCAGCATTCGGCTGCATGGCAGGCACGGTTTCGCGGAGGTCGGCCGACTGAAGGAACTCGGTTTCAAGTTCGGCCGCTGGCTCGATGTGGTGTATATGCAGTTGATGCTGTAGTGCCAACGCCTCGAGGGTGTGTTCGATCGGGCAGATGTGCCGGCAGGGAGCGGGCAGTGTGATGGTCTCACTCTCCGTGTTGAGCCGGCGGCGGTTCCTGCGGCATAGCGTCTTCCGTCTTGAGGCGCTTCCGGTCCACCAGCGCCCGTCGCAGAATCCACTCGATCTGCCCATTAAGGCTGCGCAGATCGTCAGCCGCCCATTTCTCCAGCGCCTCCAGGAGCGAGGGGTCTATTCGAAGAAGAAACGCCTTTCTTTGTGGCATGATAGTCAGTAGTCAGTGGCCCGTGGTCAGCAGTGCGTTGGCGCTGTCCGCACCTGACTGCCGACCACGTATACTGACTCACCCCTCTAGTGGTGGAGCGTTCCCGCATTCACCACCGGCTGGGCCTCGTGCTCGCTGCACAGAACGACCAGCAGGTTGCTGACCATCGCCGCCTTACGCTCCTCATCAAGTTCGACGATGTTGTTCCTGGACAGCTGATTGAGCGCCATCTCAACCATGCCGACGGCGCCCTCGACAATCTTCTGCCGGGCGGCGATGACGGCGCTGGCCTGTTGGCGTCGCAGCATCGCCACGGCGATCTCAGGCGCATACGCCAGATGGCTGATGCGGGCTTCCATCACCACCATTCCCGCTTTGTTCAGACGTTCCTGGATCTCCTTCTTGAGCTGCTCCGCGATCTCGGCCGTCGCACCACGCAGGGAAAGCTGCCCTTCCTGATGGGCATCATAGGGATAATGCGTGGCCAGATTCCGCAACGCCGATTCCGCCTGCACTGCCAGATAGTTTTCGTAGTCCTGGACTTCAAAGATCGCTTCAGCGGTATCCACCACACGCCAGACCACCACCGCCCTGATCTCCACTGGGTTTCCGTCGTGGTCGTTGACCTTCAGCAGTCCCGACTCAAAGTTCCGCGTCCGCTGCGAGACGGCCGTGCGCGTGTAGAATGGATTTCCCCAATGGAAGCCCGCCTGTCGGACAGTGCCCACATATCTCCCGAAAAGCTGCACGACCTTCGCTTCGTTTGGATTGACGATGAACAGCCCCTTGAAACCCAAGACGCTGGCCAGCACACCCAGAACACCCACGGCGATCAACGGCGGAAAGACCGCAGTGGCCGGAATGCAGGGAATGGATATAAGCAATACAAGGATGGACAGAATCAGAATGGGAATCCCCGGCGTGAGCACCAATTCGCGTTCCTGTGTCATAGGGCACCTCCTGGGTGATTTCATTATGATATCATTGTGAAATCATATGTCAAGCGGATTTCTGTGTTACAGGATTTTCCTTGACGATGGGCCGAAACGCGGGGTATCTTTGAGCGTAGTTGGCCGAAGGCGATGTCATGTCTTTCTCGGCCGAGTTGAACGAGCACATCGTGCAGTGTGTTGATGGACGCAAAATGAGTGATAAAGGTGCGGCTGGGCTGCGCTGATGGTAGATTGTGCGCATGGACTGGCTGGCGCCCGCGAAAATCAACTTGCACCTGCGTGTGGGAAGCCCGCGCAGCGACGGTTTCCATCCTCTGTTTTCCTGGATGGTGACCATCGGGCTCTTTGACAGACTGTCGATTGAGCAGTCCGATGTTTCAGGCGTCCGCCTGACGTGTGACGACGCGGGTATCCCAACGGATACAAACAACCTCGTCGTCAGGACCGCAGCCGCACTTGTCGACTGGCTGGCAACGAGGGAACCTGTCCGGCGCAGCAAAGGCATTGATGTGCGGCTAAGCAAGAGCATCCCGGCCGGCGCGGGTTTGGGAGGCGGCTCGTCTGATGGCGCTGTGATGTTGGCTGCGTTGAATGCGATGTGGCAACTGGGGTTGTCTGCCGGTGAACTGGCGCGGTTCGCGGCGAGATTTGGAAGCGATTTGTCGTTCTTTTTCTTCCAGCCCAGTGCCGTGTGTCGCGGTCGAGGCGAGATCGTGAATCTGTTGCCCCGGCCGCAGCCGCGGTGGGCGGTGCTGATGCTACCGAGTCTGCACCTGCCGACCCCGGCGGTTTACAAAAGGTTCGATGAGATGGGTCTCGGGTCGGAAGGGAATCTGTCTCCGGAACCAGAACTGGAGGCGTGGGCGTTGTTGGAGGCGGGTGAGTTGCTGGGTCTGCTGCGGAACGATCTGGAGCCGGCGGCGTTCTCAATTGAGCCGACCCTGGAAGTTCTGTCGCGAGAAGCCCGGAGCCGGCTGGCCCGGCCGGTCAGGATGAGCGGAAGCGGCAGCAGCTTTTTCACGTTGTACGATGAGGCTGCTGTCGCGGCCGCGGCGGCGGATCGGCTGACCGCCGAGCTTAACGTCAGGACGATGGTCGTGGAGATTGGCCCGGTTTTACCGTTGTTCACCGGCCCGGAAAGAGCCGAATGACTGTTTTTGGCATGGGCTTTGTCGGCTATATGTGTCTGTATTCCCATTATTCAGCATGTTCACAAGCGGGGTAAGCGATATGCGTCTCACGGAAGTGCGCGTCAAACTGTGCGAGCCTCAGGCCGGACGCCTGAAGGCATTCTGCTCTCTCACCTTCGATCACGCCTTCGTCATTCGCGATGTGAAGCTGATTGACGGAGGCGATACTCTGTTTCTCGCCATGCCGGCGCGAAAGTTATGCGATCATTGCGCCCGCTGCGGCGAGAAGAACCATCTGCGGGCCAGGTATTGCTCAAATTGTGGAGTGCGTCTTAATGAGCACCGTCACATGCGGTTCCAAAATGGCTCGGGCCAACGCTGCAAGCTTCACGCCGACATCGCCCATCCGATTAACGCCGACACGCGCCAGGAGATCGAGCGGCAAACCATTGCGGCTTATTGGAATGAAGTCGAAAAAAGTAAACTCCCCGGCTATATTCCGCCGAACCTTGACGGAGAGGACATGGACCTCTATGATTTCAGCGGTTCGGCGGTCGAGCCGCGTATGCGGCTGAGGCCAACCGGAACGGCGCAATGATTTCGCCAGCCGTTTGACTTGCTTGTACTTTTCACTGGTTGCACGCAGATGGCAGAAAACACCATCCCAACTTGTCCGATCGCGAAAGCGATGCAACCACTTATTCCCTCTCGACTTACGGTGGTCGTACGGTAGGCCGGAAACCGCTGGCGTCAGCGGGTGGCCGAAAAGGGCCTTCCTCCTGCCGACCGCGACCGGCCCACAATCGAATCCCCCCGACGCACGGGGGAGTGTAAGTCATTATTCCACATTTGTTTTGCAGTCGCATCGAAACGCACATTTGAACGTTCCCGCTCTTACAGTTATCTTGCGGGACTTTGTCCAAAGGAAGCAGGTCAGTCATGTCTCATACCGCAACCGCACCAGCTCATCAGGCCACCGCCCACAAACCCCGATTCAAGGGAAAAAACGGCGCCCAGATCCTCCACGAACTGCTCATTCAGAAGCATCAGGTTGAGGTCATGTTCGGTTATCCCGGCGGGGCGATCCTGCCGGTGTTCGATCAGCTCTATAAGACTCCCGCTAAGTTCATCCTCAACCGTCATGAGCAAGGTTCGGGCCACTGCGCCGACGGTTATGCCCGGGTCACGGGCAAGCCCGGCGTCTGCATTGTCACCTCCGGACCGGGTGCAACCAATACCGTCACTCCACTGGCTACCGCCCAGATGGATTCCGTGCCCATCATTGTCTTTTCCGGCCAGGTTGCGACCAAGGCCATCGGCAACGATGCCTTTCAGGAAGCCGACATCACCGGCATAACCAGGCCCTGCACCAAGTGGAACTATCTGATCAAGGATGTCCGCGAACTCCCGCGTATCGTTAACGAGGCGTTTGCCATTGCCACTTCCGGTCGGCCGGGCTCCGTGATGGTGGATTTGCCCAAGGATGTGACGTCGGCCATCTGCCCCGAGGAAGTGGACGACACGCCCCGCCCGCATGTGCTTGAAGCGCGGGACCAGTCCATGACCAATCCCGATCATCAGCGGCAGGCGCAGGCCGCCGCGGAGGCGATCAACCGGGCCGCCAAACCTCTGCTGTATGTTGGCGGAGGCGTGATCATCGCCGGTGCTCATGAAGCCCTGGGCAAGATCGCCGAAAAGGGCAATATCCCGGTGACAACCACTCTGCTGGGGCTTGGCGCGTTCGACGAACACAGTCCGCTGTCGCTGCACATGCTGGGAATGCACGGCTCGGCCTATGCCAACTACGCGGTGCAGGAATGCGACTGCCTGATTGCCGTCGGAGCTCGTTTTGACGACCGCGTCACGGGAAATCTGGCAACATTCGCCCCGAAGGCCAAGATTATACATATTGACATCGACCCTTCGTCGATTTCCAAGAATGTTGACGTGGATTATCCGGTTGTGGGCGATGCGCGGGTGTCTCTCGAGCTGATGCTGCCGCACATCGAGCACCGTCAACGCAAGGAATGGCACGAGCAGATCGCGGTCTGGAAAGGCCGTCATCCGTTCCGATATCTCGATGATTCGCCGCACGCAAAGCCCCAGTACGTGATCGAGGAGATCAACCGCCAGACGCGGGGCGATGCCATTATTACCACCGGCGTCGGCCAGCATCAGATGTGGGCCGCCCAGTTCTATCGCTGGAAACGCCCTCGCCAGATGATCACCTCGGGCGGGCTTGGCACCATGGGCTATGGCATGCCCTCGGCCATGGGCGCGGCCCTGGGAGCTCCCGGCAAGACGGTCATCGATATCGACGGTGACGCATCATTTCTGATGACGATGTTCGAACTGCCGACGGTCGCCGAGTACAACATCCCCATTAAGGTCGCAATCCTCAACAACGATTTCCAGGGAATGGTCAAGCAGTGGCAGGATCTGTTCTACGGCCGGCGCTACTCCAATACGCCGATGAAGAACCCGAATTTCCAGATGCTGGCCGAAGCGCACGGCATCAAGGGACTGGTCTGCCGGGACAAGAAGGACGTGCCGAAATTCGTCGATCAGATGCTCAGCCACAGCGGTCCGGTCATCGTGGACTTCCGCGTTGATCCAAACGAGCATGTCTATCCGATGGTGCCGGCCGGCAAGGGTCTGCACGAGATGGAATTCGGCTCGCTCGCCTGAATTCAAATGCCATGTTATTGCGATCGGTGATCGCGGCCCTTGCGTCACGATCACCGATCGCGCCATAGGCACAGGTGGATTCCTCTTCTTGCGGCAAGGCCGCGTTGCTTCACGAATCCAGAATGCTCAATGGCAGAAGGTGAGAGTCCGGCCCATTGGCCAGAAGGCGATCCAATTCGACGGA
Organism: uncultured Tepidisphaeraceae bacterium; assembly: GCA_964433485.1. Lineage (GTDB taxonomy): Bacteria > Planctomycetota > Phycisphaerae > Tepidisphaerales > Tepidisphaeraceae > JANYKD01. Next base: position 18,349 of record CAYSSA010000032.1, on the reverse strand, counting down.
TCGCTCGATTCGGCATGGCCCAACAGCCGTCCGCCGGAGTTCAACCAGATATCCCGTGGTGCCCAGCGCTGCCGGGATGTCCCGGGCCATGGAGCGGATGTAGGTGCCGCGGCCACAGTCAATCAGCAGACGCAATCGCGGGAAGTCGTACGCCAGGATGCGTATGGCATCCACACGCACCTTGCGTGACTGAAGTTCCACGTGCTGGCCGTCTCGCACGCGGTCGCACGCGCGGCGACCATTGATCTTGAGTGCCGAGAAGGCCGGCGGAATCTGGTCAATCCAACCGATGAATCCCGGCAGCATCGCCTCGATGACGTGTATGTCCGGTCGGGCGATCTCCGGGCCGAGAATCTCCGGGGATTCGGGGTCGAGTGTCGCGGTGGTCGCGCCAAGCCTGATCGTGGCGTCGTATTGCTTCGGCAGCGACATGAACCGCTCGCATAGTGTGGTGGCCCGGCCAACCAGCGCGACGAGAACTCCGGTTGCGAATGGATCGAGTGTGCCCGCGTGCCCGAGTTTCGTGCCGCGAGGCAGGATGCGTTTAATGCGATTGAGCGCGGCCGCGGAGGAAATGCCCGGCGGCTTGTCGAGGTTGATGATGCCGGTCATGGGATGCCCCATAGGCTATGCTGCCGGGCGGTAATTCACAAGTTGTTGATTGGTAGCCTGTGGAAAACCTGAGCGCAACCGGGCTGCCTTTACGCATTCTGAAAAAAACTCGCTAACTTAACATTCGAAGGTTTCAGTGGTTATGGAATTGAGCGTACCGAGTACACAATATTTAGGCACTTAATCATTGATTTCTACCATGGGTTGTGGGTATAAGGATTTGATCGTCGTTTCGATCTGTTGGATTGGCAGGCTGTCAAGTCACGATCGGGATAGCGAATAAAACACAAACATAGTCGCGTGCGTCGAAGGTGGATTGTCTACGGTTTCGGAAATTGGTGTTTGCGCGGAAGCGCGGCGCCGTTATGCCATGTCGTTTCTTCACTGGAAACCTCTTGATTGGCGGCTTGGCGTGCTGGCTTTTCTGGCAGGTTGCGCGGGACAATCGGCGGTCGTTCCGACGACCAGGCAGGCCAATGCGATTCCGGTGCAAGCCAATCTCATCGCCACCCACAGCGGCACGGGCGTGTTTGTGATGCAGGAAGACGGGATCCTTTATATCGAGCAGGCCGACGATAAGCGGTTGCTGTATGCATCACCGGTCATGCTGGGTCACAAGCTGTTGTTTTCGCCCGAGCGGAATCAGATTGTCATCAATGGCGTGGTCGTCCATGAGGGCGGCCTGAGTGCAAGTCGCAGTTACAGGTTCTATTTCGACAAGCAATAAGAAAATAACCCGTTGGGCGCCGGGGTCCAAGGGATTGGGCTGCAGCGCCGACGGTTAACCGTGGAGTTGTCATGAAAGTTGTGCGTCGTTTCACCAAGTCGGGCCAGGACGCCCTGAAGTCGGTTGAATATGAAGTCCGCAATAGCCGCATCACGAATCCGGACGGCAGCGTCGTCTTCGAGATGAAGGACGCCC
>CAYSSA010000032.1:16171-16789 GCA_964433485.1 uncultured Tepidisphaeraceae bacterium | reverse complement strand
CAACTGGCCACGGACATCATGGTGAGCAAGTATTTCCGCAAGGCTGGCGTGCCGCAGTACGACGCGCAGGGCAACGTCAAGCGAGACGAGAAGGGGAACGTGGTAACCGGGCCGGAACGGTCGGCCGCGCAGGTCATCCACAGGCTGGCCGGTTGCTGGCGCAACTGGGGTGAGAGGTATGGCTATTTCGACACGGCCGAGGATGCCCAGGCGTTCTATGACGAGATCGCGTACATGATGCTGAACCAGATGTGCGCGCCCAACTCGCCGCAGTGGTTCAACACGGGGTTGAACTGGGCGTATGGCATCACCGGTCCGGCGCAGGGTCACTTCTATTGTGACCCGGCGACGGGCGAACTGAAGAAGTCTGATGACGCCTATTCGCATCCGCAGCCGCACGCCTGCTTCATCCAGTCGATTCACGACGACCTGGTGAACGAGGGCGGCATCATGGATTTGTGGGTTCGGGAGGCGCGCCTGTTCAAGTATGGCTCAGGCACCGGCACCAATTTCTCGAAGATGCGCGGCGAGAACGAGCCGCTCTCCGGCGGCGGCAAGTCCTCGGGCCTCATGAGTTTCCTGAAGATCGGCGATCGGGCCGCCGGCGCCATCAAGTCC
>CAYSSA010000032.1:14728-16119 GCA_964433485.1 uncultured Tepidisphaeraceae bacterium | reverse complement strand
GCCTGGATCTGGACCATCCCGACATCGAAGCCTTCGTCAACTGGAAGGTCCGCGAGGAACTGAAGGTCGCGGCCATGGTCGAAGGCCTGAAGTGCCTTCCCAAGGATCAGCAGTCCCTGGCGAAGAAGCTGGGTTTGAAACTTGATTACGATTTCAACGGCGAGGCTTACTACACGGTTTCCGGGCAGAACTCCAATAACTCGGTGCGAGTGCCCAACAGCTTTTTCCACGCGGTCGAGAAAGACGGCGACTGGAATCTCACCTGGCGAACCAACGGCAAGGTCAGCAAAAAGCTCAAGGCACGCGATCTCTGGGACCAGATCGCCTTCGCCGCCTGGCGCTGTGCCGATCCGGGCGTGCAGTTCGACGACACAATCAACCAATGGCATACCTGTCCCAAGTCCGGGCGCATCAATGCCTCCAATCCGTGTGTGACGGCCGACACCCGCGTACTGTGCGCCGGCGGCGTGTGGCGTCGCATCGATCAGATGCTGCACATTCCCACGCGTGTCGTCACGAACGTCGAGGGTCAGCAGGTTCATCCGACCGAAGGCGCGTACCCCACCGGGACCAAGGAAGTCTTCGAGATGCGCACGGCAGGGGGGTATAGCCTGAAAATGACCGGCGACCACAAGGTCTGGACCCGATCGCGTGGCTGGGTGGCGGCGAATGAGCTGAAAAGCGGTGATGAGGTGCGACTGCCGTCCCAGCCGGCCGGGATGCGGGAAGTGGGCGAACCCAATGATCCGCGGTTCTTCCAGCTTGTCGGTCTGCTCCTGTCGTCGGCCAACAACGATACGACGGCGCTGCACCTGGATGCGTTCAAGGAGCCGCCGATTCGCGAGGAACTGCGGCGGTACATCAATCTGACCTGGGGACAGACGGGCGAAGAGGACGCCTCCGGCGACGTCGGCGGCACCATGACGATTCGCGCAACGCACCGCCGGCTCATGGCGCGCCTCAGGGGCTGTGTCCACACCGATTACAGCTCATCGCTTCGCGTCGGGGACGAGCTGTTCACGGCGGGACTGGCGGCGCAGAAGCACGCTCTGCGCGCTCTGTTTACGGCCGACGCCGAGGTGCGATGCAACACGCTGGAACTTAACGGGGCGCTGCCGCTGTTGCAGGATGTGCAGATACTGCTGCTCGGCTTCGGCGTGCAGAGTCATGTTTTTCAGAACGATCAACTGAGCGGGAGGCTGTCCGATCGACAGACTGCACCCATGCGGTCTGGTCGCTGGGCCACAGCCGGCGGAGCCGGCGATCCCACGGCCCGGTGCGATGCAGATACGAGACGCCACGGCCTGCGTATCGACTCGGGCAGCCTCCGCTCGTTTGCCAGGCACATCGGCCTGCTTCCCGGCCGAAAGGCCCGCGAACTGGCTGCCATC
>CAYSSA010000032.1:12911-14603 GCA_964433485.1 uncultured Tepidisphaeraceae bacterium | reverse complement strand
AATGGCATCACCGTCCACAACTGCTCGGAGTACATGTTCCTGGACGATACGGCGTGCAATCTGGCTTCGCTGAATGTGCTGACGTTCTTCGACGCCGACGGCCGGCGATTCGACATTGAGGGCTACAAGCATGCGATTCGGCTCTGGACGATCGTGCTGGAGATCTCGGTGCTGATGGCGTCGTTCCCGTCGGAGAACATCGCAAAGCTGTCGTATCAGTTCCGCACGCTGGGACTTGGATACGCCAATCTTGGCGCGATGCTGCTGCAGGCGGGCATTCCGTATGATTCAGACAAGGGCCGGGCCATCTGCGCCGCCCTCACCTCGATTCTGACGGGCGAAAGTTACGCGGCCAGCGCCGAACTGGCCCGTGAGCATGGTCCTTTCCCGGGTTACGATGCGAACAAGCAGGACATGCTGCGCGTGATCCGCAATCATCGCCGGGCTGCGTACAACGTGGCTGCAAATGCCGACCATCGTGCCCGCATCGGCGACTACGAAGCGCTGGAAATCAAGCCTGTTGGGCTGGACGCGGCGCAATTTGCCGACGGCGATCCTCTGACCTGCACCGAATTGCTCAAGTCCGCGCGAGAGTGCTGGGACCGGGCGCTGTCGCTTGGCGAGAAGTACGGCTATCGCAATGCCCAGACCACGGTGATTGCGCCCACAGGCACGATCGGCCTGTTGATGGATTGCGATACCACCGGGGTCGAGCCGGACTTCGCGCTGGTGAAGTTCAAGAAACTGGCCGGCGGCGGGTATTTCAAAATCGCCAATCAGTCGATCGAGCCCGGATTGCGAAACCTGGGCTATTCCGACCAGCAGATCAGTGACATTCTGACGTATGTCATGGGTACGCTGTCCCTGGATGAGTCTCCGCACATCAACCGGACGAAGTTGCTGCAGGCCGGTTTCACGGCATCTGAACTCAGCAGGATCGAGGAGTCGCTGCCCGGCGCTTTTGAACTCTCGTTCGCTTTCTCGCCATGGTCGCTGGGCGCTGAAACGCTCACGCGGCTGGGGGTGCCGGAGGTCGAATGGAAGGAGCCCGGCTTCAATCTGCTTCGCCGGCTTGGTTTCTCCAGACAGCAGATTGATGAGGCCAACGACGTGATCTGCGGCCGCGGCACCGTCGAGGGCGCACCGCATCTCAAGCCCGACCACCTGGCCGTGTTCGACTGTGCCAACAAATGCGGCAAGCATGGGAAACGGTTCATCCATGTGGATGGGCACATCCGCATGATGGCCGCGGCGCAGCCGTTCATCACCGGCGCTATCTCCAAGACGATCAACCTACCCAACGAGGCGAGCGTCGATGACATCAAGAACGCCTATGTGCTCTCGTGGAGGCTGGGTCTCAAAGCCAACGCCCTTTATCGCGACGGATCGAAGCTCAGCCAGCCGCTGAATGTCAAATCGGATGAAGACCTGGAGAAGAAGACCGACGAGGACGATCAGGACAACGTCGAGGCCGCCAGGGAGGAAGTGGCAGCGGCGGTTGCCAAGGCATCGCTGGCGGCGGGCGCGGGTCAACTGGCGGTCGCTCTGAAGTCCGACAATATCGCCCCTGCCTCCACGCAGCCGATCGAAAAGATCGTCGAGCGCATCGTCGAGAGGCCGCTGCGCCGGCGTCTTCCCGACACGCGCCGGGCCCTGACGCACAAGTTCGATGTGCAGGGCCACGAGGGATAC
>CAYSSA010000032.1:6266-12901 GCA_964433485.1 uncultured Tepidisphaeraceae bacterium | reverse complement strand
TGTACGACGACGGCAATCCGGGCGAGGTGTTCATCACCATGGCCAAGGAAGGCTCGACGATTGGCGGCCTGATGGACACAATCGCCACGCTGGTGTCGGTGGCGCTGCAATATGGGGTGCCGGTGGAGTCGCTGGTGCGCAAATTCGAGCATGTTCGCTTCGAGCCCAGCGGCATGACGCGGAACCCGGAGATCCCCATCGCCAAGTCGCTGGTGGACTACATTTTCCGCTGGCTGGCGATGGAGTTCATTCCCGGATATCGGGCCGCCAACGCACCGAAGCGCCCGGAAAAAAAAGCTGAGCCGGCCCCCGCGCCGGCCCCCGGACACTCGGATCATGACGTGCCCGCCTCGCAGGACACGGACATGGCGGCGCCGCAGCCAAGTATCCGCCGCGGCGGAAACGGCAACGGCGGCCACGGTCACGGTCGCGATTCCGCGCCGACCGATTCGGCGATCCAATTGCAGCCGAAGGTGGATGTCACCGGGCGAGGCGCCACGATTCAGGTGCTTCCCAAGACCGACCCGATGAGCCGATTGAGCAGCGAGATGCAGGCCGACGCTCCGGCTTGCGATGTCTGCGGCTCGATCACCGTTCGCAGCGGCACCTGCTACAAGTGCCTCAATTGCGGCAGCTCGATGGGTTGTTCGTGACGAGAGTGGGCAGCCCTGCCGACGCAGTCTTTTGGCCGGTTAACCTGGGAGTTTAATGAGCAACACGCCATTTCGTTTGTCCATCGTCATCTTCTATGCCATTGTCACCGCGGCGTCGGCGCTGGCGGCCGCGCCGGATGTGCCCGAGGTCGCTCGGTTTCCCGAGGATTCGGCTCTGCCGGCCGCCGGACCCTGGCGAAAGGCCGACTGGTTTCGCAAGACATGGGAGGGCCGTCGCAGCGCTTTCTGGAAATCGCGGGAGCAGGATCGTAACGCCGTCGTTTTTCTCGGCGACTCCATTACCCAGGGTTGGGCAAGCCTGGCAAAGGACTTTCCCGACATCAAAGTGGCCAATCGCGGCATCAGCGGTGATCTGACGCGCGGGGTGCTGTATCGCCTGAAGGAAGATGTGCTGGATCTGCATCCCGCCGCGGTGGTTCTGCTGATTGGCACGAACGACCTTGAGGATCAGGCGGAGCCACAGCTGGTGGCGGACAACACCCGGTTGATTTTGGAGAAGCTCAAGCGGCACGATCCGAAGATGCCGGTGATCGTGTGCAAAATAATGCCCAGCGATGCCAGCAAGCGTCGCCCGGTTGAGAAGATCAAACGAGTAAACGAACTGGTGGATGAATTGGTCAAGGCGGACGGGCAATTCATCCGCTGCGACACCTGGAGCATCTTCGCCGACGAGCAGGGAAACGCGAAGAAGGCGGAATTCCCGGATCTGCTCCATCCAAACGCCGCAGGGTATGCGAAGTTCGCGGCTGCCGTGCGTCCACTTCTGGAAAGACTCAGTCTGCCCAAGCCGTAATGGCCTGCGTGGAAGCGAGGGCGCTCGGACTCATTTCTTGGCTGGAGCGGGGCTGGCTTCGCCCGGAGAATGGGTCTGCTGATAGATCAGTCCGAGGACAACCGGCACGGCGACAGCGATCGGAAGCATCAGGGGTTGAGTGGCCAGTGATGTCGTCACTTTCTGCGCCAGGTCCGGATATTTGAAGGTCAACCCCAGCAGTCCCATCACCACCATGGTGGCGCCCTGGAGGCTGGTGTACATGATGATTGATGCCCGGAACAGAATAAACGAGAACATTCCGAAACCCACCAGTCCTGTCAGGGCCCCGGCCCATGCATAAGTGGGGTCGAGGTTCGCCGCCATCCAGATGGATGCTCCCAGCACCGACCCGACGAGTCCGCCGATGACGGCAACGGCCCATTTCATGAGTGGCCAGGTGGTTATGCCGGCGACCAAAGCGCCCACAAGTCCTCCCGCCAGGGGATAGGTTGTGTAACGGGAACCCAGGATGACGCCAAGATACGCGCCGATGAGCATGGCGTTGAGTAGAATGAGGCCGCGGAACATCGTCCAGCCGTGCATAAGGTAGACAATGCCGATGAGGGTGATGAGGATTGCGGAGCCGGTGCCCATTTGCTGGCACCAGGTGAGGAAATCCTGCTGTACCGGGAAACGGGTGATGGGCTGGAAATCGAATGGCGATGGAATGGCGCCGTCGCTTGCGGCGGCGCTGGCGGTTTTGGCAAGTAGCAGCATCATAATGACTCTCGACGTTGAAAAGCCTTTCTAGTTACCGGAAACCGAACCGTCGCCGGCCGCCGCGTTCGCTCGCGGCGTTGTCCGCCACTGGACAACGGCTCCGAAAACAACCATCCCAAGAATCAGGAGCGATTGGCCTACCGCCCGCGCCGGCAGCGATGCGAGCATCTCCGGGCGAAAGAGCTGCATGGCGGTCGTGCCCAGAACCGACAAGAGCGTAACGCCCAGAAGCGAATAGAACACATACATAGCGGTTCGCGGCAATAACACGGCCAACACCACGCCGCCGGCCGCGGCGGTGCCGGCGGCCAGCGGAAGAGTGCGATGGAGTTCCGGTGAAATGCCCCGACCGATTTCCATCAAATAGGCCCCGAGTCCCATTGGCCCGGTTTCCACGGGCACCGAGAACGCCTGGCCTGGATAGGCGACAATCAGGGTGTAGCAAGCCCAAAGCGCCGCCAGCGCACCAAGCCCTGCCCCCACCCACAACTGATGCAACATGTATCCCAGGAAGCCCATTGCCAGGCATGCGCCCGCAGCGCTTGCCCAGGCGACAACATCAAATCCCAGCCATGCAGGAAGCCTGAGTCCGACGATCGCACCGCCAAGGGCACAGGCCAGACATACCAGCGGCCGCGAAAAGCGGGCTCCGGCAAGCCACAGCAGTCCGCCCAATGCCAATCCGGTCATGGCGATGAGCCAAAGACCGGAGGCTGCCTCGGACGGCATTGCCCGCAAGACTTCGCAAATCATGCTTCCAATCCTTGCTTATCGTGTTATCGGCCGAAGGGAGCAAAATCGTGCAGATTTCCCTATTGGCGCGGCCCATACGAGCAAGGGAAGGACGTGCGGTGGGAGATGAGATGGACGATCAGTCAGCGCCGGGGCGGGGAGACGCCAAGCACGAGTCCCAGTGCGACCAGCATGAGCGCCCCGCCTATAAGCTGCAGGCGGCGGCGAGAATCGCGGCACATATCCGCGAACTTGCCTCCGATGGTAACGGGAGGATCGAGCTGCGGGGCGGGAGGCACTGCAACCAGCGGGAAAGGCGAGTGTGCCCCGAATTCTTCGGTTTGATTGAGATCCAACACCCCTGCGCCCTGCCGGATGTATTTCAGTTGTCTTTGCACCAGGCGCTCCTGAAGGATGGGATCCTCGGCGGCTCGCCTGACGAATTCCTCGTTGGTGGCGACTTGCTTCTGCACGCGATCCAGATCAAGGCGAAGCTGTTCGGCCTGCCAGAGCAACCGACGGTTCTCGTCCGCTTCCGGAATAAGAATTGCGGCCGCGATGAGAGCGATGCCGGCGCAAAGCAGCATGATAGTCCAGCCACCGCAGGACGGGTTTCCTGAATTCGAGTTGGTCGCCGTCGAGTCCATGACGCGGATTCCAATATCTGACCACCCACACCAGAGCACATCGGTTGCAAGCGGCAGACATATGCCGGATGCCTGGCAGGCCCCATGTATTATCGGCACTTGGCGTCTAAAAACTTATCGGTAAATGGTTGATTCGCGGAGAGTCGCTGGCTCGAGGACCTTCTCTGGCGACGACTTGCCTGTTAGCCGATTGAATCGTAGATCAAGAACGTCTGCGCGCCACAGGAGACACGCCATGATGAGCAATACCAGCGATGCCGGACTGTCCTCTTGCCAGTTGACCGCTTCCCCGTCGGGCAGCGCCTCGCCCAAGTCTGCATTGCGCTTGGCCGATCATTATGCCCAAGGCCAGCCCCCGACGTTTGCGTCATTCAGCGCCACGGTTACCGCCGTCGCACAAGGCGCCGAGGTTGACCACCCGATGTCGATTGTCACCGCGAGGAAACGTCGCGAGCAGGGCGGACGCATGCCCGTTACGCGTGCCGCGTGAGATCATCAGGCGACCTGTGTTTGCGCGCCTGTTCCCGTGGCGCGACGGCAATGCCGTCTGATGGCGCTGGCCAGGTCAGCCAGTTGCGCATCGCCGAGGCGACCGATCTTGGTCGCCGCGTCAAGCCCGAGGGCATGAATGGCTCGTTTGGCTCCGCCACGGCAGAAACCCGCCTGTGCCCGTGCGATCTCGATCATTTCGACGACGTTGCGGTGCGGATCCATGTGCTGCTGCTTGCGAAATTCGCTGAGGATGGCGTCGCCGGGCATCGGTGCGACGGGTAGTGAAAACGCCAAGAGCATACGGCACGACCTCCGTTGAGAACATCCGAGTGTAGGCATGCTCAGGGCCACAGACCAGCCGCCATTTCAAACGCCATGAATCAGGGCGAGGATTTCCTGCCTTGACGCCGGGTTCTGCTTGAAGATGCCGCGCAGGGCGCTGGTCACCATGATCGCGCCCGGCTTCCGCGCACCGCGGATCGTCATGCAGGTGTGCGTTGCCTCGATGACGCAGGCCGCTCCGAGTGGATTGAGTTCTTCCATTATGGCGTTACATATCTGGGTGGTCATACGCTCCTGAACCTGCGGCCGTCGAGCGTAGCCCTCAACCAGTCGCGCGAGCTTGGACAGTCCCACAACCTTCCCATCGGGCAGATAAGCCACATGTGCCTTGCCCATGAACGGCAGCAAATGGTGCTCGCACATGGAATTGAAAGTGATGTCGCGCAGAATGACCACCTCATCATAACGCTCGTGGAACACCGTCTTCAGATGTAGCCGCGGATCCTCGTACATGCCCGCAAGCTGCTCGGCCATGGCCCGCGCCACGCGGTTGGGTGTCTTGAGAAGCCCCTCGCGGTCGGGATTCTCGCCAACTGCGATGAGGATTTCCCTCACGGCTCGTTCAATTCGCGCCAGATCGACGTAGGGCGGAACACTCGGCTCGCCATCGTCCGACTCATGGATGCAGGAACCTTCCGAAAGATCTGGATTATCTCGTGCCATTTCGTTGGATTATAGGCTTTTTTGGGAACACCAGACAGCCCCTGGTGTAAGATAGTGCGCCGGGTTTTTCCGGCCCCGGAGAATTGGATGTCGCGCCTTTCGCTGATGTTGCTTGCTCTTATCGTTGGGTTCCGCGCTTTGGCGGCCGAGCCTTCCACTCGCCCAGCCACTCTGCCTGTCCAGACGGACGTTCTTCGGCTCATTGCCCAGCTTGGCGATCCCGCCGCCGATCGTCGGGACGAGGCCGAGAGGCAGCTTCGCGATATGGGCCGGCCGGCGCTGCCCTTACTCGCTGATGCCGCTAAGATGGGCAATCCAGAGATTGCGGTGAGGGCATCGCGTCTGATCCGGCTGATCGAGCAGCCCCCGGGCGCTGCATTCGTTCGGCCGCCGATGCTGAATCCGGGCCTGGGCCTGGATCCGATCGACTTTATGCGGGAGAACCTCGACTTGCAGATGCAGCGGCAACGAATTGCCCCCGACAAACGACAAGCGGTGCTTGACGAGCTTGCATCGCTCCGACGGCTTCGCGAGCGACAACCTGACGAAGACGATGCCAGTCGCGACGGGCGGCTCAAGCGGTATTTTGAGCGGAGCGATGCCTTCCGCGAGAGGCTGAAGGAGTTGAAACTCGACGCGGGCGATTTCCTGCCGCCTCCGGCGAAAGCCCGGCTCGGCATTCAATGTCAGAGCACCAGGGACGACGCAGGCCACTCCCGGCTGATGGTCGAGGCCATCGTGCCCGATTCGCGCGCCGCCGCGATGGGACTGCGACCCGGCGACACGATCATGAGGGCCAACGGTCAGGAAATCAATGACATTGCCGAGCTACGGTCGATACTTGAACAGTCAAAGGCGCCGGTTCGCCTGGAGATACTGCGCGACGACAAGCCGATGGTGGTGACCGAGCCCAATCGGGCGGGTGAGGCCAAGCCTTGAGCCGATGCCTGGGAATGCTAACCGGGCGGTCGCCTGGACTTCAAGACAGGTTGGAATCCTGTCGGCGTTTGGATGACGTGACCAGAAATGGAGCTTTGCCGCATGCGAAACAAGATGCACTTGTTGGTTGCCGGACTGTTTCTTGCCATCCACGCGGTTTCCGGCATGGCCGCTCCACCGGAGCAGCAGGTCGAGGCGGCCATCGCAAAGGGAGTCAAATGGTTGCTCGAAAAGAACCAGAATGGCACATGGGAGGAGGTGGCCACCCCCAGCGGTCCGGACCACGATCCCAACGGGCGGCAGTGGGGTGGGCGAACGAGCCTGATAACTTATGCGTTGCTGGCGGCCGGGCAGAGCGACCAGGAGCCGCGCATCAAGCAGGCCATTGAGTTCCTCAAGAAGGCGGATATCCAGGGCACTTACGCACTGGGTTTGCGCTGCCAGGTGTGGTACTTCCTTCCGAACAATCCTGAGACGCGGGCCCTTGTGACCAAGGATGCGCAGGCGTTGCAGGCCTGTATGCGGACCAAGGGCAAGGCTCACGGACTGTTCCGCTACTGGAAGGGGAGTGGCGCGACGGATTACTGCCACAGTTGCAGCAACTACGGCGTG
>CAYSSA010000032.1:5969-6256 GCA_964433485.1 uncultured Tepidisphaeraceae bacterium | reverse complement strand
CGCTCAGCAGAACTACGAGATTCCACCACAACAATGGCAGGCTTTCGAGGATGCCTGGCGGCGTCACCAGCGGGAAGAGGGCGGGTGGTCATATCGCAATGACGATGCGACCGATTGGGCAAGCAAGCAGACGGTTTCGATGACGGCGGCGGGAGTGGCCACTTTGTTCATCACCCAGGACTATGCCCATGCGACGGAGGGCATTGGATGCGTCGGCAATCCCTGGGATCAGCACATTCATCGAGGCATGCAGTGGATTGCCAAGAACTTCGACAAATTTCAGGAAC
>CAYSSA010000032.1:5181-5954 GCA_964433485.1 uncultured Tepidisphaeraceae bacterium | reverse complement strand
ACTATGCCCTGTACAACATCGAGCGCGTGGGCGTGGCGTCCGGAATGAAGTTCTTCGACAACATCGACTGGTATGACCGAGGGGCCAAATGGCTGCTGGCCCGGCAGGGCGGCAATGGATCCTGGGGCAACAATGTGGTGGACACTTCGTTTGCATTGCTGTTTCTGGTGCGCGGGCGGGCGCCTCTGGTCATGAGCAAACTCGACTACACGCCCATTGATTTCCTGGACAAGAATCCCCGCAATGTGCCCGCGGTGTGGAACCAGCGACAGCGAGACTGCGCCAATATCAGCCGCTGGATCGGCCGCACAATCGAAAAGGATCTGAACTGGCAGATCGTGCATCTGAGGGCGCCGCTTGAGGATCTGCACGATGCGCCGATCCTCTACATCGCCGGATCCAAAGAACTCACATTCACAAAAGAGGAGCGGGAGAAGCTCAAGTCATGGGTTCTGGCCGGCGGCCTGATCGTCGGCAACGCCGATTGCGGCAAGGCCGGCTTCACGGATACTTACAAGAAGATTGGCGAGGAGTTGTTCGCCCCCTACAAGTTCAGGGAGCTACCGGCAGATCATTCGATCTACAAGGATCAGGCATTCAAGCGAGCCAATTGGAAGAATCCGCCGGTGCTGTTCGGATTGAGCAATGGGGTGCGGGAGTTCATGCTTCTGTTTCCGACGGCCGACCCCGCTAAGTTCTGGCAGCAGCAGTCGTTCCTCGGCCCGGAACGCGAGCCGCTTGCGCAACTGATGGCCAACATATTCCTTTATGCC
>CAYSSA010000032.1:0-5171 GCA_964433485.1 uncultured Tepidisphaeraceae bacterium | reverse complement strand
ATCTGCGTTATCGCGGCACGCCCTTCCTGGTCTCCAGGAAGGCCGACGTCAAGCCCGTTCGCACTATCAAGATCGCTCGCGTGCAACACGATGGGAACTGGGACCCCGAGCCCTTTGGCTGGCAGCGGTTGGCCACGCTCCTATACAACAACCATGCCACGACGCTCGAGACGGTTGTCATCAAGCCGACTGACCGGCTGGGCAAGGACTACGCGGCTGTTCATATCACCGGAACCGAAGCATTCGCTCTTTCGCCTCTGGCGCGCGTCGAGATCCGCAAGTACCTCGAAGCCGGCGGCACGCTCATCATCGATGCCTGTGGGGGCAGCAAGGAGTTCGCACTGGCCGCCGAAAATGAAATTCACGATCTCTATCCCACTGCCAAGCTTGAGATGCTCAAGCCGGAGAGCGTTGTGTACAATCCGGTGAATCCGCCGATTGCCGAGGTAGCCTATCGAGCCTTCTTCATCCGCAACTACGCCCGCATGAAGACGCCGCGTCTGAAGGGCATGGAGGTCAATGGTCGCACCGCGATCATCTTCAGCGCGGAAGACCTGTCGGCGGGATTGGTGGGCCAACCGGTGGACGGCATTCTTGGCTATGTCCCGACGTCGGCCTCACAACTGATGAGTTACGCCGTGTTGTATGCGGCGGGGGTCCGATTGCCGCCGCCGCCGGAGGCAAAGAAGCCCGATCCGTTCAACCTCGCCGAGGCCATGGACAAGTTCGCGGCGGGATGGGCCGGCTCGGGTTGCTTCAAGATCAACGATCCCGGTTACAAGGAGCAGCTTGCCGGTCGAGAGGGAGTACTGGTAACAGCGGCGCTGGACGTGAAGAATCCGGTTGTTCTCTCCAAGTCCCAGGGCATCCCGCCAGGCCGAGTTACGACGCTGACGCTGGTGGTGGGGCACCCGGAAAAGGGATCATGGGATCTGGTCGTACGCGCTGATAGACAGGAGATCTATAAAGCATCAGTCAACCGGGAGACCACGCTCAACGGTTGGCGCGAGATCACGGTCGATCTCACGTCGTTCGCGGGCAAGGAGGTCAAACTTGAACTCGTGCAGATTCCCAGCCCCGGCGCTGAGGACAAGTCGGCCTGGTGGGGTCAGATCAAGCTGCAGGCAAAACGGGAGTGATTCGGCGGCAGCGGTCGCGGTAAAGCAGCGCGATGCTCGGCCCAAACGCCAGGAGCATCACCGCGATGCCGATGCACATTCCCAATCCCGATTCCATTCCCGCGCAGCATTCGGTGCGCCGGCGGCAGACGACGTGCGCCGGCACCGCGATTAACAGTTCCAGCACACTGCCGGCGTAAATCCAGCGATGCAGTCGAGATCCCCATGTCGCCGGATCCTGCCGGCTGCTTAGAGCCCAGAAAACCAGCGACCAGCCGCCCCACAGCGACAGGGTGATCAATAGTATCAGCCAACCGGGAAAGTCCGGCAGGCGGGCCCATTCGTGGATTGCCATTCCGGCGCCAATCGCCAGTCCAGACAGCAAAGCGCCGGTCGTGGCGATCGGTACAACCAGCGAACGCCGCGAAATCGGGCGACGCCGGCAGAGGCGGATCGGCGTCGCGAGCAACCCGATCTCGGCTGCCACCAGCAATGTGGCGAATGCGACGACAGGCCACCAGACCCGGTCGCCAGACAGTGCTGTCTGAAGAATGGGAATCGCGGCCAGGCCAAGGACAATCAGCCCGTAAACGGCCGCCACGACGATTACCCAGCGTGGGCGCCGCCTGACATCGGGCGAAGCCGGAGACTCATACGCGAGCGCAATCGGAATCGGATTGCCGTCGGTCGGGTTCGGCATGAACACTATGATACCATCGGCGGCGAATCAGTGTCCCGCGGCCGGCATGATTGGCTCGGACCGAGAATTCGGCTGTGTGGACTCGGGTTGGTCTTTGTATTCCTCAACGAGTTGATCGAGCGATTGGATCTCGACGCGCCGATTGGGCTGGCGGAGTTCTGGAGCATACACGCGCTGCGCAACCGGTTCGTAGGTGGAACAACCGATGACCCGAAGTGTCTCGGCCTCGACGCCTTTGGACACGAGGTAGTCTGCCACGACTTGCGCACGACGAATTGAAAGATCGAGTTTCTGCTGCGACGCACCGCCATCGGGAAAATCGTCGAGGTCGGCGTGTCCTTTGACCATAAAGACATTTCTATGTCCCTTGATAAGCAGGACGATCTCGTCAAGCGTCTTGGCGTTCTCCGGTGTGATGGAAGCCTGCCCGGCGGCGAACAAGATCCGAGATCCCACCATCGACTGTCGCCCGTTGCGTATGGCCTGTACGGTTCTATCGGTGCCTTCAGCCCCCTTGATCTTCGTGTCGTTGTTTCCGGGGCCCTTTGGGCCGCGATACTTGCCCATCAGGTAAAGATCGACTGGATCGGTGCTGTTCGGATCGGGATGATGGCCGAACCCTTCGCGGATTCCGCCAAGGACCTCGATCATCCGAGCTTCCTGAGCCTTGGTGGCGGCGGAGTCGCCCGCTCCAGCGCCACCGGGTTTCAGACACCAGAGAATCACGAACAGCCCCATCATGCACATGATGAGGTCGGCCAGCGTGAATATCCACTCCGGACATTCTTCGCATTCGACTTCTTTGCATTTGCAGGCTGCTTTGGCCATTGCTGCTCACCGTTGAAGGGTTACGTTGATTGGTCTTCGCATGCGCGAATCATGCCGCCTTGGCCATGACAACCTGTTGTTTGGCGCTGAGGAAGCTCAAGAGCTGCATTTCCACCACGCGTGGGTTGTTGCCCGCCTGAATTGACAGCACGCCCTGCAGGATGATTTCCTTCACGAACGCTTCCTCACGCGACTTGAGTCCGAGCTTCTCCGCGACGGGGCCCGCAATCAGGTTCTGCAAGAGGGCGCCGTAAAGAGTGCCGACGAGAGCAACTGCCAGCGCAGCGCCGATGACTTTGGCGTCGCCGCCGAGATTCTTGAACATGGCCACTTGAGCGGTCAGACAGGCAATCAGACCGCAACCAGGACCAAACTTCGCCAGCATTCCAAAAAAGTGCTTGCCGTGCTTATGTCGTTCGAGCATGGCCTCGACCTCGATTCTCATGATGCGCTCGATCACCTCGGGGTCGGTGCCGTCGATCGTGAGCTGAAGGCCTCGACGCAGAAACGGATCCGGAGCTTCCCGCGCCACTGATTCCAGCGCCAGAACCCCATCTCGCCGAGCCGTTTCGGCGTACTGCACCATTTCCTTGATCAGATGTTCGACATGTGTCTCTTTGGAGAAGAACATCTTTTTGGCCGATCCCAGCGCCGACAGGATCGAGTGCAGCGGCATGGACATGAACGCCGCCCCCAGCGCGCAACCGCCAACCAGAATGATCTCGCCCGGTTTGATGTACCCGCCCAGTTCGCCGTGCGAAGCATGATACGCGCCGTATGCCAATGCACCCCAAGCCAGCAGATAACCAATGATTGAAGCAAGATCCATAGAACCTCACAGTCTATTTCGGCTAAACGGGCTTCAAAATTCCAATGATTATCGGGCCATGCGCATGTGCGATGGGCTTCTCATGTGCAACTTGCTGTTCAACATCGTTCCTCGGCGCAAGCCGGCGTTCCGTTCAAGAGCATAAGGCTCTACAATGACGATGCTTACGGCAAGCGTAGGCCGTTTCATTTTTCCCGGCTCAGCCGGCCTCCGGCACCCAACAATGGACCGGGCTGGCTTGCCGTAGTATGGTGTCCACCTCCTGCTTCGGAGTGCTTTTTATGATAAGACCGAACCCGCCACAGAGACTTTCCCGACGTGGTTTCGTTGCCGCGGCATCATTGGGTGCGGCGTTTGCCGCCGTAGACCCGTTATCGGCTGCCGACGCGGGCCGCAAGATCAAGCTTGGTGTGGTCGGCTGTGGTGGCCGCGGCGCCTGGATTGCCGGATTGTTCAAGCGTCATGGCGGCTACGAGATGCACGCGGTTGCGGATTACTTCCAGTCCGTCGCGAATGCGGCGGGTGATTCCTTAGGGGTGGCTTCTTCCCGCCGGTTCTCCGGCCTCTCCGGGTATCGAAAACTCATCGAGAGCGGTGTCGAGGCAGTGGCGCTGGAGACTCCGCCCTGTTTCTTCCCCGAGCACGTGCGGGCGGCCGTTGATGCGGGCCTGCATGTGTACATGGCCAAGCCCGTTGCGGTGGACGTTCCCGGTTGCCTGCAAGTCAAGGCGGCCGCGAAGAAGGCTTCGGAGGTCGGGAAGTGTTTTCTGGTCGATTACCAGATGCCCACCGATCCCTACATTATCGAAGCTGCCAGGCGTTTTCGCGAGGGAGCGCTCGGGCGACTTGGCATGGTCAAGAGCTTTTACTACGGCGGGCTGTTCGGAGATCCGCCGATGACCCAGAACATCGAAAGCCGTTTGCGCTCGCTGATCTGGTGCAACGACGTGGCCATCGGCGGTGGATACCACGTTAACGCCTGTATTCATCCCGTACAGGCCATGATGTGGGTGCTGAACAAGACGCCCATCGCCGCCGCCGGCGTTTCGCAACTGTCGCGCGCGGAGCCTCACGGCGACAGCCACGACATGTTCGGAATCACGTTCGAGTTCGAGGACGGTCTGGTCTGGACCCACACCGGCCGTCACGCGCGGGGCCTGACCGGCCCTGATGACCCACTGGCCACCTGTGAACTACTGGGCGATGCGTACATGAAGATCGGTTATGGCGGCAAGGCGTTGATTCGCGGCGGCAAGCAGCAATACGCCGGTGGAAGTGTGGACAACCTCTACGAAGCCGGGGCCGTGCGAAACATCGCGAGTTTTCATAAGAACGTTTGCGACGGCAACGCCACCAACGATACGGTGCCGATGGCCATCGACAGTTGCCTGGCGACAATCCTGGCACGCGAGGCATGTCTGAAGAAACGCTATCTGACAATGGCCGACGTCATTCACGAAAATCGGCGGATTGACGTGAACCTGAACGGGTTGACGGCGTGATCGTCGCAGGCGAAAAACCTGAGCGCCTTTCATGTGGTGATTGAGGCGACGTCTCCCGGCCCGCCCTGCGCATTATGACATGCCGTGCCGCAACAGGCCTTCGCGATTGGTGAGGACTCACCCTGCATTCAGCTCATTCAGATAATCCTCCAGCTCCTTCCGCGACTTCTCCAGATCCTTCTGCGACTGGTCGA
>CAYSSA010000031.1:20456-25013 GCA_964433485.1 uncultured Tepidisphaeraceae bacterium | reverse complement strand
TGGAAAAGCGTCCCGTTCAGCCGCCTCCGGAGGCTCGAGCCAGAATGCTGCGGGCCGAGGACGTGGCGGAGTGCGTGGCGCTGGCTCTGGAATTGCCGGAACGCGCGGTGATCGAAGGGCTGATTATCCGCCCAAGGTAGGGTGTGGACGCGCTCCGCTCAGATGACCTTCAGCGCATATCGCGCCACCAACCAGGCGATCAGGCCAAGCAGGATCGTCCAGCGAAGCAACCATCGCACCCTCGCCGCCGCGAAGCTGACGCCGCATCGCGGGCATTCGAGCGAATCCGCTCCCACCATTTCCTTGCAGCTTGGACACTTCCTGAGCACCATGGCGCACCTCATGCCTGCGAACGCAAGCGGGTACACGGATTAGTCCGTGGCCAGTGTGATGACCGGAGGCAATTGTACGTTTCCTGCGGGGATTTCAAGCGGCGCCATGTCGATGGCGCGGCCCGGGCGCCGTTCGTCAGTCCGGGTGTGTTGTCCGGACGGATCATTCCTCGCTGAACATCAGCAGTGCATCGCTGACGTAATGCGGCAGGTTCTCCTCGGCCTCCTGGATGACCTCCAAGGGTATCTGTCCGTCGAAGCTGGCGGCGTCCTGGAGCTGCTGGCGGGCCGTGAGATCGAAACCGATGGCGTCGTTGCAGCACAGTGTATCGGCCGTATACACGATGCTGACTATCTGCCGTTGCTCCGGCTCGGCCAGGCTTGGATAGTGATGGTAGGCGGCCGCTGCCCGGCAGAATTCCGGGAATCCCCACCTGCTGGCCAGCGCCCCTCCGAGCTCGGCGTGGTTGCAGCCGATGATTTCCAGTTCAAGCGACGAGAAGGGCGCGAGAGTTTCCCTGGCCAGGCGACAAATCTGCCGGAGCTTGCCGGGGCAGACCTGCAACTCGACGAGCAGCCCCACATCGTGAATCAGGCCGGCCAGAAATGCCTGCTCGGCCATCGGCTTGCAGATGCGCTTGGCGATTTCCCGCGAAGCGGCGGCCACGGCGACTGAGTGAGTCCACAGGTCTCGGGCGGTGAAGTCGTCGGAAATGATGGCGTGGCTGAAGAGTTGTCCGACCGTGGCGCTGATGGCCAGGTTATGCACGCTTTCGAAGCCCAGCATGACGATGGCACGCTCGACTGTGTCGATCTTGTATCGGCGGGCGTAGAGCGAACTGTTGACGAGCTTGAGGATCTTCGACACCAGGGCGGGATCGTGGGCGATAATGCGATGCAGATCCGTGGCGGTGCTCTTGGGGTCGTTGACGATTCCCGTGATCCTGGCCGCCACCTCCGGGAGGGTCGCAATGGAATCGAGATTGTCGACAAGTTCGGCGATGCGTTCGTTGGTCGTCAATGCGGTTTCAATCGACATGTCGCTGCTCCTGCGTGAAGGGGCCGGGGTGAACACAGTTCCGCTTCTGGTCTTATCGGCCGGGAAACGGGGCGGGTTAATCGGCACGGCGTGCGTCCACGCACATGGTCCTCTGTCGCCAACGGACCTCTATGATATCGGACGTTCCCGTGAGAGTTCCGTGAAACGCCGGCCGCACCATTGCAGTCCGGGGCGGTGCGGGGGAGAATGGCGACATGGAGTCCATTGCAACTGCTGCGGACTATGCCGACGCGCTGCTGGTAGCGCGCAAGGCCAGGAACTGGATTTTTGCGCTGTTGCTGGTCATGCTGGTGTCGCAGGTGGCGCTTTTCTTCACCTACCGCTATTCGCACGCGCTGGATCCTGTGTCGCTGGGCGCCACCCGGCCGGCGTCGGCATTGGCATTGCTCAGCGCCGTTCATTATGCGCTGGCGCTGTCGGGCTTCCTGGCCATCGTGTTGGCGCTGGTTCTTTGCGTGGACATCTTCCTGATTCTGCATGTGATGCTGGTGGGGCGGCTGATTGGCGTATCGCATGTGACGGTGGCCTGGCTGGGAAGCGTTCTCCTGACGGCGTTGCTCTTTCCATGGCAGGCATTCTTGAATAACGCCGAACTGACCGCGACGGAATTCAAGATTCCCGGAGTGATTTTCACCTGGGAGGAACTGGTGCGCCATGCGAGGTTCACGACGGGCGACCTGGCTGTCACGCTGTTGCGATGGGCCCGCTTTGTCGTGTTTCCGGCGTTGGCCATGGTGTTGCTGCTGATTGTGCAGGCAAGGGCCTCCCGTGGTTTGAGGTTGGCGCTGGGTGAGGAGAAGCCCCCATCGCATTAGACGTGTTCGCGGACGGATTGCCCGTACCGATTTCGGCCGGGATGGAGATCATTCAGTGATAGAAGAACGTGGCCAGATTGCCGGGAACCAGATCGTGTCCGAAGCGTACACGTTGTGGGGGTCCATTGCGGGCGAGGTGGTGGTGATTGACGGCGGCAAGATGTACGTGCGCGGGGCCATTTATGGCGATCTGACCGTTGAGGAAGGGGGCCGTGTTCACGTTTTCGGCAA
This sequence comes from uncultured Tepidisphaeraceae bacterium, assembly GCA_964433485.1. Taxonomy (GTDB): domain Bacteria; phylum Planctomycetota; class Phycisphaerae; order Tepidisphaerales; family Tepidisphaeraceae; genus JANYKD01. The sequence goes on along the minus strand of CAYSSA010000031.1, from coordinate 22,575 downwards.
TATCAGCGGCAAGCTGTCGGTGATATTGAGGAAGGGGGCCGTGTTCACGTTTTCGGCAATATCAGCGGCAAGCTGTCGGTGAGCGAAGGGGCAAAGGTCATCGTATCGGGTGTCATAGGCGGTGACTGCCTGAACCAAGGCGGCCGGCTGTACATCGACGAAAGCGCGAGGATCATGGGCAAGGTCCGAACACGAAAAGGGGAGACCAAAGTGGATTCCAAGGCACAGGTCGGTGGACGTGAGAACTTCTGATCTGTTCGTGGGTATTGGTAATTGTCTGATGTATTTTAAGGAGCATCATGCAACCACACGGCACTTCGCGAAGGCTATTCCTCAAAGCGGCCGCGACCACGGCCGGCCTGGTCATCGTTCCGGCCAATGTTCTTGGCGGGATTGGCAAGACTCCGCCCTCGGAACAACTCACCAAGGCGCTGATCGGCACTGGCGGCATGGGACGCGGACACATTCGCGGCATCAATCCCACCAGCCGCCTGCTGGCCATCTGCGATACGGACACGGGTCATATTGCCGAAGCGAAGAAGACGGCGCCGGCCGACGTGAAGGTGTTCGCCGATTTCCGTGAGTTGCTCGACCTAAAGGAGGTGGACATTGTCCACATCGCCACGCCGCCGCACTGGCACGGGCTGATGTCCATTGCGGCCGCCAACGCGGGCAAGGACATATGGTGTGAGAAACCGATGACGCGAACCATCGGTGAAGGCATTCGGGTGATGGAGGCCGTGCAGCGCAATGGCCGGATTTTCCGGCTGAACACATGGTTCCGCTTCGAGGGAGGGATGTATGGCATGGGAGTGGCCTGCAAGCCGGTGAAAAAGGCAGTGGCCGCGCGACTGCTGGGATGGCCCATTCGCGCAGTCATCGGCGCCCACCAAGGCTTCGACTGGAAACTGCACGGATGGAAAGGGCAGTGGAATCTCAAGCCGCAGACTCCTCCGGCGAACCTCGATTATGATATGTGGCTCGGGCCGGCGCCGTATAAGCCGTATCACCCGCATCGGGTCCACGGTTCGTTTCGCGGCTACTGGGACTATGACGGCGGCGGGCTCGGCGACATGGGCCAACACTACATCGATCCCACACAGTACATTCTGGAAAAAGACGACACGAGCCCGGTGGAGATTGAGGTGGAAACCCCGCCACAGCACCCCGACGCGGTCGTCCCCTGGACGAGGGTGACGCTCAAGTATGCCGACGGATGTGAGATCGTGCTGGACGGCGACAATTCCATGGTCGGCGTGCCGTATCTCTCCGGGCCCAGGGGCACGATTTCGCAGGGACTCAAGTCGAACATCCCCAACCTTGCCGAGATTGTCAACACGTTGCCGGATCCCGAGCCGATGTTGACCGACTTTGTGCAGGCGGTAAAGACCCGTCGCAAGTTCGCTCTGAATGAGCAAAATGGTTTCCGTTCCTGCACGATCGTCAACCTGGCGCTGGCCGCCGTGCGTTTGGGAAGGGGGCTCAAGTTTGATCCGGTGAAATTGCAGTTTGTCAACGACGATGAGGCAAATCGCCTGATCTTTCAACCGATGGGGGCGCCGTGGCATTTGTGACGAACCTCTTGGTCGCAGACGAAGAAAACTCAACGCGAGGACACGAAGGCAAGAAGCGGGATAAGAGATTCAAGACAGCACCGCAAGAAATTGTCGGTTTTTCGTCTTGGAAGGAGCATTATGAAGAGTGGATTGCTTGCCGCCATCGCACTGGCGATTGCATCAATGGCCGCCGCTCCAGCGGTGGAACTGATAGAGAAGACTGCCGTGAAGACCGTGGCCGAAGACAGGAAACTGGCGACGGAACTGTTTGCGCTGGGACCGAACGCGGTAGCCGATGTGTGTGCTCAGGTCATTCCGCTTGGCACGGGCGACGACACCAAAGCCCGCATGGCCATTGCCGCCATGGTTCGTTGCGCGTCCGCTCCAGGCCAGGAGCAAAACCGCGAGGTGCTTGCGAAGGCGTGTGTGGCCGCCATCGATAAGAATCCTGACGCCGAAGTGCGGTCGTTTTTTGTCTATCAACTGCGATTCGTCGGCAAGGATGAATCCGTTGAAACACTGGCCAAATTGCTTGCTGATGAGAAGAACCAGCTCTGCCCCGC
>CAYSSA010000031.1:13113-20428 GCA_964433485.1 uncultured Tepidisphaeraceae bacterium | reverse complement strand
ACAGTCAAGGCGGGGGACGCGGTCGCGGTCGCCCTGGCAACAGCGCCCAAGCAAAACCTGATCCCGCTCCTGACCGCGGCCGGCGCCTTGCGTGCCAAAGCAGCCGAGCAGGCCATAGTATCCCGGCTGGATGATGCCGACAAAGCAGTGCGGCACGCCGCTCGCTATGCGGCCGCTCACATGGGCCTGCCGCAGGTTGCCGCACCACTGTCCAAAGCTTCAGCCGACGCCAATCTCGCTCAATTGGAACGATCGGAGATGGTGTCGCTGTTGCTTGTGTACGCTCAGCGGCGAGCCGAAGCCGGCAACGGCGCGGAGGCGGCTGCAATCTGCCGCACGCTGCTGAAAGCCGAGCCCCAGGATCCGCATGTGCGATGTGCCTCGCTGACGGCATTGGTGGCGATTGAGAAGGAGAAGGCCGTGGCCGATATTCTGGCAGCCTTCGATTCGCCCGATGCCGAGTTCCGTAATGCCGCGTTGTTGCTGGCTGAGAAGCTTCCCGGAACAGAACACACCCGCGCGTTTGTCGAGAAACTGACCAAGGTGGAATCGGAAGTTCGTGCCGACATCATTGCGATGCTTGGGCGACGCGGCGACGCGGCGGCTCTCGCGGCGGTCGTCGGCGCGATGAACGACAAGACGCCGGCGGTCCGTCTGGCCGCTTATGTCGCCCTGCCAAAGCTCGCGGGCGAACAGGCCGTGGTTGAATTGCTCAAGGCCATCGCGGCGGCCGAGGCAGGCGATATCGCCAAGATCAGCGAGGTCATTTCCCGCCAGCCCGGCGAGAAGGTACTGGCCGATGTGGCCTCAGTGTTGCCCAAGTTGCCCAACGAGGTTCAGATCGCGCTCCTCGATGTCCTGGCCAACCGCGGCACCAAGGCGCATTCGGCGGTGGTGCTTGCGTCCGCAAGAGCCGACTCGCCTGCGGTGCGCGTGGCGGCGCTGAAGGCGATGGCCAAGCTTGCCACGGCCAACGATGCGCAGCTCCTGGTCGATCTGGCTGTGGCGGCAAAGGAGGGCGAGGAGGAAGCGGCCGCGATTCGAGCGGCCGTCGTCGCCGCGATGCAGATATTGCCGCCGGAGAAGCGAGCGGACGCTCTCATCTCCGCCATGACCAAGGCCAGCGGCGGTAAGCGGACCGCCCTGACCCGCTCCTTGTCGAAGATTGGCGGAACCGCGGCGTTGGACGCCGTTCAGCGTGAAATGGGCACCTCAGCCGACGCAGCCTTGCGAACATTGGCCGAATGGCCCGACACGGCCGCACTGCCGGAGTTGCTCAAGCAGGCCAGGGATCAGAAGGATACCACGCCCCATGTGATTGCTCTACGCGGCGCGATCAACCTGATCCGCACTTCATCGTTGTCACCCGCCGAGAAGATCAGGACCTACACGCAAGCGATGGCACTGTGCAGACGAGCGGATGAGAAAAAGCAGATATTCGGCGCTCTGACGACCGAGCGCTCGCTGGCGTCGCTTGAACTGGCGGCCAGCGGGCTCGACGATCCGGCCACGCGCGCCGAGGCCGCGTTGGCCGCTGTCACCATCGCACTGCCGGAGAAGGGCGCCGCGCTCAAAGGCGGCAAAGTGCTGGAGATTCTGGCTAAGGCCACTCCTCTGTGCCCTGACGCCAAACTCAAGGAGCGGGCGCAGCAGTATCTGGCGGCCAATCAGAAGAAGAATCCATAACGGGTGCCATTAAGTTGACGCATGAAAGTCTACTCCCATACCGGCGGACTTGCCCAGACCAACTGCTATCTCGTCGCCGACGAGAACACGAAACTCGCCGTTCTCTTTGACGCGCCCGATCACACGGTCGTGCCTCTGCTTGACGAAGCGGAGAAACTCGGTTGGAACCTCATCGGCCTGTGGCTGACACATGGGCACTTCGACCACATGGCCGATCATGCCGTGGTAACGCAGCGATTTCCCAAAGCCAAAGTGCTGGTCCACAAGCTCGACGAGCCGAAGATCCAGCGGCCAAACTCGCAGTTCCCCTTGCCGTTCAAAATTCCACCGCGATCGGCCGACGGGTATGTCGAGGACGGCCAGCAGCTTCTCATCGGTTCGATTGCGGTCGAGGTGCTGCATACCCCGGGCCATGCGTCCGGCCATGTGATGTATCATCTGCCGCAGGAAAAAGTTCTCATCGGCGGCGACCTGATTATTTGCGGCGCTGTGGGCCGGACCGATCTTCCCGACGCCTCCTACGAAGTCCTGCAGGATTCCATTCGTCGCATCATGAAATTGCCCGGCGATACGCGACTCCTGCCCGGCCATGGAGATCCTTCAACACTGGCCGAGGAACTGCAAACCAATGAATACGTGCGCGAGGCGATGGGTTGCTAACCGCCAACATACCTGGCCGCCACGGCCCGCGCGCGAGTCGGGTCGGATGTTCCGCTGACGATCAGACGACCATCCGGAAATAACGTCAGCCTCCAGCCCGCCGGTTCGGCCAGATCGCAATGCAGAAAGAACGTCCGGCGCGATACCTTGCCCACCGTAGAGAGTTTAGCGGCCATGCTGTCTACGTTTATGGATGGCGCGCCCGAGCGTATCTGCACCGCGTTTCGCCCGCACAGGCTTACCTCGCCCGCCGCGGCATTGAGAAAAGCAAAGTTGCGCTTGCCGCAACAGGGGCAATCCCCGGACCTTGCCTGCTCCAGCGAAAGCTGGTGGAACCGGCCGCTTTCAAGATCAAACGTCAGAAGCTGCGGGGCAATCCCTTTCGATCGCCCCACCAGTATTTTCAGCGCAAGAGTCACCTGCCAGGACGCCGTGATGGCCACTGTTGAGGCCAGCACTCCGGCCGTGTCGCAGGTCGCCAGTTCGCCCGGCGCCGGCGGCTCTCGAAAAACACAACGCAGGCACGGTCCGCCCGAAAGCACCGCCATGGCGCGGCCTTCACACGCGACGGCGGCGCCGTATACCCAGGGAATTGCGTCGCGAACGGCCAGATCATTGATGAGGTATCGCGTGTCAACGTTGTCCGTGCCGTCAAGGATGACGTCGGGCTTGTGCCCATCGAAATCAGCCAGCCGCTCAATGTTGCCTGAATGCACGTCCGCGACAACCGGATCGATGCGAACCTCGCTGTTGACTTGAGTCAATCGCCTCGCCGCCGCCACGGCCTTGGGCAATTCGTTTGCCACGTCACTCTCATCATAGAGCGTCTGGCGCTGGAGATTGGTGGTTTCGACGATGTCGCGGTCGATAATACGAACGTAACCAGTGCCGGCCCGGACAAGTTGATCGGCGATCACGCACCCCAGCGCTCCGCACCCCACCAGCAGCACGCGGGATTCGGCCAGACGGCGCTGCCCGGTCTGGCCGATCCGCGGGATCAGCGTCTGGCGGTGATGGCGGAGGGCTGGGTCCATAGGAAATCCTTGAGACTGCGGATAGTATAGCCGGGGTTGACTCAGGGCAGGAATGCCGCTGCGTGTACGAGGGCAGGAATGCCCGTCCAACCGAAGAGGAAGATATGGCCGTTGACACGAATCAGATTATGGAACTGGCGGAGAAACTCGGGCAGTTGGTCGGACAGCATCCGGCGGTCGAGAAGTACCGCCAGGCGCAGAAGTCGCTCGCCGATGACGCCGACGCCAATCGCCTGGTGAACACGTTCAACCGGCAACTCATGCAACTGGCTCAGCAGGAGGAGTCGGGCATGCCCGTCAGCGAAGCCCAGCGAATGCAGCTTGAGGGAATCCAGTCGCAACTCGCGTCCCACATCAAAGTCAAGGCCATGAACCTGGCGCAGGTCGAGTACGTGAACATGATGCGGCAGATCAGCGACACCATCCGCAAGCATGTGCAGGAATCGCCCGCCGCGACGCCGGTGACGGCCACGCCGCAGCCGGGTGGACCCAAGCTGGTCTTCTGAGATCGGATGATCGTATGGCTTACTGGCTGCTCAAGACCGAGCCTTCTGTTTACTCCTGGCGCGATCTCGTCCGCGATGGGAAGACAGTCTGGGACGGTGTGAGCAACGCTCTGGCGCTGAAACACCTCCGCGCCATGAAAAAAGGCGATTGCGCCATCATTTACCACACCGGCGACGAGCGGGCGGCCGTGGGTCTTGCCGAGATCGTCTCAGCGCCCCATGCGGACCCCAGACAGACGGACGAAAAACTGGTCGTTGTGGACTTGAAGCCATTGGCGGCGCTGGCCCGGCCGGTTTCCCTGGACCAGATCAAGGCCGACGCCGCGTTCGCCGGATGGGACATGCTCCGTATCGGACGGTTGAGCGTGGTGCCGACCTCGGAGAAGATGTGGCGACGAATAAAGGAACTTGCGGAGAAGGAGTGACCATGTCTCAGGAGAATTCTCAGCAATCGCTTCACAGTGGGCCGCTGGCCCCCGAGGCACCCCACAAGCCCGCCGACGACAAGGAGGAGGTCTATTTCTCCGGCTCCCCCAAGCTGCGCGGTGAGCTCGGACCTTTATCGCTGTATATTCTGTTCGGCCTCGTGGTTGCCGGGATGCCCTTCCTGCTCAAAAAGGCCTGGGCAGCTGAGCCGTGGTGGATGTACCTGCTGTTCATCGCGCTCGGGTTGGGCGTGGCCGGATGGCCGGTGCTGATCCTGCGTACCATTCGCTTCCGCATCAGCAACTATCGCATCGACTATGAACGCGGCCTGCTCAGCAAGCACATCGATACTCTGGAGCTCTGGCATGTCGAGGACATCAAGTTTCATCAGTCGATCCTCGACCGCATTCTGAATGTCGGAAACATCACCGTCCTATCGCATGATGATACCACCCCGAAACTGGTCATGCACGGGCTTCCCAATCCCCGCCCGCTTTTTGAGGCCATTAAGCAGCGAGTGATCTCTGTCAAGCGGCAAAGAGGCGTCATCAAAATGGACACGGGCGGATCTATTGGCGATGTCCTTGGCGGCTAGCGTTCAACCCGGCTGCGATATTTGCACGCACTCATGTCAACACGAAAAGGCGCGGAAACCGGCTGGTTCCCGCGCCTTGGGTGTTTCATCAAAAATCACGGCTTAGCGGCGCTGGCCGGGCACCATCTGAATTTCGCCAAATTGCTGCTCATAGCGCTTGATGAGCTGTCCCAGCGCGTTGGCCAGGCGCTTGGCCGTGGGATAGCTCATGACCACTCGGTCAAGAACCTTCAGCATGATCTGGGGCTGGCCCTGCTGGTTTGGCTGGGCGACCTGAAGGCCGAAGTCAACAAAGACTTCCTCGGCGGTCTGGTGAATCCGCGGCAGATTGCTGTAGGTGGTCTTCATTTCGCGCTCGTCCACGAAGACCTGGATGTTCTGCTGTTGCTGACCGTCGGCCGCAGGTTGGGTGATTTCTTCTGCCATGTCGTAATCCTTCCTTATGTGAAAAACAGGTGGGGGGGATTATGCACGAAAACCGCGCTTTGTCCAATGACCGGCCGCGCGTTCGACGAAACCGGCAGGTCTGGATAAGCTTTCCGCATGGTGAACGCCCAAGCCATCGACGATCTTCGGCGGATGCTGCCGCCGGACCGAATCGTGACCGATCCATCCGAACTCTATGTCTACGAAGCCGATGGCTTCACCATCGCGCACGCGCGTCCCGCTGCCGTTGTCTTCCCAGTCTCCACCACAGAGGTCCAGGAGATCGTCCGAGTGCTGACGCGGCACGATGTTCAGATCGTGCCGCGCGGATCGGGCACCGGCCTGACCGGGGGATGCGTGGCATTTGAAAACGGCGTCATCGTTTCCACTGTCCGTATGGACCGGATACTCCGGATCGACCTGGACAACCGCGTGGCCCATGTGCAGGCCGGTGTGCGTAACACCGCGCTGTCCGAGGCAGTGGCGAAACTGCCGCTGCCGGGAGGGGGTGTCAACCCCTATCACTTTGCCCCCGATCCCAGCAGCCAGCGGGCATCCACCATCGGCGGCAACGCCGCCACCAGCGCCGGCGGCATCCATACGCTCAAGGATTTCGTCTCCTCCAACCATGTCCTGGGAATGGAAATGGTCCTGGCCGACGCTTCCATTGTCCAAGTCGGCGGCCGCGACGGCGCATACGACGGCGGCGCGTTCGACTTGCCGGGACTCATCTGCGGCAGCGAGGGAACCCTGGGCATCATCACGTCTGTCTGGGTGCGACTGGTGCCCAAGCTCGCCAGCTTTCGCACCATCGTCGCCACGTTTCGAAATTCAGCCGACGCCTGCCACACCATCAGTGAAATTATCGCCGGCGGGCATCTGCCTTCGGCCATGGAAATGCTCGACGGTCAGATGGTGCAGACCATCGAGGACGCTTTCGGATTCGGCTTTCCACGCCAGTCCCAGGCCCTGCTGCTCATCGAGATCGACGGCATCGACGCATTGCTGGACCGGCAAAGTCGCGAAATTTCGGCCATCGCCCATCGGCACAACCCCATCGGCGTTGAATGCTCGGCCGATCCGAACCGCCGGGCCCAGCTCTGGAAGATGCGAAAGAGCGCCTTCGGCGCGATCGGGCGAATCTCCTACTCTTACTGCACTCAGGATGCCTGCGTGCCTCGCAGCCGACTGGCGGAAGTGCTCAAGCGGATCGACGAGATCGGCCGGGAGCATGGGCTGTCCATCCCCAACGTCTTCCACGCCGGCGACGGTAATGTGCATCCGATTTTCCTCTACGACGAGCGGGATGAGGCTCAGGTTCAGAACATCCTGCGGGCGGCCGAGAAGATCCTGGAATACTGCGTGGATATTGGCGGCACCATCACCGGCGAACACGGTGTCGGCGTGGAGAAGATTCATCTGATGTCGTACCTGTTCGATTCTCCGACCATGGGGCAATTCGCCGCAGTCAAGGGTGCGTTCGATCCCCAGGAACGGATCAATGCCGGTAAACTCCTGCCGTCGGAGAAGGTGCGCGTGTGCCTGCTCAAGCCGGCGCCAAATGCGTCATGACCAATTTTTTGAATCGAGGCATCTATGGTTGAAATGACAATGGTGTACGAAGGTCAGCTTCACTGCCAGGCCACGCATGGGCCCTCGCAGTCCGTCATTGCGACGGATGCCCCGCGGGACAACATGGGTCGCGGCGAGGCATTCTCGCCAACCGACCTCGTAGCGGCGGCCATGGGAACCTGCATCCTCACCACCATGGGCATCGTCGCCCAGCGAAACAACATCGACATTTCCGGCGCCAGGGCGACCGTCACAAAAGAAATGGCCACCCAGCCCGTCCGGCGCATTGGCCGAATCACCGTGAAGATCCACATGCCGCGCAAGTTGTCGGAGGAGGATCAGCGCCGGCTGGAAAATGCCGCGCAGATGTGCCCGGTGAAAAAAAGCCTGCACCAGGACGTTGAAACGCC
>CAYSSA010000031.1:4052-13093 GCA_964433485.1 uncultured Tepidisphaeraceae bacterium | reverse complement strand
CGATCGAATTCACCTGGGGCTGAACGGATCACTATTTCTTGCGATATTTCAACGACTCCGGCCCCGCGACCTCTTTCAGTTCCACGGCGTTGTACTGAAGCAGCGTCCCCTTGGCTTTCTCCAGATTCGCCAGCGCCAGATTGTAACCGGCCAGCGCCCGCGATTCGGCCGTCCGGGCCGCCGCCGCCGCGATCTGCCGGTCGAGAATCAACTGCACAAACTCCGGCGACAACTGCACGTTGCCCTTGGCCCTCTCGCGAACCGCCGTGACCGCGTCGTCGGCCGCAAAGACCGCGCGCCGGGCGGCAATCGCCTCTTCCCACGAAGTCTCCACCTCACGCAGAGCGGCCTTGACATCGTTGGCCACCACCTGCGCCGTCAATTCCCATTGCAACACGGCCTGGGTGTATTGCAGATGCACCCGCTGCTGGATGGCCTTCGCCTGGCGATTGCCAATCGGAACCTCAAGCTGAAGCCCCACGCCCCAGTTTACCAGCTTTCCGTCGTCCCAGCTGTTCAGCGAGTCCGAAAACGTGAAGCCTATGCCCTCGAATCCCATCTGTGCTGTCAGGTCAAGCTTCGGCAACGCATTGTTGTCGGCCGCCTTGATGATGACCCTCGCCGAATCAATGCGTATACGCTGTTGCTGGAGTTCAATCCGGTTGTGCAATGCGGCCGCGATCTGATCCGCCAGCGACAGCCTCACAGGCTCGGCCACCGGCATGTCCGCCGGTAGAATCACCACGCCGCCGGCCACCGGATAAGCCGGATCGCCCATCAGCCGCTTGATCTGGTCCGAGTATTCCTCCACACGCGCCCGCGTCCGGACCAGCTCGGTCGCCCGCGACTCCACCGCCGATCGCGCCTGCGCCACCTGCACCATGTTTACATCGGCGGCCATCCTCTTGACCAGGATGTCCATCGTGTTCTCCGCCTCTTTCAGAAGCTGCTCCTGAATCAGCACGTCCTGCTCCGCCTGCACCAGCCGCCAGTAGGCTTCCTCAATCTGCTGGAGCACCTTCTCGAGCTGGTCGCGCGCATCCAGTTGCGAAATCTTCTGGTCGTTGCGGGCAATGGTGATGCGGGCGCGGTTGACGACTCCCCCAAAGTCGCGCAGCAGCGGCTGTGTTGCCTTGAGAATCACCTGGTCGTCCCAGCTTTTGCCCCGCGTCAGTGCCGTGGAAAAGGCGCTCTGCTGCGTGAAACGCTGCTCCGTCGTTTGCGCGACCACCTCAAACGATCCCCCCAGATCGTTTTCCTGCTTCATGCCGGTGGCCAGAATATAACTCTTCAGTTCCGGGGGCGTCAGGTTGTTGTTGATAATCCCCTGGGGATACTGCCGCTGCGTCTGAAGGCTTGAAAACCACTTCGGATCGAAGCGCGCTTCGGCTTCCAGCACCCGTGTCTCGTCTATCGACGATTGATAGCTTGCCACGCGCGCATCGAGATTGTTCGCCACGGCGCGATGGATGACTTCCTGCAGTTTCAGGCGTGTTGTGGGCCGTGCCGCCAGTGGCAGCATCGACGGCCGCGTTGTGGCCGGATCAGTTACCGGTTTGGTGACGTCGGCCAGGGCGGTCGGCAGATGGCTGAGTTCGCGCAGGACATTCTCGCTGGCGCTTTGCTTCTGCATAGCCTCGATCGACTGGGGGTCGAACGGGGTCGGCTGACCTATGCCGCATCCGTGTAGCATAGCCGCCGTGATCGAGATTACTGCGAGTCCGAGAGTCTTTCGCATCATAAGCTTGCGCCGGTTTTGTGGGGCGTATCATAGAGTGTGTCTTGCCCATTGCCAAATTGCGTAAAAGGCAAAACCCGCCAGCATGACGCCCCCGGCCAGATTCGCCAGACGCATCGCCCGGCGCCGATTACCGAAACCAGCCCGGCGAAGAACACAACCCACGACACCGCTCCAAGAAACACCCCGCCCGACAGCAGCGGCAGCTCGCGCGAGGGATTCCGCAGATTTGCCGCTTGTCCCGGCACCGCCACAAACCAGAATACCAGCGTCATCGGATTCAGGCTGGTCATCAGTAGTCCCGTCACGTAGCCACGATGAACCGACGTGCGATCCGGCGACAGTTCCGGCGAAACATCCCGCGCAAAGTCACGCAGGCACAGCCAAGACAGATAACCCAGCAGCGCGCTTCCCGCGAACGTCAACCCGGCCACCAGCCATGGGCGATCCAGCACCGGACGAATGCTCAGACTCACCAGAATCGCGTAGGACACATCGACCGTCACCGCGCCCAGGCCAAGAAAGAACCCCGCCGGGAACCCGCCTCGCAGCGTTCGGCGCGCAATCTCCACATTGACCGGCCCGATCGGGGCGGCCGCGCCAAGTCCCAGCAGAATCCCCTTGCCGATGGCGGCCAACATGGTCCGAAGAGTGTGTGCCTTTGCCGGGATTTGTCAAACGTCCGTCCCTTTCGCCCGGCCGCGCCTGCCGCTATAACACGCTGGCAAATCTGGAGAATCGCATGCAAACTCCGCCGGCTCACGACAACGACGCTCGCCCGCTTGACACGCGAACTTGGCTGGGGCACCCGCGGGGTTTATTCCTCTTGTTCCTGGTCGAAATGTGGGAGCGATTCAGTTACTACGGAATGCGCGGCCTGCTCGTCCTCTATCTCATCACGGTCATGGCGGCCAGCGAACTCAAGCCGGGTCTTTACACCAACACCCTCGAGTTCGTCGAGTTCCAACAAGTTGACGGCAAGATCGTCGAGCGGGCCCAGACAAGACAACTTGTCGTTGCCGTGGATACTCCATGGACGGCGCCCGCATCCACCACGCGAGCCGCTTCCGAGGGCGGCTCGCTCCAACTGGCCTTCTTCAAGGGCGCCGAAAAAAAAGACGGCAAGGTCGACTGGGCTTCCGGCGACGACACCGGCGCCCTCCTGGTCTCAGGTCCGCGCGGCGGACCCTTCCAGAATAGCCTCGCGGCCTTCCAGGTGTCCAATCCGACCGACAAGCCAATCAAGTGTCGCATTGGCATTCGCCGCGATACCCCGCAGTCGCAAACCTATTTCACCGTCAACGACAGCGCCGGCGTCATCTCCACCGAAATCAAGCCGGACAAGTCCCTCAAGCCCAACGAGCAACCCTTCCGCGCCGTGATCCAGACCAACTCCCATCAATCAGGACGAAACTGGACCAAGGCCCAGGCCAATGTCCTCTACGGCTGGTACACGGGCCTGGCCTATCTCTTCCCGATTCTCGGCGGCATGATTGCCGACAGACTCATCGGAACCCATCGCTCCATGCTCGTCGGCGCTGTGCTCATTGCCATCGGACACGTCATCCTTGGCATCAGCGGCATGGGTGAACTGGCCTTCAACTCCACCGGCCTTTCGCTGTTCATCATGGGACTCGCCGTGATCGTGCTTGGCACCGGCCATTTCAAGCCGACCGTCTCCGTCATGGTCGGTCAGCTCTACGGTCCCGGCGATCCGCGACGGGATGGCGCGTTCACCATCTTCTACATGGGCATCAACCTTGGCGCGTTCATATGCGCCTTTGTCTGCGGCACGTTGGGCGAAAAAGTCGGCTGGCACTACGGATTCGGATCGGCCGCCGTCGGAATGATCCTCGGCCTGGTCCTGTACCTCTTTGGAAAGCCAATCTACCTCAAGGGTATCGGCGACGCGCCTCGACCGGGTGCCAATCGCATTTCGGTCGCCTTCTTCGTCGGAGCCCTCATCCTGGCCGGCGTTTTCGCCTTGGCGTACCACCTGGGGGCCGCGACCGCCCTGGGCAGCCTGATGGACGCGCTCCAGTCCCGCCCGATGCTCGCATGGAGCGTGGTGCTGGCGATGGTGATCGCGGTCTTTGCCTGGATGATCTGGTTCCTCGGCATCAACGACCCGGACGACCGCGGGCCCGTGATAACCATCTTTGTCTACATCATTTTCAACGCGTTTTTCTGGGTCGCGTTCGAACAGGCCGGCTCCAGCCTCAACGTCTTCACCGAACAGAACACCAATCGCTTCATCGGCAATTTCGAAGTGCCCGCCACCTGGTTCCAGTCCGTCAACGCCGGCCTCATCTTCATCATGGCCCCTTTGTTCGCTGTCATCTGGACAGCTCTGGGCAAACGCAAACTGAATCCCGCGCAACCCAACAAGATCGGTCTGGGTCTGGTCTTTCTGGGAATCGGCTACATCTTCATGGTACTCGCCGGCCGAATCACCGTCGGCAACGCCGCCAAGGCCAGTATGATCTTCATTATCATGACCTATTTCTGGCACACGGTTGGCGAACTCTGCGTTTCTCCCACAGGCCTGTCCTACGTCACCAAAGCCGCCCCGAAGCGATTCATGTCCCTCCTGATGGGCATCTGGTTCGTCTCCTCTTTCGCGGCCAATCTCGGCGGCGGCCTTGTTGCCGCTCAGGTCGAGGCGATTGAAGCCGGCAAGGTCAAGCTGCCCTGGAATCTCGGCGGGCAGGCCGACTTCTTCTTCCTGTTCGTCATCGTTTCCATCGCTGCCGGAATTGTCATCTTCGCCTTCGCGCCGTTGCTTAAAAAGCTCCAGCATGGCCGGGAATAGCGCAAGGTCGGTCCCGGTCACATGATCCAATGTCGATGCACGCCTGCCCATCTCGCCAACCCGGCGGAAGGTTTGCTGTCCGGCCCATTCCGACGTCTCAGCACACACAACCGACGTCAGCAATTGGGCAAACCTTGTCGAACAGGGTGCATGCCAAGATCGTGATGGCGACAGGCGCCCTGTGAGATGATCCACGCCGTAATTCCCGCGACAATGGCCCGCTCCGGTGGTATATTGATTTAGAACACGTCTGGTTCGAGCAGTTGGGACTTTGAACAAGGACACTTCCATGAGCACCAAAGTCACTGGCGGACGGCTTGGCGATCACGAACCGGCAACCGCGGTCGACGCGGGCGAGACGTTCGCGGCCGAGGAATCGGCCGGCAGCGCTGTGGTGGGTTCCACCGGGAAACAGAAGGTCTGTTGTGTATGCGGTACGAATCTGGTCGGTGAAAAGCGGTACAAGGATGCCGAAGGGCGGTATTGGTGCGTGGACTGCACCAAGGCCGACGCGGAGAAGAAGCAGCCGGCCGCCTGCGCGGACTGCCACCAGCAGCTCACAGTCAGTGAACTGACGGCGTTCGAGGGGGTCAAGGTGTGCCAGAACTGCCTGGTCAAACGGCAACACGCCGCCAAGCGCGCGGCGCAACGCAAAGCCGCGGCAGAGGAAGAAGCCCGGCTGCAGCGGAAGCGATATCGCGTCACTCTGTTTGCGGCCGGCGCGTCGGCGGCGCTGATGGTGGCGTATTTGGTTTTCCGTCTCCTGAGGTAGAATCTTCGTCATGACGACACATCAGGTTGGGTTTGCTTTCCGGATATCGATGATCCTGCGGTCCATTGTCTGGTTTCTACCGGGCGTTCTGGCGGGGTCGCCGGCGCTTGCGGCCGACAGCCTGTCCCCGGAGGCAATCAGACAGCGCATCGAGAAGCACCGGATGGCCGACGTGACGTTGACCGTGACGGATGCGGCGGGCAATCCCGTGGCGAACGCGCCGGTAGTGATTCGGCAGACATCGCATGCGTTTCTTTTCGGCAGCAACATATTCGCGCTGCGACCGGAGGATGCCTCGGATTTGCAGAAGGGCTATCAGTCTCGCTACGCCGAACTGCTGAATTTCGCCACGCTGGGATTCTACTGGGGCGCTTTCGAGCGAAACGAAGGGCAGACCCGGTCCACGCAGATCGCGGCTATGGCCGACTGGTGCAACGCGCGCGGCATTCGCACCAAAGGACATCCGCTGTGCTGGCAGCAGGTGTTTCCGGTCTGGCTGATGGAGCGGCCGATCGAGGACATCGAAAGATTGCAGCTCGGGCGGATTACACGGGACGTCGCCGCATTCGCAGGGAAGATCGATGTCTGGGACGTGGTCAACGAGGCCGTGATCATGCCGAAGTTCTCGGCCGAACGCACGCGGATTCCGGAGTTGTGCGGCAAGGTGGGTCGGCTAGAGTTGCTTAAGCGGTGTTTCGAGGCGGCCCGCAAGGCCAACCCCAAAGCCACGCTCCTGCTCAACGACTTCGACACTAGTCCGCAATACGAGAAGTTGATTCGCGAGTGCATGGATGCCGGGTTGCCCATGGATGTCATCGGCATTCAGTGTCACCAGCACACCGGGGTGTGGGGCGCTCGGCGCACATGGGATATTTGCGAGCGATTCGCGAAATTCGGTAAACCGCTGCATTTCACCGAGGCCACGATAACCTCCGGGAAGATTCGTAACGATGTGCGCTGGCACGGTCCGCGGCACGACGACTGGCCGAGCACGGCCGAGGATGAGGCGCGCCAGGAGCGGCAGGTGCTGGAGTTTTACACCGTATTGTTCTCCCATCCGTCGGTGGAGGCGATCACCTGGTGGGACTTCTCCGATCGTGGCGCGTGGCTGGGCGCGCCGGCGGGGTTGATTCGGGCGGATATGAGTCCCAAGCCGGCGTATCAGGCGCTGTTGAAGAAAATCAAAGGCGAGTGGTGGACGGCGGAGGTCAAGGGAGTCACGGACGCGACCGGCAAGATGACGTTCCGCGGCTTCCTGGGGCAGTATGCGATTGAGGCAGCGGGACGAACAGGCTCATTTGAAGCGCGCTCGGCGGGCACTTTGGCGGTTCGGGCGAGCATCAGGTAGGTGAGCGCACACCCGGGTGTGTACAGCATCATGTCCGGCGCCAGAGGTGGCGGCCGAGACGGAGGTGGGTCAAGGCGCGGATGATCAGGCCGTGCAGGCGGTCGTCAAGCCAGGTTTGCTTGGCGACCCAGTTCAGCCCCGCACGCAGTTCGTCGTCCCGAAGCGTCGTGATCCGCTCGC
The DNA here is from genome assembly GCA_964433485.1 of uncultured Tepidisphaeraceae bacterium. Lineage (GTDB taxonomy): Bacteria > Planctomycetota > Phycisphaerae > Tepidisphaerales > Tepidisphaeraceae > JANYKD01. Next base: position 6,243 of record CAYSSA010000031.1, on the reverse strand, counting down.
CGCATCGCGTCAGGGCGGCGGCGATGCCGGCATAGTACAACGCCACGGCCACCTCCGGCGGCGAATCGGAGAGGGGATCTTCCCTTTTGTCCTTGGCCAATTCCTTCAGCGAGTTGAGCAATTGAACCGGCGGCTGCGGGTGGTAAAGCAGGTCGGCGACGCTGCGAATGGGTGGATGGGCATGATCGGCCAGCGCCAAGACGGCGCGCCGGGGGCGGATGCCGGCCCGTTCCAGGGCGAGACGCACGCGAGTCCCCAGTTGTATTCGCAGAACCCTGCGGATTTCCTCGACCGGCCAGATTGCACGCTCCGCTTGGTCGAAGGCGATAATTCGGTTTAGAACCTCGCTGCCGGAATGTCGTTTTTCACTGTTCAAGGGCGGACCTTGGAAACGCAAGGGAGAATGAGATCGACCTGATAGAGTCTATAAGCGGCACGGCGCACTTCAAGTGAAATCCGGCGATTTCTGGGAAGCGCCCCAGACATCGTACCCCCCCCGACGCCGATTTCGGCGGCCGGCGGCGGGCAGCGGGGCGAGAGTTGTTTAAAGCGGGCGTCGCGCATTTACCGCGGCAGGGTGGGGTTAAGGGGAGTTTCACGGCGGCTTCTTTCCATACACAGTACTCATATTCGGTATCGGATTGCGAGGAAACCGCCGGTGCGAAAACAGACATTCTTCAGGAATCGCCTTGCCCGCCTATCCTTTGCTCCGCTCAAGCCGCCTCATGGCATCCGTCGCCAATCTCGGAGGCGAAAGAAATGGCGACTCTTCAGGGCTGGTGACGGTTCCGTCTTCGTCATGGTGCAAGGCCATCGACACCGATACCGGAGAAATCGGTTTGGAACCGCGCGTCAACATTGCTTATGCCGGTCGATAGTTATACTAAGGACCATGAATGCCCCTACGATGGCCATGCCGAACTCTCGAACCGCGCGCAAATCGCCGTTGAAATGGGCTGCGCCGGTGCTGGCCCTGCTCATCGCAACCGGCTTCCTGTGGCGGTATCGGCCATGGCTTTCCACGGCGCCGGAACGGATAACCGGGGAGTTCCATACGGTGACCCCGGTTGACATGGAAATCCGCATTGTCAAAGACGGCGAACTGCAGGCGGTCGACTATGTGGACATCAAGAGCGAGGTGGAAGGCGCGACCCAGGTGTTGGAGGTGATCAAGGAAGGCTCGAACGTCAAGAAGGGCGATGTACTGGCGGTGCTGGATTCAAGCCACCTGCAACTCCGCAAGGATGACCTCGACGAATACATCACCAAAGCCCAGAGCGCTCTGCAGATTTCCCGCGAACTGAAGTCCATACAGGACAGCCAGAACTCGGCCAACAAGGACGCCGCCTCGGTCAACCTGGAGTTGGCGCAGATCGAACTGGAGCAGTACGAAAAGGGAACATACCCGCAGCAGCTTCAGAACTCGCGCACCGCGCTGGCGATGGCCAAGATCAATCTGAAGAACAAACAGGAGGATTTGGACCAGACCAAGGAATTGTACGACAAAGGTTTTGTGACGGCGGCGGACGTGAAGAAGGCCGAACTGGACGTGACAAATACGACCAACGAAGTCGCCAAGGCAGAGACGGCGCTGAAGGTTCTCGAGCAGTATCAGCATGCGATGGAGACCGCGCGGCTGCGCAGCGCGGTGGCGCAGGCCCGGCAGAAGCTGGCCCGGACCCTGCGGGAAAACGAGAGTTTCGCGCTGCAGCGAATGATCGACGTGCAGGAAAAGGAAGCCACGCTGCGGGATTTGCAGAAGCGCTCAACGAAGCTGCAGGAGCAGATCAACGCCTGTACCATCAAGGCGCCTGAGGATGCTCTGGTGATTTATGCATCGACGGTGGACCGCGAACGCGAGCCGTTGCAGGATGGCAGCACCGTCCGCCAGAGCCAGTGGCTGTTCCGTCTGCCGGATGTGCGTCATATGAAAGCTGTTGTGCTGCTGAGCGAGTCGATGAAGGTGCGAATTGACGAGTCACGGCACCATCGAGCCATCGTCAACATCGTGGGAGTCCCACGCCCCATCGGAGCGACGCTGACGAAGATCAGCGTCCTACCCGACAACCGGCTGCGTTGGAGCAATCCCGACCGGCGCGACTATCCCTGCGACGTGGTGCTCGATGAAACGCCCCCGGGTCTCAAGCCCGGGGGCGTTTCATCGAGCACCACGTCGCAGGGATAGAGTGTA
>CAYSSA010000031.1:2634-4042 GCA_964433485.1 uncultured Tepidisphaeraceae bacterium | reverse complement strand
GGTGGAACGCTGCGAGATTTTCGTGGATCGAATCGAACACGCCCTGGCGGTACCGCTGGCGGCCGTGTACTCCGTAGGGCGTGATTCATATGTATTTGTGAGATCGGGAGATACGGTCAAGGAACGCAAAGTGGAATTGGGCACATCGAATGAATCACACGTCCAGGTTGTGGACGGTATCCGGGATGGTGAACAAGTGCTGCTGCTGCAACCGGGCCAGGGTCGCGCACTCCTGGAAAAGGCCGGGGTCAAGCTGAGCGAGTCAACCAGCCGTCCCAGCCGGATGCCCGGACAAGGCAAATCGACGGCCAAGACTCCGGTCCGAACCGGGAAAAATGCGGCACCTCAGAATTCTGACGGAAAGAACCCGGCGCCCCGCGTCGGATCGGGACTGAGCAATTCCTCTTCCACATCGGGTGGCGCAAATGCGGCGCCGGCCGGCAAGAGTTGACGTATCCTTAGGGGAGCGATAATCCCGCGTTTCCCAGTATTTTCGACTACAGTTTCTTCAAGGCTCCTGCCGACAATAGGCAATGCCCACAAGCGTCGCCCAGGAAAGGAGCCGCCATGTCCGAAGTCTATGCAACTCTCGAGGAAGCCACCGCTGCACTGGCGTCAACCGCGGAACGGGCCGCCATTCTCATTCGGACCGAGTCCGCCAGAGCCAAGGAGGAGGCGCTCCGTACACGGCGAGAAATCGACGATCTGCGATCCGAAGTCCGCGCCGCCAAGACTGAGTTCGAGGGTATACGCTCGACACTGACGCGACAGGACGATGAACGAGAACGGGTTCGCCGATCGGCGGGATGGGCCTGGTCGGCGGTTGGCGTCATGGCCGCCTGCATGATGTTCGCGATTGGTTGGACGGCAACCCAATTGACCCGCGGACAAACGCTGATGAGTGGCTTGAAGGCTGAACTGGCCGATGCGAAGAATGAAATCGCGAGGCGAGACGCTCAATTGGCGAGCGTTAAGTTGGAACTGGAGTCGGCCCGCCTGGCGCAGGTTCGGGCGGAAGTGGAACTGCAGGTCATGCTGGATGCCCCCTTGTCGCCGGAGAAAACACCTGATCCGGCCACCGGGGTTGAGAAACCGGTCAATGTGCCCGACAAACCGGCCGATCCGCCCGTCAGCATAATCGACGTCGACCCCCTGTTGCCGCGCTGAACCGATTCGCGCGGTGCGCATGCCTCGCTTACGCAAGAGAAACGAAAGTCACCCCCGCCAGCGCCACCGCCAGCACCACCGGGCCCAGGAAAGCCCGGCGAGAAGCGGTTGGAGCTCCAGTCCAGCCGGCGGACAGAATCAGGGTCATCAACACAAACGGTTCAAAATAGCGTTGCCATGCGTGGCCGCCTGCGGTGTGGGCCATGGAAAAGGCAACCCATGCCACGAGCAGGATACTGCC
>CAYSSA010000031.1:0-2612 GCA_964433485.1 uncultured Tepidisphaeraceae bacterium | reverse complement strand
CACGCGGCGGCCATGCCGCCACCGAGCGTCGCCAAGGCGATCAGGAGTGGTGAACGATCCAGAATCACCGGAAGTCGGCGCACGATGTTCCAGATGCCCGAGGACCGACCGGCCTCAAAGCTGTAGGAGGTCTCCGGCAGGATTCCCAACAATAGCCCGATCGCCATGCCAATCATTACGCCGTAGAAATTGCACCGGATCTGCCGAAGGCAGGGCAACAGAAAGCCGGCAAACGCCAAGCCGAATATGCCAACCAGGCTGAGTACCACGGCGGGTACGGCGGGGCTCAGTTTCTGGTGAGCTTCGCGCATGCATGGAGGCACCGCGCCATCCCAGAGGAAGATGAAGCCGGCCACGGCTGCAAACGCGGGCATTACGGCTAATGCTGAAACCGCCAGCCATCGCCTGCGATTTGCCGGAGCCAGCCACGCGGCCGCCCAGAATAGCGATGCGGCCCAGAGGTGAATCTGCCGGGTCAGAACCAGTAGAAGCAACACCGCGCCGGCGGCGACGAGTTTGGAAAACTCCAAGGGCTGGCGCATCGCCAGCAGCACCGCGCCCAGCACGCCCAGCCAAGCCGCATTGTCCGGCAGCAGCCACACACCCGAGGAAAAAACATAGAGCGAACAGGCCATCGGCAGCGCCAGGACAAAGGCGCGGGCGGCTCCGGTAGAGGCGGCCACGGCCGCGCCCAGCAAGGTCAGCAGCGCCGCGGTGAACAGGCTTCCCACCGACCGCAGCACACGCACATCATCGCTGATCCAGCGGTCCACGGTCGCCAGCATCAGATGAAACGCCGGCGTGGTCGCCGAAGGATAATCGGTCACGTCGGGCCGGGGCAGTTGGCGGGCAAAAGAGCGAATTGCGGGCAGGTGGAAAAGATTCTGGTCCCAGGCGCCGCGGCCTGCGTCGTATCCTGTCCAGATCAGCGGGGTGCTCGCGAGCAAAAACAACAACGCCACCGGCAACCCCGCGACAAGCGCCCTTGCGGACGGTCGATTCTCAACTGGGCACATGCTGGGCGTATTCATGCAAAAAGATTACCCCGCCTTGAGATAGCTTCCAGGGTCATCCCATTGGCCCAGTTCATGACGGTAGATGCGCGTCATGTCCACAACCACCGAGCCATCGGATTCGAGCGAGATGCCAAAACGCTCAAGCGGCCGGGGCGCCGGGCCCTCAAAGTTCACACCGTTCAAAAAGAAGCCCGACCCGTGGCAGGGACACTTGAAGCGAGCGTCGCCCTTGAGCCAGTCGGGTATGCAGCCAAGGTGCGTGCAAACCGTGGACAACGCGATGATTCGCGGTTGCGCTGGCCGGAGGTTTACAATCCAGAATCCCGGCTCACCCGCCGGCGTGCGTTTGAATCGCTCGTGGACACTCTGGGGCGCGGCGAATTCCTGAATACGCCCGACACGCCAGATCTTCCGGGGCTGCCGGCCAACCTTCGGCGCCAGGAAATCCTGAGTTATGGCCACCATCGCCAGACCGCAGAACACCAAAGCGCCCCAGCCAAGGGTCAGAGACAGGTTGATATCACGGCGAGACAGACTTGGCCAGCGCATGGGAACACCGCTAGTTTGAAGCCGACGGCTTTGCAGAAACTTTCCGGCCGAGTAGTTTGCGCCAGAGAATCCGGCCTTTGCTGACTCTGATTTGCTGCTCGATGGTCGGCTGCCGGGTATAAGCGCCGCCCACGGCCAGCAGCGTTGCCCGAAAATCCGGCGGAGCGTCGCCACCGACACCTGCCACCGCCATGACGGCGGCGGCCCGCGCCGTCTCAGTAGAATCGAACGCAGCGGCAAGTCGGGAGTTGTCCGCGAAAGCCTGCAACCGCGGATCGGGCAACTCGCCCGGTTCCTTTCGCACAATCTTGCGACGCGGCGGCGGGGGAGCCTTGGCCGGTTTTGCGGGGGCCTTCTCGGCCGCGGGCTTTTCCACGGCAACCTTTGTGGCCGCTGGCTTGTCCTCCGCTGCCTTGGTGGCTGGCTTCGTCGCGGGCTTCTGCTCCGGTGGTTGCGGAGGCTCCGCCTTGGGCGCTGCCCCAGGTGCCGCCTCCAACGCACCGACCTCCCCGGTCTCGTACTTGATGACTGTCGTGGGGCAGGCGTCGGCAGCTTTCAGAATCTTCTCTGCCAGCGGCAACAGAAACTGAAGCTGCTCCGCCTCTGGCCGAACGACGCAGGTTGACTCCTGCACGTCGAACACTTCCGGGCATTCGGTGGCGCAGGCATCGCACACGATGCATCCCTCGATGATCCAGACCTTCGTAATGGGCTTGATTGCATCAGCCATAGTTCCACACCATAAAGTCGGGAACCAGCATGATTCCCAGCCAACATCCTAAGACCACCCCTCGGTAGCCGCAATAGAGACGAAATGGCCCAAACCAGCGGCAGACCTCGGCAGCGAAGCGTCTTGACCGGATTCGGCTCGAAGCCGACATCCGAGTCGATCCACAGGGTTTCCTCGAGTCCCTCGGCCAGGGCATCGGTGGCCAGTTGGTTGCGCCCCTGATCGATGGCCGAAAACCCGACCACGCGGCGGACGACATACCGTACGCGTCCGGCGAACTCCATCTTCAATCCGCGTAACGGCTTTGGCAAGATCGG
>CAYSSA010000030.1:6546-25623 GCA_964433485.1 uncultured Tepidisphaeraceae bacterium | reverse complement strand
CGCAGGAGAACCGGAACGCCACCGTCGGCTCGCCCCTGACCTCGGGCAGCTATCTGTGGCGGGAGTCGTCGGGCAGCGTCAGCAGAGCGCCTGGCGTGACGGACTCCAACTGTCCGCCGCCTTGCATGGATTATTACGATTTCATCGGCCCGCTGGCACAGATCATGAAACTGGGCGTGCCGGAAACAACCTCGACCGTGGAACGATTCCGCGCCTATCGACAGCTCAAGCAGTTCAAATGCCCTTCCGCCGAGGGGATTCTGGCGACCAAGTACACCGGTCCAAATATCGAAGCGGGGCAGATGCTGAGCTACTGCACCGCCCTGGGATTCATGCTGCCGCCGTTCCGGGGTGGCGCATTTTCGGGCCTGGCGGCAATGCCCGGCAGCCCCTACTGGACTGTCCCGACCGGTTATACGCCCAAACTCAACAAGGTCGGTCCCGGTTCACGCAAGATCTTCGCCTCCGATGGCGGCCGCTGGAGTCGCGCCAACGACGCCAACGGACCCACCTTCTCCATCACACTGGACACCGACAGCCCACACCTGAACACCAGCTTCTCTGATTTCGGCGCATTCTGCGGAGCCAGCAAGAGCCTCGATCGCTCGGCGGCCACCACCACCAGCGCCAAGTTCGACGCGCGTTTGCTGGGTTATCGTCATGGATCCAAAAAATCCGGCGGCCGGGCCGGCGATTATCGGTTCTGCGCGGTGTTCTTCGACGGACACGCCGAATGCCTCGACGACATGACCGGCGCTGATCCCTCTCTGTGGCTGCCCACCAATTCCACCATTGCCAATCCGTCGGCGCAACTCGGTTCCTATCCGGCCGTCTATCCCGATGCGGCCGCCAAGTACATCGCTTCCACGCCCTACATCGTGCCCTGATGCTGGCCCGTTCGCCCATCACCCGTTGGCCCACATCAGTCGGCGCATGGCAATCCAATAGGTGTTGAACAGATAGGCCGCCCCCAGCAGCACCTCCGCCGACAGAATGTAGAGAAATCGCGGCCCGTGCAGGTCGCTCAGAACATCCAGCCCGACCAGGCCGTGGTATCCGGCCACCGTGATCCATGCCGCCAGAGCAACCGGCGCATAGTGCGCCGAGTGATAGTGCATGGCCCGCTGAATCACCGGCAACGGCAGCCGCAACCCCCGGTACGCCGCCTCCCATTGCGTCGCCCGCGTGGCCAATCGCGCCGCCAGCCGCAAAATAATCATGGAAGCCATCGTCAACGGAACAAACGCCAGCGCCCCCAGAAGCGATGCGGCTTCAGCCGACATCACATACTGGCTGGGCAAAATGAACATCCACCTCAACTGCAGCGATAGACACCCGCCAAAAAGCACCCCCGTGACCCATTCGTGCCCTCGCGCGAACGCGGCCGAACGCCGCCGATCTCCATGTGGAGGCAGGCGGCGGAAGAACCGGCCCGGCCCGATCATGACCTCGCCCGAAGTCCTCAGCCACAGCCCCAAGCCCGGCCGCTCCGCGGTCTCCCACGCGGGAGCTTGCCGCAACCAGGGAAGGCTCTCGGCAATGCCCCGGCCACACTCCGGACACAATCCATCTCGGGCAAGGCCCGTCAGATTGTAGCCGCAGGCCTCGCACAGCAGCGCGTCGGGCGAGGGGATTTCAGCGGAACGGTTCATGGGAAATCGGGATTGGGCTCTATCCAGGCCTAATTCTATGGTAAACTACGAATAACGTCTGCGCGGAAGACGCCGCGCGGACCAGACCCAAGCCGGTGAGGTGGTATGACGAAGGAACGTCTACTCTTAATTGTACTTTTGGGCGCGGTCGTGGGATGCGACCGCGAGCCGTCCGGCAACAACTCCGCTGCCAAGCCCGACGATCGATCCGGACAGTCGCCTCCCTCGATCGCGGCCGCTCCGACCAGCCGCCCGACGACCTCGCGCATGACCATCTCGGATCGCGAATACCTGTTCCCGGCATCCCGACTGCTGCTGGAGCGCGGCGACGGAAACCTCGTCGTGCTCCTGTTCAGTGACGATGCGCGAGCGGCGCTGGCCGCGAATTACCGCGGCAACCGCTATCACCTGCGCTTCCAGCTTGACACCGCGGACCCCGCCAAAATCGGAGGCCGGGATTGCGTGATCCGGGCGCCGAGCCAGGAGCGCATCGACTCTCCCGACGGAATCTTCCTCGAGGGCGACCGCCGTCAGCTCCAGCCGCACGATGTGCATGTGCAATTCACCCGCGCGGGTGACGACCTCCAGGTGGAACTGTCGGGCACGTTCCTGATGTTCGGCGGACGCGACGAAAAGTCCGCGCCGGTGCCTGTTCCCGTCCAAGGCTCGCTCGTCGCCGAACTTGAAGGCCTGAAAAAGGCCAGGGGTGCGAGTCAACCCTGAACCATCCGTGTCGATCAATGCCCATCGCGGCCCAGGGCGATTGTATGTCCACGTTTAGCTACGCCGCGGCGTAGTCCTTTGTGGGCTTATGCGATGCGCCGCGCTCAGGGACTGTACGCGCCAGCGTTTGCGAAGCTTCGCCTGGACCGACAACCTGACCATCGTCATCGGAAAGGAGCTTTGGCATGGAAGCCGGAGTATTGGTGAAGACTCTGTGCAAACTGGTCGAGGTCTCCGATCTCCGCACGCCCGGCAAACGCCGCTCCCGGGGCCGCAGGGTCGGCGCCAAACGCATGGCCGGGTATTTCCGCGGAAACTGGTCGATCGAGAACAACCTGCACTGGCAAGTGGATGTGAGCTTCAAGGAGGGCCAGCGGCGGATTCGCAGGTGGAACGGGGCCGAGAATTTCTCGCGGTTGTGCCGCATCGCCTTGAACCTGCTGAAACGGGAGACGACCAACAAGAAAGGCATCGACTCCAGACGAAAGGATGCCGGCTGGGACGACGAGTATACACTAAAGGTCGTTACCGCATGAACTTATCGGCACATGCAATCGCCCTGACAATCCCTCGCGGAACTTGGGAGTTCCGGGATTGCGGCGGGTATGACTCCATGCCGCCTTACATGGCTGAGCGACCTTCCTGAAGCAGGCGCAGCGGTTCGGAGCGGCCGACGGAGATGGCGGGCCAGAGGGCGGCCAACAGGCACAGAACAATCGCTCCGCCAAGGCCGATCGACAGCTTGGACCACGGGATCACCAGGCCGGGGTGGAGGCCGCCAAAGAAGCTGACAAACTGCGAGATTCCGGTCCCACACCACCCGGCCAAAATGCCGAAAGCCAGGCTGAGCAGGCATGCCACGGAGCCGATGAGTACAGACTCGGCCAGAATCGCGCGGGTAATCGTCCAGCGCGTGAAGCCCAGAGATCGCATCACGCCGATCTCCCAGCGGCGTGCTCGGACAGATGCCATGATGGCATTCAAGACGCCCAGCGAGGCAACGGTCAGAGTAACCAGCGGAAGCTGGCTCATGCTCCAGATCCAGCCCGAGGCGCGGGAGCGGATTCGCTGTGTGATGTCGACCGGGGTGGTGATTCGGACGGTGTTGCCGCCGTCGGCGCTGGGAAACCCTTTGCCGGCCGGAAGGAATGGCATGTCGGTCTGATGCTGGGCGAGGTTGATGGCCTGTTCGGTCAGTCTGGGCACATCGACCGGGCCTGTGGCATTGGTCCAATAGAAACGGACATTGGTGAGTTTGAAGTCACTGGCCACGGAGTCGTAGGAAGAGAAGGCCATTGCCGCTGAGCGGCCACTATTGAGGCGTAGTCCGGAGAACTTGCTGATCCAGTGCCAGCCGGGAAGGCGAACGACGCCGGCGATGGTGTAGATGATCGGATTGGCGTTGTCGGTGGCCGGGTTCAGGCGGAAGGAATCACCCAGCTTGAGACCGGACTCGCGGCAGAAATGATCGGGGACAATGCAGTGACGACCCTTCTTGATCAGCGGAACAGCGGACTGCGGCGAGCCCTGGACCCAGTCCAATTTGAGGAGGGGGTTGTTGCCGCCGAGTCCGCGATCGGGATCCAGTCCGATGAGTATGATATTGTCCTGGCGGACGACACTGGCCCGGGTTTCGCTGCCGGTCACATCGTCGGTCAGTTTGGCCTGTTCGACGGCAAGTGGAACACAGGAGTCGGGCTTGAGTCCGGGCAGATGAGCGACAGCATCATTGGCGGACGGAGGCAGTCCATTGGGAAGGAAGGCGATCATGGCGTCAGGGTTCCATGAGCCGGGTTCAAACGGGCGGAGCATCGTGTATCCCCATATCTGAATGGAAACAAACAGCCCAAGGCCGATGGTCAGGGCAACGGACGCTCCGACCGTGCGCCAAAGGTTTGAGGACAGTTGGGATTTGACCAGGCGGCGCTCCAGTCCAAGCACGGCACACAGGACCGGGCTCAGGACAAGATCGGCAAGGTGGACAAACAGCGGAGCAAGTAGAATGAAGCCGATCGCCATGCTGACGCAACCGACGGCCATGTAGAGTGCGTAGCGTGAGCCGGTGTCGGCCATGGGAATGACGTAAGTCACCAATGGGTTGACGGCGATGAGCAGCAGGCCTGCGCCGGTTGGGAGCAGGAGGTTTCGCCTGGAAGGATCGACGGGCGCCGGGGCGATGGCGTCGAGCGGGCGCAAACGCATGGCGCGAACGGCCGGGACGATCGCGGCGCAGAGGGCGCCCCCGAAGGCGCAGGCGGCCGAAAGGATGACACTCCACTTGCCCAGCAGGCCGGAGGTGTATGTGAGGTTATCCACGATTTCGGTGTCGAGGAAGGGGTGAGCCTGCTGGACGATCCAAAGGAGCGCGAAGCCGGCGAGAAGCCCGCCGAGCCAGCCAACGATCGCCATCAGGAGGCTTTCCATCGAGACAAGAGTCGCGACCTGCCAGCGCGTGAGGACGACGGCGCGGAGGATGGCGAATTGCCTGGCTCGTTCGCTGACGCCCATGGAAAGGGTTGCGAAAATGATGAAGAGGGCGGCCAGCAGCGAGATACCGGTGGCCGAATAGGCCTGCATGAGCATATTTCGGGCGGTCTGGCTGGAATCCAGTTCGTCCTCGAGTTCCTGCGCGTTCTGGAACTGCTGAGGAGGATTCGCGCGGTCGAGCCTGGGCTGCCAGGAGAAACGGAATTTGTGTACATCGGCGCCGGCGCGCAGGATCAGCCCGAGGGTGTTGATCTGTTCGGGTCTGTTGAAGATCTGGGCCGCGACGGGAAGGGAGACATAGAGACCTCCGCTGGCAGGGCCGCGAAGATGAACCCGTCCGCCCGCCGGGAGCGGAGGCGTGTCGACGAGGCCGACGACGGTGATCTTGCGCGCGTTCTCACCAATGCCGGCGGCGATTTCGCCACCAACGTCGACGTCGATGCGTTTGGAGGCATCCACGCTGAGCACACCTTCCAGCGCGGTGGATTTCGGGTCAATCCATCGGCCTTTGGCCAGGGCAAAGGGAGGCTGAGGCGAATCTGTGCCGATCAGCGTGACGCCGCCGCGCCCGCGAGGGCCGCCCAGGTTGGGTCCGGCGGCACTGGGCCGTGTCGGCGGCATCATGGAGGGGCGGGTTGTGTTGAACGTGGCGGGGTCGTAGGGTCGAACCATGGCCGGGCTGCCCCACATGGCGTCAACAACGGCGACATCGGGGTCATTGCGAAGCTGCTGAACGAGTTCCGGCGGGATGGAGGGCTGCTGAAATGCACCGGGCAGAGTTGGAGAACCCGTCGGCCGAGTGCCGGCGCCGGGGGTACCGGGGCTGCCCGGAGGCGTGAAACCGCCCGGACCGGTCGGCATGCGTGGAACGGCACTGCGTGAAGGATAGAGCATGAGGGTGTATCGTCCCATGGATACACCGGAGAACTCCTTGAATTGCTGAAGGAGCGAGTCGTATCCGCTGACAACCCAGACGACCATGCAGGCCGAGGCCATGGTTGCCAGGCAGGTGAGTGCCATTCGGGCCGGATGATGCCGGATATAGGAGACGAAGAGTTTCCAGACGGGGTTCATGAGGCGCTCCTGATGGCATCCTGGTAGGAGGCATGGAGACCGTCGGCATCACCGAGGCCCTCGACATTGAATTGGGAGACCAGTTTCCCATCCCTGAGGACCACGACGCGGTTTGCCCAGCTCGCAACCGAAGGCTCGTGAGTGACAACGACAATGGCGCGGTTCTCTTCGCTGGACAGCCTGCGCAGGAGCTGGCAGATGGCCAGGCTCGTGGAGGAATCGAGGCTGCCGGTGGGCTCGTCGGCGAGAACCACGGCGGGATCGTTGACGATGGCGCGGGCGATGGCCACGCGCTGTTGTTCGCCGCCGCTGAGGGCGTCCGGCCGGTGTTTGCGTCGATGGGAGAGAGTGAGATCGTCGAGGAGTTTGTTGAGGCGGAATTCGAGGTTGGCCGGGGAAACCGCGGGCAGGCGGATATTGTCCTCGGCCGAGAGCGTGGGGATGAGGTTGTATGCCTGGAAGACAAGGCCGATTCGACCGCGGCGGAATCGGGTGAGGTTGGCATCGGATAGAGCGGCGAGATCCTGGTTATCGACAAGAATCCGACCGGAATCGGGTGTGGTGAGGCCGGCCATGAGGTGCAGAAGCGTGCTCTTGCCGGAGCCGCTGGGTCCCATGATGGCGAGGAACTCGCCCGGAAAGACGGAGAGGCTGATGTCATCGACGGCCCGTATGCTTGAATCGCCCTGGGTGAAGCACTTGCTCACCTGTTCGACGCGCAGCACCGACTCGGGGTCACGAACGGCGTTGGCGGGCAGGCATCGCTGACGGATGGTTGCGGTGGTCATGTTGTCTCCAAAGCGAAAGCTGTGATCCTCGGTGGCAGGGGGCTCTCAGGTGTGTGGGATTGCACGATCGTATACACAGTGGTCAACGAATCTTTATACCGGGGAAATCCTCGACCTTCTCGCCGTTCACAGTGATGCCGACGCCATACCTTCCGCCATTGTTGCGTGGAGCCCATGGGTACGACGCTTCGGCAAAGCCGGTCCACGCCGGCCACGGCGCCGCCAGATTGTGCCCCTCAGCGGTCACGGGTACCGTGGGGAGGAGTTCTCCGACATGGCCATCGAGAAACGCGGCGTTGGCCGCGCCGTTGTGGCGGAAGCAGAGACTGCCGATGTCGGTCGTTCCCGGAGCGCCCGGGGAGACGATCGCCGAGACCGGCTTTTCCACCAGAGGATTGTTCTGCCAGTCGGCCCAGATCATGGTCTTGGACTTGTTCGAGCCGGCGACGTTCATTCTTGTCAACTTGACCCACATAGCGCTGTAGCCGACGGATGTGCGCCGGCGACTGGCCGACAGGGAGTTCTGGTTGCCCCCGATGCTGCACAGAACAGTAAATGGGGTTCCGTCCGCTTTGCGGAGCAGCCAGGGCCTGGCGGCATCGGCGGGATCGGCGCCCGCGCCCATCAGGCCGAGGCGGCCCATGGCCTCGGTCGCCGAGTCGCCGGGGCAGCGGGCGATCTTCTCGGGCATGGCGCTGCCGCTCATGTACCGTGCCAGACCGCAGAAATAATCCAGAAACATGTAGGCATCTACATTGACGCCATTGTTGTCGTTCATGTACATCTGAGTGGCCATGGCGTACTGCCGCAGCAGCGACTTGCACGATGTGGACTCCGCCGCGCGGCGGACTCTGCCCATGACCGGCAGCAGAATGCTGACGAGCAGGGAAATGATTCCGATTACCACCAGCAGTTCCACCAGCGTAAAGCCCCCGAACGAGGGCAGTGGTCCGCGTGTTGTTCGCATGGTTCACACTCCGTCTTCCCTTGCTGGCGCGCAGTCCGTCCGATGGCGGTCCCGCAAAGGCGCCGCACTGGGCAATTTCCTGCTTCGACGACCGATTTCCGATGTCGCTCTATTTGCCCGGCCGGGCTTTCAGGTCCGCAATCGCATCCTGCACCGCGAGGACGGCCAGTGCGGTGGCGATAACGGGGTTGTCCTCCATCCAGCGAGGATCGCCGACGAAACTGCCATCAGGCTTTTGGACGGCGGCGAGTTTGTCGATCAGTTCGACGCGCCAGTCGTGCGCTGTGTTCTTCGAATCGGTGACGGTGGTTCGCCCGAACACCGACAGGGCCCGGCCCATGGTGTTGTAGTAGTAAAAGATCCCCGCCTTGCCCGCATCGGCGCCCATGGCCGACATGCCGGGATTTTCGTCCACGCTCCAGTTGCCGGAAATCCACTGCCAGGCGCTGCGGACGCGCGGATCGTCGGGCGTCAGGCCGGCATGAATCATGCTCTTGAGTCCGGCATAGGTCATCGAGCCATAGGAACGCAACTGCCGCTTGCCGTCGGCCGTTTTGTACTCGCCGGCCGATGAGTTGCCTTCGCCATTTCGGCCGGGGTTGTAGATGAAGCCGCCGTCGTTGCCGGCCCATTCGGCCGGGTTGCTCTCGGAGCGGTTCTGCATTCTGGTCACGAATTTCAGCGCCCGCTGATAAACCGGGTCATCGGCCTTGAGCCCGGAATCATGGAGGGCCTCAAGCACCATGGCGGTATTGGACAGATCGGGCCGGCCGCGTCCGCCGCCATAGTCCCAGCCGCCGACAAAGGGGCTGTCGGGGCCGGCCTTCTGTCCGGGAGCGACGAGCGATTCCTCCGACCACTGGCTGCTTTTGAGAAATGCCACCGCCTTGGCGACCGGCTCCTTCACGGCCGGATCGTCGATCCTGGACAGGACGGAAACGATGATGGCAGTGTTGTAGTTGGCCAGCATCGTGCGATAGAAGCCCCCATCGTCTTTCTGGACGGACAGGAGGTAGGCGATGGCTTTCTTCGCCTCGGGCGTGGCGGCGCCCTCCTTCGGATCCTGCATCAGGATTCGCAGAACCATCGCGGCGATGGCCGGCGGCTCGCGGTCGGTCTTCTGCCACGATCCATCCTGTTGCTGCCGGCTCTTGAGGAAGGCGACGGCCTTGTCAACGATTGCCTGGCCCTGTTCGGCGGGCGATGGGCGATCGACTTCAGCGGCATTTCCGAGCCTGTTCACAATGGCGAGGACAATCGCCAACACAAGACAATAGAGCGCCTTCACGGTGGCTCCTTCAATTGAAGCTGGATACCGAACAGCGACCCGGGGGATCGCCACACAGGCACTCTACAACGCCGCGCGCGGCGAGGTGCAATCCTTGCACGCGGGAGGCGCGATAGAGGGCCGGGGGCCAACGGGTGGCGCGCTGGACATCAATCGCCGCGGACACGGGCAACGGTTGTGGGAAGGTCGGCGCCGCGCAGATGCATCACCAGGGTGTCGCCGGGCCCGAGCAGCGAGTTGAGCGGCGGCGGCGACTGCACGGCGCCGTCGGCGGCAATGCGGGCGAGAACGCGCAGCGAGAATTCGCTCTCGGTCCAGGAAATGTCGCGGCCGACCAGCGCGCTGCGGTCGCCGACGCGGCATTCCACGGAGACATGGGGTACGCCGGCGATCACGTCACTGGCGAGGATGCGGGTGCCCAGGGCCATGGCGGCGACCATGGGCGCGGCCAGCGCCGAGGCGGAGAACGCCGCGTCGATGGTCAACGCGCCGGCAATCTTCGAGGCGATCTGCTGATCGAAGAGGCGCATGATGATGCGTATGGCGGGGTTCATCCGACGGGCATCCAGGGCGACTTCAAGGTTGGCGATGTCATCGTTGGTGGCAATGATGATGACACGCGCCGAGGCAATGCCTGCTTCGACGAGGGACTGGTCCTCGCGCATGTCGCGCAGCAGCACCGGCACGCCGGACTGCCGGGCCATGGGCACGAAGCGGCCGCCGGTGTCGCGCTCTATCGCGACGACGGGCACGCCGGCGGCGACGAGTTGCTCGAGCACGCGATAGCCGAGATGGCCGATGCCGCAGAGGATGACATGATCGGTGTAGGTCGAGGCCATGACGCGCATCCATTCCTTTTCCCCGCGTCGCCAGGAGATGAGCAGGAGTGCGAAGCGGATGACTCCTTCGCCGATGACGACCGCGCCCAGGACGGGGAACAGGGCGTTCATCGCCATCAGATACCAGGCGTCGGGACAGTTGTAGGGCGACTGGGCGAAGAGACTCATCCAGGCGGCATAGAGCGCCTTGATGGCGCCGGGATGTGGACCGCCCAGATGTTCGCGGGGCGCCACCGCCAGAAGCAGCATACCCAGGGAGAGGATCAGGCCGAGGGCAAGAAAGGTGCCGCGGAACTCGACGAGCACGGCGCGGAAATAGAGCAGGGCGGCAAGCATTCGCCGCCGGGCGGGAATGCCCGCCGGATGAATGAGGATCGGGGCTCGTGCGGAAATCCGGGTCATTCGCTCTCCGGGGCGCCGCGATCCACAATCGCGGCCACAGGGCGCGCACGGGTGTCTTCGTCCCGGCGATGGTGGTAGTATACCGCGGGGAGTCAGTGCGGCGAACGAGCATGAAAAGACGAAAGAAGGATGCCCGGGAGAAAGACCTCACGGCCCGCTACCTAGGGGGCGATGTGGACGAGGATCGCCTCGATTCGCGCCAGCGGTTCTCGGCGCGAAGCGGCCGGGCCGCCGAGCGCCGCAGGATCGAGGAGACGGCCCTGATGCGGGCTGCGGCCGAATCCGCACAGGGAGTTCCGGTGGAGTCGCTGCCGATCGGCAGCGTGGTGCAGGTCTATTCCCTGTATTATGAGGTGGAGGCGGCGGACGGCATGCGCCTGTGCGTGTTGCGGAAGACTCTCTCAAAACTGCTGGATACGCCCGTGGTGGTGGGCGACCGGGTGCGTTTTCGCGACATCCCGGAACGCGATGAGCGCGGCCGGCAGGAAGCCGTCATCGAGCAACTGCTGCCGCGCGCCACGGTGCTGAGCCGCGCCGACTCATTTCGGGGCATGGAGCAGCACCCCATCGTCGCCAACGCCGACTCCATGCTGATCGTGGTGTCGCTGCGGGAGCCCCAGCCGCGATGGGGGCTGGTGGATCGGATGCTGGTCGCGGCCAGATCCGGCGGATTGCGGCCGGTCGTCTGCATCAACAAGATCGATCTGATCGATCCCCACGTTGTCGATGACGACGTCGCTTTCGCCGAAGAGGTTGCCTCCTACTACCAGGGGATGGGGATAGATGTGTTGAGAACATCGGTGATGGCCCGTGAGGGCATCGAGGCGCTGCGGGGGGTGCTGCGTCATCGGACCACGGTGCTGGCCGGACATTCCGGCGTCGGCAAGAGCTCGCTCATCCACGCGGTGCAGCCGACGCTCGATGTTCGCATCGGAGCCATCTCCGGGCACACCGGCAAGGGACGGCACACGACCACCTCGGCCCGGCGCTACGTTCTGGACCTTCCGGCGCAGGTGATTGACACGCCCGGGGTGAAGCTCTTCGGGTTGTGGAATGTGACCGCCGATAATCTGCCGGACTATTTCCCGGACGTGGCCGATGGCTCGGCGCCGGAATGGCGCAACGAGAGTTATCGGCGGATTCTCGCTTCCCTGGAGGGAGACGCCTTCGCTTCAGAATCGCTTTGAATGCGATCTGATCGCGCGCGGGCGAGCCGTCCGGAATCACCGGGCGGAATCCGACAGCTTCCATTTGCCGCGGCCGCATTGCGTATCGTAGATCAGGTCGATGGCCAAGAACGGTCCGCGTGGGCCGAATGCCCGTATTGATCGGCCATCGTGTTGTGGAGGGATGCGATGCGCTGTCACCGCCTTTTGCCGGCCGCCGCGCTGGCGCTGCTGGCTGCCGCGCCGGCAAGATCGCTGGAGTTCGCGTTCACTTATCCGGCGGACATCGACCCGATGGCGCTGGCCGGCTTTCAGGCAGCCGCCGCGCGCTGGCAGGCGAATTTCAGCGATCCGATCACCGTTCGCGTGAACATCGACTTCTCCAACACGCTGCCCGACGGCGTGCTGGGCTCGGCCGCGTCTTCGCGGCTGAAGTACCAGTACAACTATGGCACACTGAGCATCCTCCCGCGATTGTCGGCCGACATCACTTCGCCCGACGATCAGGCTGCGGTCGCCGGACTTCAGACCGGGCGATATCTTCAGTTCATGGTCAACCGCACCACGGCAAACGGCGGGGCGGCCTATCTGGACAACAACGCGAGCCTGAACAACAGCTATCTGACCATCACGACGGCCAACGCGAAGGCCCTGCGCCTGACATCGGCGCTGGCGACGGAGGCGAACACGCTGCAGTTTTCGTCCAAAGTCGCGTGGGACTTCGACCCTCGCGACGGAATTTCCCCCGGAACCTATGACTTCGTCGGGCTGGTCACACACGAGCTGGCCCATACACTGGGTTTTCTGTCGGGCGTGGACCTGATCGAGCAGAACACCAGGAATACGCTGGATTCGCTTCAGTACATCAACACGCTGGACCTTTTCCGCTATTCCGAGCAGAGCCGGGCCGTTGGAGCGGGCGTGTTCGACATGTCGGCGGACACGCGCCCCAAGTACTTCTCCATTGATGGCGGCAACACTTCGCTTGCGAGTGTCGCCACCGGCGCGGAATTCGGGGACGGACAGCAGGCCTCCCACTGGAAGCAGGTCGTGGAAGATACGCCGACCGTTGAACTGCTTGTGCCGGCGGTGCGGACCGGGCAAACTCTGCTGATTACCGACCTCGACCGCCGCGCGCTGGATGTCATCGGCTACGACCGCAACTTCACCTGGAAATGGGCCGGCGGATCGGCCGGCGCCTGGCAGCAGCCGCTGAACTGGAATGCCGTCGGCGTGCCGTCGGCCGGGATCAGCGTAAGCTTCGACTCGGGCGGCGCGACAACGGTGGCGGTGTCGCTGGCGGAATCCGCGTCGGCCGGAGGATTACTGGTCGCCGGGGACAGCGTGACGATTGCGCTGGGGCGGCGAAGTCTGACCCTGGGAGGATCGGTGCAGGTGGGGACGGTGGCCGGGCGCGGCGGGGCAATTGCCTTATCCGGACCCGGCGAGATCGCCGTGGCCGATTCGATCTACATCGGCGGAACCAGCAGGGGTGCCGCGGGAACCGGATCGCTGACCCTGGGATGCGGTGTGGATCTGCGAGTGCCCATGACCCTGCGCATCTACGGCGCCGGCGGCAACCATTTCAGCCTCAACGGCGGCACCCTCCGGGCGGCATATGTCTTCAACGAAGGCGAGTTCGTTGCAGACTCTGGCGCCATACACATCTCCAATTCCTTCGCCAACAAGGGACTGGCAAGCCTTGCCGGCGAACAGCATTGGGATCCGGGGTCGGCGCTGTACAACGCCGGAGGATCGCTGGTGCTGAAGACGGACCTCGGTTCGCCCGGCTTGGCCGGGCCGATGGTCATCGTCTCCAGCGGCGCGGTGCTGATCCAGTCATCTCAACACCTGGCCGGACTCGATATCAGCGGCGGCAACGTGACCGTCGGCGGCGCAACGACGCTGGCGACACGGTCGCTGTCGATCTCCGGCGACGGGCGACTAGACCTCGGATTGGCGAACCTGATTCTGTTGCATGAAGAATCCGATGTCTCGTGGGATCTGGCGGCGATGATCGCTGCCAACCGCCTGTATTCATCGTTCACCGGCCTGCCGCATCCGACGGCGCTGGGGGTGGTGGACAACGCGCGGTGGCGGCTGACCGACTGGCTGGGCGAACCCTTGTCCGACGATGGCCGGCAGTTGATCGTCAAGCTCACCTACCTGGGCGACGTGAACATGGACGGTGCGGTGACCGACACCGACCTGCAGCAGGTGATCGCACACCTGAATCAGCCCGGAAGCTGGATGGACGGTGACATCAACCGCGACGGCATCGTGTCCATCGCCGACTATGATCTGGTGCGAGCCCATCTGGGCGCGGGCGACAACGGCGCTGGCGGCCCCAGCCTGTTCCAGACCAGCGCGCTGGCCTCGGACTTCGGCCCGGCCAATATGGTGATGGTTCCGGAGCCAGTCGGATTATCGATGGTGGCGGCCGCCGGGTTATTCCTGACGCACCGGCGAACAAGACGCCGCACATCGTCTCACGCGCTGTTGCCGTGATCGCGGGCGCGAACGCGCGCAGGCACACGGCAACCGGCGTCCACTGGTCAGACAATCCACGGCTTGCGGTAGTCGCGCGTGAGCCACTTCGGGTCGCCCGTGCCGCCGACAAAGGTGCATTTGGCCGGATCCCATTTCATGGCCTTGCCGTGATAATACGCCAGGTTGGTCAGGTGGCAGCAGATGGCCGACCGGCCGCCAACCTGCTCGTTGGTGATGGGTTTCTTGCGCGAAGCGACACACTCCATGAAATCGGTGAGGTGGTTCTTGCTGACGTAGAGCTTGGTCTTGGCGTTTTCCAGAAAAGCCTTTTCGGCCTTCTGCACCTGGGCTGCGCAGGACGTTCCCTTGTCCTTCTCTTTGTCGCCCACGAAGGAGGCAACCATTTCGTTTCCGTGCTTGAAGGTGAACTTGCCGCGGTTGACCTGGACTTCTCCATCGGTTCCGAAAAAGTGAACGCCGAAACCACCGGCATGTTCGACGGTGACTCCATTGGCGTAGACCAGGGTAACGCCGCTCTTGGCGCCGGGTTTGGAAGGCAGGCGCACCTCAACCGGTCCGCTGGCGTCCATGCCCAGACCCCACTGGGCGATATCCAGATGGTGTGCGCCCCAGTCGGCCACGCCGCCGCCGCCGAATTCCATGTAGCCTCGCCAGTTGGGGAAGTGGTCGTGTACGCCGCGCGGGCTCAGCACCGAGTTGTAAGGCCGCATGGGCGCCGGACCGACCCACATATCCCAGTCCAGACCCGGTTCCATCGGTTCCTCTGGCAGGTTGCATGGCGAACCCGGCCCGCCAAAACTGCATATCACGCGCTGCACCTTGCCGATGGCCCCGTTGAGGACCAGTTCGCAGGCGACGCGGAACTCTTTGCTGGAACGCTGCATCGAGCCGGTCTGGAGCACACGCTTGTTTGCATCGACGGCCTTCATCACCTCGACGGCCTCGTGGATATTGTGTGTCAGCGGCTTCTCGCAATAGACGTCCTTGCCGGAGCGAAGGGCGGCCAGCATCGGTATGGCGTGCCAATGATCGGGGGTTGCGATGCAGACGGCGTCAATGTCCTTGCGTTCGATGATCCTGCGGAAGTCGCTGTAGGCGTCGCATTTGCCCGCGGCCATTTTCCGGTCGGAGTAATACTTGTCCACGCGATTGCGGGCGTCCTCGCGGCGGGTGGTGTCCACATCGCATACGGCCAGCACCTGTGTCTCCTGTCCCAGGAAGCCGCCCAACAGGCTTTGCGACTGTTTACCCATGCCGATGAACGCCATGGTCACGCGGGAGTTGGGCTTGGTCTGGGCCGCCCAGAGCCCCGACGGAAGAATCATCGGCGCGGCGACCGCGACGGAAGTCTTGAGAAGTGAACGACGCGTGGTTTTCATAGAGCCCTTTCTCTGAATCGAGTAGCCTGGTTTGTAAGGTTGGATACAGCAAAACACGCGCGATGTTGATGCGGGACAGCCCTTCATCGGCAATCGTTCGGCAGTAGAATTCTGCTATGAGAGCAGTCCCACATCGTCGGTCGTTTGTCGGAATCATGCTGCTGCTTTGTGCCTGGGCCGGGCGGGCGGCCGAATCGCCGCCCATGAAGTTCGGCGACCCCGAACGCACCGGCCGGCCATTTGCAAAGGACCCGAGCGTCATCAAGTTCGGCGGGCGCTACCTGATGTACTATTCGGTTGCGCCATGGGCCAAAGACCGCGCGCCCATCGGCGCCAGGAAGGGATGGGCCATCGGCATCGCCGAATCCAGGAATCTCCTTGACTGGAAAAAGATTGGAGAAATCCTGCCCGAACAGGAATGCGAGGCCAACGGCCTCGTTAACGGGCGCGTCATCCTGCTCGACGGCCGGCTGCACCTGTTCTACAACAGTTATGGCAACGGCAAGAACGACGCCATCTGCCACGCCACCAGCGACGACGGGCTGAAATGGGCCCGCAATCCCACCAACCCGATCGTCCGCGCCCAGGGCGACTGGAACAGCGGCCGGGGAATCGACTGCGACGTGCTCGAACATGAAGGACGGCTGCTCCTCTACTACGCCACGCGCGATCCGTCCATGAAGGTGCAGATGCTGGTCGTGGCGGCGGCCGACCGCAAGAGCGACTTCGCACGGGACAAATGGAAGCAAATCGTCGATGCGCCGGTGATGAAGCCCGAACTGCCGTGGGAGACGCTGTGCATCGAGGCGCCCTCGCTGCTCAAACGCGACGGCCGGATATATCTCTTCTACGGCGGCGGCTACAACAACGACCCGCAACAAATTGGCTGTGCCGTAAGCGATGACGGCCTGAAGTTTACGCGACTGTTTGTTGACAAGCCGCTGCTGCCCAACGGACCGCCGGGCCAGTGGAATTCGTCCGAGTCGGGGCATCCGGGCATGTTCGTGGACGATGACGGGCAAACCTACATGTTCTTTCAGGGCAACCCCGACAAGGGAAAGTCATGGTATCTGTCGTGGGTGAAGATCGGTTGGAAGGACGGCAGGCCGTTCGTGCAGTGAGAACGGGCCGTGGTGGCAACCTTCTTCAGCACTCAATCACGTTCACCGCCAAACCTCCGCGGGCAGTCTCCTTATACTTGCTGCTCATGTCGGCGCCGGTCTGTCTCATCGTGGCCATGACTCGATCGAGCGAAACCCGATGTGTGCCGTCGCCAGCCAACGCCAGGCGGGCCGCGTTGATCGCCTTGATGGCCCCCATGGCATTCCGCTCGATGCACGGCACCTGCACCAGTCCCCCGATCGGATCGCAGGTCAGCCCCAGATTATGCTCCATTCCGATTTCCGCGGCGTTCTCAACCTGCGGAACGGTGCCGCCCAGCGCT
Source organism: uncultured Tepidisphaeraceae bacterium (assembly GCA_964433485.1). Classification (GTDB taxonomy): domain Bacteria; phylum Planctomycetota; class Phycisphaerae; order Tepidisphaerales; family Tepidisphaeraceae; genus JANYKD01. Next base: position 8,903 of record CAYSSA010000030.1, on the reverse strand, counting down.
TCGGCCAGCGCGCCGGCGGCCATCGAACAGGCCACGCCCACCTCGCCCTGGCAGCCGACTTCCGCGCCGGAAATTGAGGCGTTGAGTTTGTAGAGAATCCCGATGGCTCCGGCCGTCAACAGAAAACGCACAATCTGGTCGTCTCCAGCGCCGCGAATTCTTGCCAGATAATGCAATACGGCCGGCAGGATTCCGGCCGCGCCATTGGTCGGCGCGGTGACAACCCGGCCGCCGGCGGCGTTCTCCTCGTTCACTGCCATGGCCCACATGCTGACCCAGTCGAGAATCGCGAGCGGATCGCGCAGATTGATCTCCGGCCGCTCGGTCAGATCACGATGGAGCCGTGGCGCGCGCCGAGTCACTCCCAGCCTGCCCGGCAGAGTCCCCTCGGTCCGACAGCCGCGCTCCACGCAGTCGGCCATCGCGCGCCAGACCCGCAACAGCCGCCGACACGTTTCGGTTTCGGGCCGAAACACGCACTCGTTGCGCAATGTCATCTCGCTGACGCTCAATCCCGACTCATGGGCCATCCTCAGCATGTCCTCGCCGCTGCGATAACCAAACGGCAACCCACCCGAAGGCGACGCTGCCGCCGACTCCGGGAGCGCGTCGCCGCCGTTCGCCTCCGCCTCCCCTAAACCAAACCCGCCGCCGACACTGTAGTACACCGCTTCGCACAGCGTCTGGTCGGCCGATCCGCTGGCCACAAACCGCATCCCGTTGGGATGGGCCGGCAGCGACTGTTCCGCGTGCCACTGCAGATCTCGCGGCTCGTCGAAGCGAATGTCGCGCTTCCCGCCCAGGCACAGCGACCCTTGCCGTCTGATGCGATCCAGCCGCGCCGGTATCAACGCCAGGTCCACCTCTTCAGGTGTCTGGGCCTCAAGACCAAGCAGAACCGCCGTGTCCGTGGCGTGTCCGCGACCCGTGGCCGCCAGCGATCCGTAGAGATGGGCCCGAACGCGAGCGACCCGGTCCAGCAATCCTCTCCGCGAAAGCAGATCGACAAACCGACCGGCCGCGCGCATCGGCCCAACCGTGTGTGAGCTGCTGGGACCAATGCCGATGGTGAACAGATCGAGGACGCTGATGGCCATAAGCCGAAAGATGTTATCCCAACGCCGTCGGATTGTCGTGGTGGCGGTGCGTCACCTGCCGTCGATCTTCACATTGTCCAGCATCACGTTCTCGGCGTGGGTGATGACATTGGGCGCGGAGACGTGTTCGAAGACGCAGTCGCGCACCAGGATGTCCCGTATCTTGGCGATCTCAGAGAGGCCTTCGATGAAGATGGCTCGTGGGACGTTGGCAAACCTGCAATTCTCAATGTGCGCGCGGCGGATCACCGGCGTGTAGTCGCCAGGCCCCTTGCTGTACTTCAGCGTCATGTGGATCCCCGCCTGGCTCGATCTGCGAATCGCGCAGTTGCGCACGAAGACATCCTCGATCGCCCCGCCCCGTTCGGCGCTGGTCTTCAGCCGGATCGCCATCATCAGATTGGGGCTGTCGAGCACGCAGTCCTCGGCGAACACATTGCGGATGTCGCCGGCTGTCTCCGACCCGCAGGTGATCCCGCCGTGCCCGTTCTTCATCCGACAGTTTCGGATAACCACATTCTGACATGGAATATTTACTCTGTGTCCATCACGATCCCGCCCCGACTTGATGGCAATGCAGTCGTCGCCCATGTTGAACGAGCAGTCCTCAATCAGTACGTCCGTGCAGGAATCCGGGTCGCAGCCGTCGGTGTTGGGGCCGGTTCCCTCGGCCTTCACCCCGCGCACGATGACGTTTGTGCAGTAGATGGGGTGAATCGTCCACATGGGCGAGTTCCTTACCGTCACCCCCTCGATCAGCACATTGCGGCATCGGACCGGCTGCAGCAGACTCGGTCGCAGGAAACGCCCTTCGCCGAATATCCGCCGCGCCACGGGCACATCCTCGTTACCCATCTTCAGCAAGTCCGCGACATCCTTCCGGCCGGTCCTTTTCCATGCCCACCAGTTGGAATCGTCCGCCTGGCCGTCCAGAACTCCCTTACCTGTCACGGCAATGTTCTGCTGATCGAAGGCGTACACAAACCCGGAATAGTTCATAACTTCGGTACACTCCCAGCGCGTGAAGACCGGCGGGAGATACTGCTTCGGATCGGTGCTGAACCGGATCGTGGCCCCTTCCAACAGATGAAGGTTGACATTGCTCCTGAGATGGATTGCTCCGGTCAGGTAGTCGCCCTCGGGAACGACAACGCGGCCACCCCCGGCGGCGTTGGCGGCGGCAATGGCTTTGCGAAAAGCCTCGGTGCAGTCGGTTTTTCCGTCGCCTGCAGCACCATGTTCCAACACCGAAAAGTCACG
>CAYSSA010000030.1:5269-6455 GCA_964433485.1 uncultured Tepidisphaeraceae bacterium | reverse complement strand
CAATTGACATAAAGCTAACAACCACAGCAAATCCAGAACCTTACAGGAACGCCGCAACGTCGCTCGGTTCATAAGGTCTCCTCTGGCGCAACATCATAATCGCCAGAATGCGGCAGAATAGTCCGGGCAAATTACCCAATTTAACATCCATGGTCCTGCCGCAACACCCGGGCAAAATTCGTCATTCCGGGCAGCCATACCTGCCGATTCTTATAGGACCGGTTTGTGGAACGGAAAGGATGTCCGATGCCCCAGTTCTCCTTGGTTCGAGCCTCCATCGTCATGGGGTTGGTTGCGCTGTCGCTTCTTGCCATGACCCTGCGCGTGGCCTATCTGCAGGCTTATGCTCCGCCCAAGGCGGTGATATGGGCCGAACGCCAGCAGTACGAGACCCGCCCGTTGCAGGCTCGACGCGGCAACATCTCCGACCGCAACGGGGTGCTCATGGCGGGAACCGTGCAGACAATGTCCGTCTACATAGACCCGCATTTCATGCATGAGCAATATCAAAAAGCCCCGCGAAACCTCAACCAGATGGATCAGGATCTGGCAAAACTGGCAAAACTGCTGGATGTGAAGGTTGACGAACTGACTACCGCCATCGGTGAGCGATACGACAGCCGCTACGCCAAGGTGATCCAGAACCAGAGCGAGAAAGTCGCCGAGGAAGTCATGAAACTGAAGATCCCGGGCGTGGCGCTCGAACCCATGTTCGTGCGTTTTTATCCCATGGGATCCCTGGGCTCTCATTTGCTGGGGAGCTGTGGCGGAGATGGAAATGGGCTGGAGGGAATCGAGCTGAAGTTTCAGGGCGAACTGGCCGGACGAACGGGCTTCAAACGAGTGGGCAAGGACGCCAGCCGGCGCTGCATCGACATCGAGGCGGCCGGATACGTCCCGCCCAGACATGGTCAGCACATGGTCCTGACGATTGATGCCAATATCCAGACGATCGCCGAGGACGAACTGATCGAGGCGTGCCAGCATTTCAAGGCTCAGCGCGGTGAGGTGGTGGTGCTCGATCCGCGAACGGGCGAGGTGCTGGCGATGGCCAATTACCCAACGTTCAATCCACAGAATCTGGGCGATTCAAAGCCCGAAGCCCGGCGCAACGCCAGCATCGTCATGCCCTACGAACCGGGTTCGACCGCCAAGCCGTTCATAGCCGGTCCGGCCCTTTCGCGAC
>CAYSSA010000030.1:3745-5178 GCA_964433485.1 uncultured Tepidisphaeraceae bacterium | reverse complement strand
CCGCTGAACACCTGGGACGGGCTGGTGAAATCCTCCAACATTTTCAGTTGTCTTCTGGCCGAACGCATGGGCAATCCTCTGGTGCATGGGGCCATCACCTCGTTTGGCTTCGGCCAGCGCACCGGGATTGAATTGCCTGGCGAAGACCCCGGGCTGGTCATGCCGCTGAAGAAGTGGACAAAATACTCGACCGAGTCCGTGGCCCAGGGGTATGAGTTTATGATTACCCCGCTTCAACTGGCCCGCGCCTTTGCCGTCTTTGCCAATGGCGGCAGGCTGGTTCCGGTGACCGTGGTCAAGGGGATGCTCGACGCCGACGGCAATGTGGTCTCGCGCAAGCCGCCGGTGAGACTGGCTGACTGCCCCCGGACAATCAGCGAGGACGCCGAGGCCACGATGCGGCGGATTCTTGCCGATGTGCCCGTTCGCGGAACCGCCGCCAAGAAAGGCAGCCGCTTCTGGAACATCTACGGCAAGACCGGCACAGCACACATCAGCAAGGGTCATGCAGGCTATGCCGCGAACCTGTACAACAGCTCGTTCATTGCCGCAGCGCCCTATGAGAAGCCTCGCATCGTGGTGGCCATGGTCATCCACGAGCCGGACCGCAGCCTCGGACACTACGGCGGCACGGTGTCCGCGCCGGCCGCGGTTCGCGTCATCGAGCGAACGCTCGGCTATCTCCAGGAACCCCCCAGCCCGGCATTGCCGCTGCCCCCGGCCGATGTCGCCGCACATCTGGTCAACTACAGCCCCGAAGCCTATACGAAGCTGACGGAACGGGTCGATGATTGACAGTCCGCGGACGAGGACGGCGATGGCCCCGGCTTGATCCAGGAGAATCGGTAAAGCAAAAGGAGCACGGCCACTTGGCCGTGCTCCATGGGGTTCATCACAAACGCGCCATCGCTCACGCAAACAGTTCGCCCAGCACCTTCTGCGCCGCGACAACGCCCTTGCCCAGTTCGACGGGCTGCTTGAGCGCCTTGAGGGCATGCTCGATTGAGGCGACCGCCGCGAGGCAGTCATAGGGGTCGGTGTAGCCCATGTGGTTCACGCGGAAGATCTTGCCTTCCATCGTGCCCTGACCGCCGGCGACATGGATGTTATGTTTGCTCTTGAGGTTGTTGCGGAAATCCTTGTCGGCGACGCCGGCTGGATATTTCACCGCCGTCACGGAGTCGGCCGGATTGGCGCTGAACAGTTCCAACCCCAAGGCCTTCATGCCCTGGCGGAAGGCCTCGGCGATGGTGTGGGTGCGCTTCCAGACCATCTCGATGGTCTCGGCCTTGATCATCTTCAGCGAAACCGCCTGCGCTTCAATCAGTGTGTTGGCGGGGGTGAATGGCGTGTCGCCGTCGCCGATGCTCTTCTGGTACTTCTTGAGGTCGAAGTAGAAGTTCTTGACCTTGGCGTCGGCCTGGCGCTTGATG
>CAYSSA010000030.1:0-3704 GCA_964433485.1 uncultured Tepidisphaeraceae bacterium | reverse complement strand
AGCATCAGGGCCTTCTGCGAGCCGGTGATGGCAACGTCCACGCCCCATTCGTCCATCTTGAATGGCATGGCGCCGATCGAGGTGATGCCGTCCACGATGAGCAGCGTCCCGTCGCCGCCGACTTCGCGCACCACCTTGCCGATCGCCGCCAGATCGCAAACCGTGGCGGTGGAGGTTTCCGAATGAACCAGGCTGACGGCGTCGAACTTGCCCTTCTTCAGCTCGGCCTCGATGAGTGCGGCCGTGGCGGGCTGGCCATAGTCGAGCTTTAGCTCGACGAGTTCGCAGCCGAAAGTCTTCGCATACGATGCCCAGCGTTCGGCGAACTTGCCGTTGCTGACGTTCAGAACTCGCTGCCCGGGAGACATGACCGAGGTGAAGCCGGCCTCAAAAGCGGCGGTTCCCGAGCCGGTGATGGTGTGAACCGTTTGTTTTGTCTGGAAGACATACTGCAGGAGCTGTTGCACTTCCGCGAACATGGTGCGGAACTCGCCGGTGCGGTGGTGATGCACGGGCTTGGCAAGCTCAAGCAACGTGGCCTCGGGTACGCTTGTCGGCCCGGGGGTGTAGAGACGATACTTCATCAACATGGTTGGCTCCTTCCTTTGTGAATAGCCACCGAAACGGGCGGTATCATAGGGAAACAGCGCGTTCTTTGCCAGATGGGGCGAGTTCCCCCCGCCCGGTGTGTTCAAAGGGCCCTCAGCGGGTCGTGACCTCAAACGGAACGGCCGGCAGAGCGCCGATCTGGAGCGGGCGATTGCCACCTTGCGGTTTGTCGGCCTTGGCCGGTGCGCCGGCGACGGAACTGATGAGGATGAGGTTGCCTTTGAGTCCCGGCCGAATCTTGGCCGCATCGCACTGCAGCACGATATCAGTCCCGGCGCGGCCTGTGGAAACGCTTTTGATGCTGATGCCGTCGGGTGGTTCGCTGAGTTCGATCTTCAGATTGTTGAGAAAGCCGGCAAGAGGCATATCCACGCGGACGAGAGCGGTTCCCCCGGCGGGAATCCGCACAGGGGTCGGGCTGATGATCTTCGGCGTGGCCCGGGCCATGAAACGCCCGCCGACAGTCAGCAACGACTCCTGGGCGGGAACCAGATGCCGATAGGCGAAGGCCTGCATCATGTCTTCGGCGGGAACGGCGCGATGGATGACTTCGCGTCCGCGGATCATGGCTTTGCCTTCGATTACCAACGGCGTCTGCATGGCTGTCGGCGGAACAGTCAGAGTCATGCGGACCTGGTCTTGCCGCGCCGGCACGACGGCGCCAGTCAGCGAGACGCCCGGCGGCGCATCCTTGAGCGACAGAACGATCTCACCGGCGAAACCGTCCTGGCGCAACGCGTAGACGGTAACCGGCACGCTGGTGCCTCCGCGAGCGTTGATGCCGGACGGCGTGACTCTCAGTTGGAAATCCGGCTGGGGCGCAGAAATTCGCAGCCGATAGGCATATTCCTCGCCGCCCTGTTGTTGCGTGTCTCCGACATGAACGTAGTAGTTTCCCTTGACGGGAAGAACGAATCTCAGGAGGGAATCGGCGTGGTGGGTGTTCAGGCCGGAGCCCTTGTCCTCGTGGTCGTCGTTGGCCGCAAGCTCTTTGCCGTCGGCATCAGTCAACTTCAGGATGGAATCCAAAGGTGAATTGAGTCGACGGGCATAAACCTCGGCCACGATTTCGTCCCCGGGCCGCCCTTCGATGCGATAGATATCCCAGTCCCCAGGTTTGTCGATGCGGCCGTTGATGATGATGGGCGACTTCACGGCCTGCGCGGTGATGGGCATGTTGTTGGGTTCCTGCTCCATGCACTCGGGGAGGGCATCCACAAGAAATGGAACCTGGTTGGAGATAAGATCGCCCTTTCGCATCGACACAGGCAGGATGCCCGCCACCGAGGACCTGGCGTCCTGGGTCAGGCGATTGGCGGGGAGGTTCCAGCCTTTCACGTTGACGGCGATCTCTGCCCCAACCTTGCCGCCCAGAGGGTAAATGCTGGTGATGAACGGCAGTTCGCCGATGCTGATGCGGTAAACGAAATCTTCGCGGCCGCGATACACCGAATCGCGAATCTCAGCCACATATTCGCCGTCGGCGGGAATCTCGTAGAACAACACCGGGTCCGGGTTGAAACGGAAATCGTCTACGAAAGACAGTTCCTTGCCGGACGCGTCGCGCAGAGCAAGCGTGGCCTGGAACCAGCCCGGCACGGCATCGGGCAAGTAGGGGATCAGGGCCCGAGCGCTGGCGGCGACGACAATCTTCTGTCCTTTTTTCGCCTTGAAATGGATGCGGTCCACTGCGCCGGGCATGATCTGACCGTTCACAGTCGCCGGAATGGTGATGTTCACATCGCGATCGGCGGGCGGCGGCTTGGGGCCTACGCCATCCTTGGGCTCGCGGAACGGTCGCGCGGGCTTCTTGCTGAACTCGGGAAGCTGCCCCACACAAAAAGCCAGGGGATTGGTCATGCCCTGCGGCGTGCGCAGGCGGATGTTCCGCTCGCCGGGCTCGGCATCGGCGGCGATGGCGACCTCGATGGTGACGGTCTCGGCAATGGCGGGATTGATCTGGGTTTTGGGAATGAAGGTCTCCAGCTTCTTACGGATTTCCTGAAGCCGCTTGTCATCCTCGGTCGTCCACTTGGCCCGCGTTGCCGGTTTTCGGCCGGCATTGGAGCGCATGACCGCGGCGCGCCTTTCCAGCAACTCCTTGAGTTCGTCCTTTAGAAGCCCCGCCTGTTTGACGGACAATGGGCGGGTGTGTTCGATGACTTTTGCCGATAGACCTCTGCCGGAGAAATACACGTCGGCGCTGCCGTCGAGATACTGGCCGCCAACCGCCACTTCAAAAGTCGTTCCCTGTCTGCCGCCGGCCGGATAGACGTAGCCGATGCGCGGCGACGCCTGTTGCGCGATCGCAGGGCACGTGGCTATCAGCAGAATCACCAGTCGGCAGAAAACTCGTGATGTCGGGGCGAACATGATCTTGTCTCCCAGTTGCCGAGGACAATTCACATGATCTCCTTCAGCCTGCCGCCCAAGGTCACTCCATCGGCAGCCGAGGGCATCACACCGATCATTCTTCCCTGCGGGTGCGGCAGTTGGCCGTTGGGGTCGATGCCGAGTTGTTCGTAGATGCCCGAGATGAGGTCGCACGGATGAACCGGGCGGTCCTTCACGGCCTCTCCACGCTTGTCGGAGGCGCCAACCACGCGGCCACCCTTGAAGCCGCCGCCGGCTATCAGCGTGGAGAACACCGCGCCAAAGTGCCCGCGGCCGCCGCTCCACGGCGGCTCCCACTGCACCCTCGGCGTGCGGCCGAATTCGCCGCCGCACCAGACGATGGTGCTCTCGAGCAGGCCGCGTTGTGAGAGATCTTCAAGCAGAGTGGCCAGGCCCTTGTCCAGTTCAGGGAGCTTGCGGCGCATAGCCTGGAAATGCTGCTTGTGCGTGTCCCAGCCCTTGTAGTTGATCGTGATGTAGGGCACGCCGCGTTCGACCAGTCGTCGGGCCATGAGGCACGACTGTCCGAAGGTGTTCCTGCCGTAGCGTTCGCGCAGGTCGTCTTTTTCCTGCGAGAGGTCGAAGATCTTGCTGCCGTCGCCGAGAATCATGTCGTAAGCCTGCTTCTCGCACTGAGCGGACGCTACGAGCCGCGGATCGTCCTTCATGGCCTGCCCAAGCGTGTTGAGCTGCGACAGGTA
>CAYSSA010000029.1:25622-25857 GCA_964433485.1 uncultured Tepidisphaeraceae bacterium | reverse complement strand
TGTTCATCGGCGAACCAATACGTTATCCTTGAGCCAAAAGGACGTTGTAGTATTAGCTCATCAATGATTCACTTCTGTGTGGAGAAGACCAGGATGTTTGCCATGATACTGGTGGCGGTCTTGGGGTCGTAGCCGAAGACTCCGTCAATGCTCTTGCCGAGCAAGCCCGCGCTCAAGTCCTCTGGCGAGTGGAACACGCGAGCCTTCTTATTGATCTCGATCCCACGAACCCGGG
>CAYSSA010000029.1:24866-25576 GCA_964433485.1 uncultured Tepidisphaeraceae bacterium | reverse complement strand
AAACGGGCGATATCCGAACTCCGACAACTTGTCCGCAGCCGAATACACCGGATGGCTCGCGGCCAGCATCGGCAGGCCCGACTGCTGGAAAAGTGAGTTGAGCATCTGCTCGCTGGTCAGCCCGAACTCAGCCGAACCACCAGCCGCATCGACCACCAGAGTACCCCCCTTGTCCACGAACTCCTTGAGTTCCTTCTGTTGGCCTTCAGAAAGCTTGAGCTTGGTGGTGCCCGTGAGGTGCGCCACATTGAACCCGCCCCCGACCAGCTTGCCCTCGCCGAGGCTCACGACCTCAATCTTCAGGTCCGTCTTATGCTGGTTGATCATGTAGTTGTCCAAACGCCACCAGCCGCCCGGCTCGGGATCCCAGTTGCCCGCATATTCCAGCCGGGCAACCTTGATGGTCTTCTCCGCCTTCCCGGTGCGCCGCAGCACATGGTTCTGGCCGCGGCCCAGCAACCGCTTGTCCGTACTGTACAAAAAGAGATTGCCCATCGCCTGTGCGTTGGGTTCGTTTGGCCCGGAGAAGCTCTGAACCTGAAAGAGGCGGCCGAAATCATTGGCCGCCAGCACCATCAGCTCGCGCACTCCATTGCTCAGTCCCTGCATGAAGGGCGGTTTGGGCCAGGAATCACGACGGAACTGCTGTCCGGTGTAGATGACATGAGACTCCGGCAATTCTCGAAACTCGAACGACGGGAACATCTGTT
>CAYSSA010000029.1:24385-24807 GCA_964433485.1 uncultured Tepidisphaeraceae bacterium | reverse complement strand
TTCCAAAGATCAGCCCGCCCTCCAGAACGAATCGTTTGAGCTTCTCCACATCCTCTTTTTTCAGGCTGATTTCATCCCGACCGCTCATCCACAGAATGGGAGCGTCATGCCAGTCCTCCATCGAGCTCTGCATGTTCACCACCTGCCAGTTGACGTGCTCCTCCAATTGCCGACCGGCCCAACGAGCGATGTTGGCGACCTCGCGCGGCCGCTGGTTCCATGTAGGCGGCAGCGGCTTTTTGTTGGCCCCAACACAGACGTAATCCAGCTTGTTCATCATCACCGGCGCCCGACCGCGAGCCAGAAACATCAGCCCAAACGCGGTATCCGGAATCTTCTTTGCGTTGTCGTTGTTGTTGGCCTGCCCCCACGAGCCGTCCGGATTCTGCTTGCTCAACAGATACCTGGCCCCCACCTCGAAC
>CAYSSA010000029.1:20082-24362 GCA_964433485.1 uncultured Tepidisphaeraceae bacterium | reverse complement strand
TAGCCGCTGGCCACACCCACGCGCTCAACGCCGTACAGCGAATAATACGGATGCCGTTCCTCAAACCGCTTGAAGTTCTGGTTCATCCACTTCAATGCGGCCTCGATGTTCGGGTCCACCATATTGCCTTTGCAGTCGAGCCCCTCAAACTGATGCGCCCGCTCCTGGGTGATGAACAGAGTCGCCAGCCCCGCCGCCGTCATGGCGACGGTCTCCTTGCCCCAGTCGCCATTGTGTTGGAACACGTAAGCCCATCCTCCGGAGGGATATTGCGTGGCCTTCCAGGCGTTTTCCGTGAAGCGCCAGTACTCGTCGGTGATCTCGATATTCAACTGGGCGATCGCCCACATGCCAAGAACGCCATACTGACTGACGCTGGCATCCCACCTCGGACGGATGCCGTTGTCCTCATCGGGTCCGGGCTTGCGGGAGCGCGGGTCGAAGTAGTAACCGTAGAAGCCCCCGTTTTTCTCGCGCAACAGCGCGGCCATCAGAATCTCCTTATCCTTCTGGGCTGCCTGTTTTACACCCGGACTGAACGGCGCCAGACCCCAGACCTGGCAACGGAAGCCCAATGCGTAAACGCCGTACACCTCCTGATTCTTCAGCCAGTCGATCCCCTGTTTCACATGCGTTTCCTGCGGGCTTTCGCCGGCATACAGCAACGCGCAGAGCGCCACCGCCGATAAGCCTCCCCACTGCCAGCCGTCCACAAGGTGATGTCGTCCCGGCGCCAAATTCGGCTTGGCAACGACTTCCCAGTTGCCGTTCTTCTGCTGGCTCTGGATGTACTTAATGGCCTTCTTCATGGCCTGATCCACCGCATCCGGGGACACCGGTTGCGCCCCAGAAACAACCGGCCAAAACAGAATGCCAAACATCACGCCGAATACTGTCATTCGCTGGTGTCGATCCATGGTGCAACTCCCTGCGGCTCGATCTTTCAACCGGCCACACTCGCGCCGTTCATCCCCGCCACGCCAGACCCAATCCCGCTCGCTTCGCCTTACACGAAGCGACGCCCGCCTTACACGCTATCCAATCTTGCGTACGGCGTCGAGTTTGTCCAATAGAAATGGACACGCCAGCCATAAAAAGTGGTAGTCCGGCAATCACGAATCAGGTTATCGGACTTCATTGATCTTCTCCCATGCCTTTTGCCGATAGTAGTACCGTCGGGTTCGAGCCCCTACCGCTTGAGGCACGCTCGCAGAGTCAAGGATGGCCCATGAGTGTCTATCGTCGCATGATAGGTCGGGAATTACCCTGCGGGATGCAGGAACTGCTTGCGGTCCAGCCTGCCGAACTCCCGCCGCAGGACAAAGACAGGCTCTTGGACCGCACTCTCCTTGGACAGGCCACGCCATCCGAAACGTATCTCCTTGCCAATTCATATCTTGCGTCAAATGAACCCGGTCGGGCCGCCCGTTGCCTTACTCATGTGCTGAATCAGCAGGCCGATGACGGCCGTCTACGCCTTGCTCTGGCGCTGGCTTTCGAGGCCATGGGCCGCCATGACCGGGCGGCGGACCAACTTGGCAAAATCCTGCTCGCCTCCAACACCACTTGGGAGCATCTGCCCCCCAAGCCCGCAATCTACTGTGCGGCCGGGCTCCAATACGAACGCGCCGGGGCTTGGCGTTCGGCCATCCGACGCTACACAGAGGCCCTCTCCCTGTCGCCGCAGGAGGCCTTCGCCCGTCATCGCCTGACGGCCATCCATCTCGCACATGGTCGATTCGCGCAAGCCGGCTTGCATCTCCGGGCAATCCTGAAGCACAGCCCGGCGGACAAGACCGCGCGGGTCTGCCTGGCACATCTACTGCAACTTGCGGGCCAGCATGACTTGGCCGTCTGGGAGTACGAACAAGCCTTGTGCCTGGAACCCGACTCATGGGATCTGCCTGCGGACATTGCCCAGGACTTGATTCAAAGCGCCGGAGAAGGCGCCATTGCGATCCTTGAGAGACTGGTGAAGACGCAGCCGCATTTTCCGGACCTGCGTATGCGTCTGGGGAACCTCTACTCGCAACAGGGTGACGATGCGGCAGCCACTGCGCATTACCACCGCGCCTTGTCGCTACACCCGGAGTACCTCGATTGTCATATCGCTTTAGCCAGACACGAGTTGCGCATGGGTCGGCCGAACGTCGCCGCCGAGCATTTCCGCCGCGCCATTCAGATCAATGAGTTGAATGTCGAAACCTACGTGGGTCTGGCGATGGCGCTGACCGAATCCGGACGCGCCCATCAAGGAACGGACATTATCGCTTCGGCCAGACGGATCGGACACAACAGCGCCGTGTTGGTTGCCCAATTGGCGATGTTGGAGCGGATGGACGAAGACGCCAGCAAACCATTACACCACAACGACTTGCACGCCGACCGAATCGAGGATCTGCTCCGGCAAGCCACGCAGACGCTGGTGCGCCATCCGATGTGGAACGATGTTCGGATGCATTGCGGCCTGCTTCAAAGAATGCTGGGAAGACACCGGCAGGCGCAGGCGACATTCAAGGAAGCGGTCAACGTCGACGGCGATTGCCCCCTCGCCTGGCTGCAATTGGGGCTGTCGCTTTCCGAAGCGGGCGACATCGCGGCCGCTCGCGACGCCTTCGCTCGAGGTCTGTCATTCAACGCACGACGAAGCCTGCTGGAATACAAACTTGGTTTGATTCAGTGTGGGCGAATTGAGTTTGAACTGGCTCTTGAGCGGCTTGAGCAGACTTCCCAGGACGCCGTGGATGCCAATCGCCGCGTGTGGGTGGCGGTTGATGACCTGCAGTTGTCAGGCCCGACTCATCGCAGCGTCCGTGACGCCGGCAAACCACTGGCAGCCTGACACCTGGCCGTGAAACCCCATCCACGGGGATCGCCATGAGTTGCGGCGCGCGATGTTGAGGCCGACCGCGATCGTTACCGCCTCTCTTCCGCCACACGGACGATTACCGGTCCCAACAAGCCCGCCGGCAATAGAGGGCTGTTGGCCCGTATCGTGGCCGCGGTCAGAAAAGTCCGACGTTTCTCCGCTGGAAGTTTGAGGTCGCCCACTAAGCAGTTGTTCCACACGTTCGTCACAGCCACTTCCAGCGTGTTTGTCCCGGCCTGGGCCGCTTCCGTGATCTCCGTCTGCCAGCGTTCCATCCAGAGCGTGCCAAGTTCCCGGCCGTTGAGCTTGACGGTCGCCACGTCGCGCACGCTGCCCAGATCGAGGAACAGCCGCTGGCCTACCCGGCGCGCGGGCAGCACGAACTGCTTGCGATAGGTTGCCGTGCCGGAATAGTGGCGGATGGCCTCGTCCGGGTGCTGTGCCCAATCCGTCAGCGCCGGGAAGACGGTCTTGCCGTTTTTGCCAGCAAATGTCACTTCCCACTCACCTTCCACGGCCGTGGCCGCGCCGATTTCGGCGATGTCGAAGCGTCGCTCAGTGCCGTCGGCCATGCGGACCATATACCTGCCAGCTTCGCGGAACAACCCGTGAAGTAAGCCATCCGCAGCAAAGGTGAACTCCGCTGCCGTTGCCGGATGACGCGTGCCGGGACGCGACATGGCGCCCATCAGTCGTTGCACCGCCGCATCGTCCAGCGCAGCGGCCATGACTTCCAGGTCGCCGGCTTCGCCGCGGAAACCGCTCGCGGCCGAGGCCGGCGCTGCATGAACGGTCCGGCTGCCAACCAGGCCCGTGCGAACGGGCTTGCCGTTGAGATACAGCGTTGGGCGGTTCTCGCGATAGACCACCGCCACGTGCGTCCAGTCATCTATCTTCGCCGGATGCACGAGAATCGGCACAAAATACGCCGCTCCATGCTCCAGCACACACACGCCGTTGCGCCCCATTGCCAGCCCGAAACCGGCGTGAGTACCGCCGCCAGCGAAAGTGTCGCCGTGCGGTGGAAAGAGGACATCGTTGCGGGCATCCTGTAAGCCGTGAATCCCCTGGTTTTGTTCCTTGGGAAGAGGCGTGTCGGCTTGCGGGCGAACCCAGACCGCCACGGTGAAGTTGACACTCGCGCCCTTGCTTGCCACTGTTTCTGGTTGGGCAATAGGCCGGGCGAGGTCCACCAGAGTTTGTCCGTCGCGGCTGACGCTTACGATTCCGCCGGCGGGACGTTCGCCGCGGAAGACGACAAAGACCGACTCGTTGGGTCCCAGCGGGATCGACAGGCGTGTGCCTTCCGCGTCCTGGGCGTAGAGGGCGGGTTTATCGATCTTGCCGCTGGCTGCCCACCACAATTCGGGCGCTGCTCCAGTCGCGCGCAGTTTCACATCCGCCACAACCT
>CAYSSA010000029.1:14206-20017 GCA_964433485.1 uncultured Tepidisphaeraceae bacterium | reverse complement strand
ACGCGGTGCGTGTGCCGCAAAGGAACTGAACTGACGACATCCGCTGCGAGCTTGCGCGCCGTAAGCACCGTCGCCAGATCCTGTCCCCAGGCCAGTGTTCCCTTGCCGACATGCCTGCTGCCGCTGGCGGACAGATCGGCCTCGCCCCAGAGTTCCTTCGCCATGGCCCGAATCTGCCCATCGGCCGCCGGGTAGTCCTGCAGGCTCGGCGATCGCTCCGGTGGCCGGCCAACCACGGTGGCGCCGTCGCGGATGAGTTGCCCGAGCTTGCGTAGCAGCGCCGGGCGCATGGTTGCCTGTTCCGGCAGAACCAGCACCGCGTAGGAGGTTCCGTGGGGCAACCGCAACCGTCCCTCGGAAACCGTGAGCTTATCCAGGATGACCTCGGCGTTGATGTAGTCAAAGTCGTAACCGTCAGGCAGTTCCGGCTTGCGAATGCCTGTCATCTTGGGCGTATCCTCGCCGATGAAGTACACCACATCCGCCACGCGTGTACCTCGCTGAAGCAGGAAGCAGCAACGCCTCAGGTAATCCACCCACGCCTTGCTCTCCGTGAACCAGGTGTTGTGGCGGTTGAACTCTGTTCCGAACCAGGCGTTCACGCCCGGTCGACGGTCATTCCACGGCTGGTGGATGTAGACATGCAGTACGAAGTGGTTGATCCCCTCGCAGAAGGCCCAGTCGCCGCGGGCCTTGAGGGCGCGCGGCGCGTTCTGGAAGGCCGGGCCACCGGTGAACGCCTCGGCCGAGACGATCGGTTTGCCATAGGTGTTTGCCGCCGACGAGGCCGCCCGGCACTCGATCGAACCGAGGTCGCCGGTGACCCAGAACTCGCCGCCGATGCGGTCGGACTGCCCGCCGTATTGCAGGAACTCGGCCGGGAAGCCCCAGTGTCCGTAGTTCTCCAGCCACAGGCCCAGGCCCTGCGACCTGCATAGATCGCGCAAAGCCCCGACGTAGTCCGTCGCCACGCGGTCTGCCACGAGTCTCCGCAGATCCCAGAGGAAGCGGTCAGACTGGTCGGCGTTGCCGACGATCCGGCCGGTGAGCGTTGCCAGCCACGGCATGGGGTCGTAGCCGTAACGATCACGGAACTGCCCGGCGAGACCGTCTGTCCAGTTCTGCGAGCCCATCTCATAACTGTCGGCAATGACGCGTGTGAATGCCTTTCGCTCTGCCGGAGGCATTCGCTTGAGGAGTTGGCCGATGAAGGCGTTGAAGTGGGCCTCAGCCGCCTGACGGTTCATCTTGTCCACCTCCAAGCCGATTCCTTCGGGCGAGGCCGGCCCGTTTTTTGTGCCGGTGGGGGTCATACCCGTCCGCACGATGACCCACTTGCCTGGAGGCACATCCCAGGTGAGCTTGCCATCGGGCATTAGCTTGTCGGTGAGGTTGACTACGGCCTGAGCCGGAACCGCCAACGCCGCCTTCTCCGGTTCCGCCGGCTTGGGCCAGAGGTAGGCATCCCACATCGGCAGTGGGGTGGGATGCATCTTGCCGAGTTGCTTTTCGATGAAGAATTCCACGCGGGCGGCAGCCGAAAGCTTGATCTCGGCCAGTTCGGCCGAGCCACCAGGCTCGGTGCAGATGAGCCGGAACCTGCTGGCCGTAGCGGCTGGGAAACCGACCGTCACCGGCCCGCGCGGCATCGGGCCGACACCGATTCCCATGTTCGAGCGGTCGAAGCGGAACTTGCGGACGACGCTGAACTGGCCGGCCGCGGTTTCGGCCAGCAGTTCAACGGTCATCGCCGCAGCGGACTTGCCAGGCGTGAGAGTCAGGCTTCGGGCGGTGAAGGGTTGCTCACAGGTCAGGTCGATCACACAGCGCGGTCGGGCTATGGCGGCGACGGTGTCGACGTTGCCGTCGAAGAGGTTGGCCAGTTCGCCAATGGTCGGGGCGCTGGTGGCTTTCATTTGTGAGCCAACGAGGTGCTGGGTGTCGGCCTCAGGCTCCGGGAACGCCAGTACGGCCACATCCTGGAACGTCTCCGTCGGTGCGGCCAACACCTGGCTGAATCGCGACGGCCCGGCAACGCGGAGCTCTGAAGTGACCAGGTAGCGCATGGCCTGAGCTGGCTTGATCCAAGGTCCGCCCGACTGGCTCCAGCCTGGGCAATTGAACAGGCCGATGTTCACCCCGACTCGCCCGCCTTCACGGATGGCGTGCTCGACCATTTCCCACCACTGCGGGCTGAGAACCTTGATGTTCCCCGGCTTGATCTCGGGCAGGAAGATGTTGCCGATCAACGCCTCGCCGATACCCACGCGGGCCATGGCTTCCAGGTCGGCGGTGATGCCCTCCTTGGAGAGGTGGTCGCTGATCCAGTACCAGTAGACCCAGGGCCGGGTGGCCTCGCCGGGCGAGGCGAATCCGCGCTGGAGGTCGTCCTGCTGCGCCAGAACAGTCATGGAGAGAAGGAGGCCCATGAATCCGACGAGAATGGAGTGTCGCATGGCGACCATTGTCCACACGGTCGGAGAATTGTCACTCTGGCAATGGAGGATCGACGGAACGACGGGAACAGATCGCCGACAGTCTCGCCGTATCAGGAATCGGCAAAACGACGGTATTAACGCGATCCCACCGGTGCGAGTTGTGAACGAATTTGTAGTCAGTCGGCAGTTACAAGAATCCCGAGCCGGTCTTATCATTGGAGATTACATGCGAAAAGTCATTACCCTGCTTTGTCTGATTCCCATTCTCGTGGGCGCACGCGAGCGGGGGCCTCTGCTGACATATGCCCTCAAGAGCGCCGAGCGCGTGGCGAAAAACGCGGATGATCCCGGCAAGACCAATCCCACATCGCGCGACCTGTTCACCGCATCGCTGATCTATCTCGAAGCCGACGGCGATATCACCCGCGTAAAGACAATGCTGGATGTGGCCGCGAGAATGCAGGACCGCGATCAGGCGAGCAAGACCTACGGCAACTTCCGGTGGAACTGGAACCGGCCGGAGATCGTGGACCGCAATGCCGTTGATTTCTGCATGCAGGGCGGCTCGCTGATATGGTTGCGGCATCGCGACAAGTTGCCAGCCGATATTCGCGAGCCGCTGAAGAAGACGCTGGAACTGGGCGTCGAAGGGTGTATGCGGCATCGGGTCGGCGATGCCTACACCAACATTGCCCTGATGTCGGCCGCGAATCTGATTCTCCTGGGCGAAGGGTTTGACGACGCCAAGGCGACCGCTGAGGGGCTCAAGCGGCTGGATGCGGCCGTGAAGTACACCCTGTCCAACGGCACGCACGAATACTCAAGCCCCACCTACTACGGAGTGAATCTCGACGTGCTCGTGGTTCTCGAAGCCCAGTGCAGGAGCGACGCCGCCCGCGCTCAGGCCAAACGCCTGCTCGATCTCTTCTGGACCGACATCGCTGCCAGTTTCTATCCCGCGGGGAAGAAACTGGCCGGGCCAAACAGCCGGACGTACGACTATCTCCGTGGCCTGGGAATCCTCGACAACCATCTCTGGTACAACGGCTGGATCGACGGCCCGCCGATCGGATCAATCGGCGTCATCTGGCCCATGCTCGGCCGTTATGAGCCGGCGGAGAGCATCCGCAAGATATCCGACCGCCTGCCGCGACTGGTCCGGCAGAGTTGGGGAATCGAGAAACATCATGCGCGCACGCTTTACGTCCTGCCCGATGTCGCCCTCGGTTCATCGGCCGCGTGTTACAACGGCTCGATGGACATGCCGCTCACGGTCGATCTACCCGGCCCGCGAACCGGCGTTCGCGGCTACTACATTCCCGACGGTCGAGGCGACCCCTACGGCAAATTGAAAATCACGGAGAAGAGCGGCCATGAGAAGGCCCTGCACCTGAACACCTTCTTCACGGCCGTACAGGCGAAGACCGACGCCCTGGCTCTGGTGGTCTATCGCGAAAAGGACATTCCGGCCGACTGCAAATCCCTTCAGACCCACTGGGTGATGCCCCGCGATGTGGACCAGGTTATCGTCAATGGCAAGGTGGTTGATCGCAGCCAGAGGCAGTGGCGGGTGGAGGTGCCTCTCAACACGGCAGTGATCTTCCGCAAGGGTTCGGCCGGCGTGGCCGTGAGTTTTCCGTGGTCGAGAGACTGCGCGGGGAATTCCGCGACACCACAACTCATGGATGATGGAAATTTGTTCGGCGCCATTCGTCTGACACTCGATCACCGCGTGGAGGCCGGTAAACCCGCCGCCCCGCCGGCAGCCGTCATCGCCGTCAGCATTGGCTCAGGGCTCGACGATCGGAGGTTTGCGGAGTGGACGAAGGCCATGAATTCGCAAAGATACGACGTCGCCGCCGATGCCAAGTCCGTCCGGGCTTCGGTCACGACATCCAACGGTGTGCTCACAGTCGGCGCCAAACCTCCATTCAATGTCCCGGCCGAACTCTCGCCGGCGCCGCTGCGCGCGGTGCTTGAAATCGACGGTGCCGATATTGGCAAAGGCACGTTGAACTGATGTTGGAACCCGGATGTGACATCGGGCAATCGGCCCTTGTTGACACGAAGCATGCACACCAAGATTGAAGCGATGTGTGGAGGTAGATCGAGACGGCAAAAATATCCAAGCCGAGTTGGACCGGGATCCGTTCGTACCGCCGGCACTGCGCCTTGTGAGCGGCAAGGTGATCAAGTTGCCCGCGCCGGGCGTGGCGCGGTTGATGCAAACATCACTGATGGTCTTCCAAAACGCAAAGCCAGGCAAATCGCGGGTGTCGGGTTACGACGTCATCGCACTGAGCAACATCGAGCGCATCGAGCAGTTGCGGCGGCACGGCGGTGTGTGGCATCAAGCATCAAGGAGGTGTATCCCTGCTATAACCTCTTCACGAATGAATCGCACGCTTGTCCACCGCCAGCGCGGCTTCCTTGAGCGCTTCGGACAGGGTGGGGTGGCCGTGGAAGGCTCGGGCGATGTCCTCGCTGCTGGCGGCGAACTCAACGGCCAGCACAGCCTCGGCGATAACGTCGCTGGCGTGCGCTCCGAGAATATGCACACCCAATACACGGTCGGTCTTCGCGTCCGCGATCACTTTCACAAGCCCGTCGGTGGCGTCCATGGCCTTGGCCCGGCCGTTGGCCATGAAGGAGAACTTGCCCACCTTGATCGGCCCGCGGGCTGACGCCTCTTCCTCGGTCAAGCCCACCGTCGCCAATTCCGGATGCGTGTAAACCACGCCGGGGCAGGCGCGATAGTTGACATGTCCGGCTTTGCCGGCCAGCAACTCGGCCACCGCAACGCCCTCTTCCTCGGCCTTGTGCGCCAGCATCAGGCCGCCGATGACATCGCCAATGGCGTATATGCCGGCGACATTCGTGGCAAAGTGGCCATCGACTTTGATAAAACCTTTCTTGTCCTGCTCCACGCCCAGTTCGGACAGGCCCAGCCCATCCGTCACCGGCCGACGGCCGACACACACCAACACCTTGTCCACTTCCTCGATGCCGCTCTGGCCGCCGCCGGTCCAGGCGATCTTCACCCGTCCGTTTTCGATCGTCGCCGACTGGGCCGTCGTGCCGAAGCGGACTCCCAGCCCCTGTTCCCCCAGGATCCGCTGCAACTGCCCGGCCATCTCCCGGTCCATGTTCGGCAAGGCGCGATCGAGAAACTCGAATACGATGACCTCGCTGCCCAGGCGGTTCCAGACCGAAGCCATCTCCAGCCCGATATAACCCGCGCCCACCACGGCCAGTTTCGCAGGCAGTTCCGTCAAGGAGAGAATCTCCGTTGAGGAGAGAATCTGTCGGCCATCAAACGGCAGCGCGGGAATCTGAATGGGCGCCGATCCGGTGGCGATGACGATGTTCCTGG
>CAYSSA010000029.1:0-14196 GCA_964433485.1 uncultured Tepidisphaeraceae bacterium | reverse complement strand
AGAATCTCCTGTTTGCCGTCGGCGGATGCGACCTCGACCCTGCCCGGCGCGGCGATGCGGGCGTGGCCTTTCAGGTGCTCGATCTTGTTTTTCTTAAAGAGCATGCCCACGCCGCCGGTCAGCCCCTTAACCACTTCGTTCTTCCGGGCGATCATCCGCGGCAGGTCGAGCGTCACGCCGGCCACGTTGATCCCGTGTTTCCCTAGCGTTGCCTTCGCCTCGTGATACTTCTCGGACGAATCGAGCAGCGCCTTGGACGGGAAGCAGCCGACATTGAGGCAGGCGCCGCCGAGCGAGTCGCGCTCTACGCAGGCCACGCGCATGCCGAGTTGAGCCGCCCGGATGGCCGCCACATATCCGCCGGGCCCGGCGCCGATGACAACAAGGTCGAAGGAGGTGTTGGACATAGGTAGAAAGTGTAGCCCGGGTGGGGCGGGGGGTCCACGATGGTTGATGGCGCAGATCTGCTGTTGCAGGGGCGTTCCGAATGAGGCCAGTTATGACGGTGGGCTTCGTGGAGAGCGCGGCGAAGCGCCTTCGCATTCCCCGGCGTGGGCGCCTGCGAGCGACAGATAGGCGGTCAGTCACACGGAGATTCCTCATTTTGCTGCTCCGAAGGTGTCGCGGGCAGGGCGAAGGGGAGCAGAGATTTTTCACATCGGTCGAAATGACGGGTGTGGCGGTGAGATCAATGCTATGGTGCTGTGCGGGTGGACCTCGGGTCCGTGGGCCGCTCGGAATGACCTTCAACCGGCCAATGATTGATATCACGATTGCGCCCCCATCCACGGGTCCACGACCGTTGCTGCGCGAATGGTTTTCAATCGGTCATGCAGAGCGAAGCGAAGCATCTCCGCGTTGTGCCGCCGCGGACGATGATTCGCCACAGAGCGCGATCCGTGGCGGGAGCTCGGAGGTTCCTCGCGTTGCTCGGAACGACGGTGGGCCTACCCTGAGCAACGCGACGGGGCTTGGTCATTTTGCGCGGAGATTCCTCGCTTGGCTCGGAATGACCGGCGGGGCAGGAAGCCCTGCAACAACGGTCGTGGACCCCCCATCCACCTTGCAGTGCGAATGCGGTACAAAGGAGGGCATGATGAGGATTCTCCGCCGGATTCTGTCGGTTGTCGGTTGGCTGGCTCTGGCGATGGCCGCCAGGGCTGGACAGCCGTGGACCGATGGCGTCATCGACGACTGGTTCCGCGCGACCGCGCCGGGGGCAGCGCTGTCGAAGGATTTCACAGCGGCCGGGGGCAAGTGGGAGTTGCAAGAGGGGGAATTGCGCATCGGGCGCACACCGGGCGGACCCAAGGCGATCTACAATACACCCCTGCCGGACGAAATGGAGGCGAGCGTCGAGGTGTTCCTTTCCGGAGGCGGTGGGGGCAACGCGGGATTCATCGTGCGGGTGGCGGAAGCGGGGGAAGGCGCTGACAATTTCACGGGCTACGAGGTGGCCATCCAGACTGATGGGACACTCGTGCTGGGGCGGCACCGGCAGAATTTCGAGTCGATTCTGAACAGGCGGAATGCGTGGCGTGGAGGCGGCGACCGGTGGGTGCCGCTGATGGTCCGCACCAAGGGGAAGGCGATGGACATCTCCGTGGATGGCGGACCGGCCTTCCGCTACGAGGACACGGAACATCCATTGCGGCCGGGCAGAATTGGTTTTCGGGCATGGGAGAGGTCGGCTCGATTTCGCAACTTCCGGGTGATGATCCCCGGCCGGGAGCCGCAACTGGTTGCTTTCGCGCCCGGTGAATCGAATGGAGACTCGCTCCGCATGGGTGTGAGCGGCAACTGGTCCGGTCTTCGGCGAGGAGACGCGCGAGCGAGTTTTGCCGTCGAGAAGGAAGGACTGTTCCACGAGGGCGGTCGGCAGCGGATCGTGTTCGAGAGGGGCACGGGCGAGGCCGGGATTCTCGCGCCGGGAGAAGGCGCAGCCGGTTTTCCGGTGGTTGCCGACGGGGTTTATCGCGGCGCGCTTTGGGTTCGTTCGCAAAGCACCACACAGGTTCATGCGGCAATTGAGAGCATGGACGGCTCTGTCCTGGGTGACACGGCCGTCACCGTGGAGCCGGGGCAGTGGCGCACGATCCGATTCCAGCTCGCGCCCTCACGCGATTGCGGCCAAGCCCGTTTGGCGATCAAGCTGGTCGCGCCTGGCACGGTGGAACTGGCGCGCGTTTCACTCGTTCCCGGCGAATGGGCCTGGCCATCCACGCTATCACTGAAGAAGCTGCCGCCGATCCTGTTTGCCACTCACGCGACGTTTTCGCCGGGACCGGCAGTCGGCACCAACATCTGGGCTGCCCGGCCGGCCCACCCCGGCTGCGGCATCCACATCTGGGACCCCGCGCATCCGGATAACCCGCCGCGCACGATCTTCAATGATCCCGATGGCTGCATTTACGACCTCAACCTGTCCTACGACGCCCGCACGGTGCTCTTCACCTATCAGCGGAAGGATGAGAAACACTGGCACATCTGGCGCATCGGTGTCGATGGTTCGGGACTGAGACAACTCACCGATGGCGCATATCACGATATCAATCCCTGTGAGCTGCCTGATGGCGATATCGTTTTCGTCTCCACCCGACGCTTCGGGCATACCGTATGTCAGCCCGGACCGGCGTCGAACCTGCATCGCATGTCGCCTGACGGTCAGGATATACGCTGCGTGAGCATGAACACGCTGTCGGACCTGACGCCACAGATGCTTCCCAGCGGCCGGGTGTTGTTCACGCGCTGGGAGTATATCGACCGCGATCTCACGTATCGCCAGAGCCTCTGGACGCAGAATCCCGACGGCACGGCCTACCAGCTCTATTTCGGCAACACCATCCGCGACCCGGGCACCTTCTGGCAGGCCCGAGCGATTCCCGGCCAGAGTCATCGCGTGTTGGCCACATTCGGTCCGCACCACGGCTGCATCCAGGGCGCCATCGGCTGGATCGACACCACCTTCGGCCCGGAAGAGCCCCGTGGCGTTGGATTCGATTGGATCACAAAGGAGTTCCCCAGCATCGGCGATCGTTCGTTTCCCTGGTCGTATTGCGATCCCTTTCCACTCGACGAGCAGAGCTTTCTCTGCTCCTACGGCGGGGGCGGATTGCATCGCTACCGGCTCTATATGCACGACATGCAGGACCGCAAACGCCTGCTCTACGAAGATCCGGCCATGGGTTGCTACAACCCGATTCCCATACGCCCAACACCGCGGCCACCGGCAATCGCGTCGCGGTCCGCCGCGCCTGTGCAGGCAGCCGAGGAACCGACCGGCACGATGCTGCTGGTGGATGTCTACCAGGGTTTGGAGCCGGTCATCCAGCGCGGCCGGGTGAAGTCGATCCGCATCATGGAACAGGTCCGCAAGACCGAGGATCTGGTCAGCCGCGCCTTCGACCAGTCGCCGGTGATGAGTTATGGCACGTACTACGCCAAGCGGACATGGGGCACGGTTCCGGTGGAGGAGGACGGCTCGGCGCATTTCGTGGTTCCGGCGATGCGCGAAGTCTACTTTCAGGCACTCGATGCCGACGGCCGCGAATTGCAGCGGATGACCTCGGCGGCGCAACTCATGCCCGGCGAACATGTGAGTTGCGTCGGCTGTCACGAGAGCCGAGTATCCGCACCGCCGCCGTCCGGAAGGGTGCCGTTGGCGGCGCTTCGTGCGCCCAGCGTCCCCACAAGGCCCGACTGGGCGTCGGATGGCATCATCGACTTTGTGACGGTGGTGCAACCCGTTCTGGACAAGTATTGCGTGAGCTGCCACGAGGGCGGCAATCCGGCCGGCGGCTACGATTTCTCCGGAGACAAGACCCGCTTCTTCAACGCCGCCTACGACAACCTGCTCGGCCGGTCAAAGTCGTATCGCCAGCACAAGATGGACACCGGCGAGATGCTCCCGGCCGAGGTCGCCAAGGGCAAGCCGCTGGTGCATTTTTATTGGCTCCTGTGGACGCCCACGGCCGTAAATCGGCCGCTCTGGACCGGCTCGCACGCCAGCCGGCTGAGCGGCATCATCGAGAACCCGCAGCGCAAGATACCACTGTCCGAGCGCCAAAGAATCTACGCATGGATGGATGCGGATGTGCCGTATTATGGCACTTACGCCCATGCCCGACCCAAGTCCGCCGGCCGGCGCGACTTGTTGGCACATCCGACGGAGTCCCGCATGGCTGATTGGTTTGCCGGGGATCTGATGCCCGTATTCGAGCGGCGCTGTGCATCGTGTCACGCCGGGTTTCCCGGCAACGGCGATTTCGGCGGCATGGGCGCCTGGCTGAATTTCACGCGTCCGCAGTTCAGCCCGCTGCTGACGGCGCATCTGCCCAAAGCCGCCGGTGGCCGCGGAATCGAATCGACCAAGGACGGCAAGCCAATCCCGATGTTCACAGGCACCGATGACGCCGACTATCGCAAGATGCTCGAGGCAATCCAGGCAGGCAAGCGGGCGGCGTACGCACACCCCGAGCCGGATATGCCGGGGTACACGGGCCGACGGAAGGAGCCATGAGTTTCCCGACGCCGTGATTGGCCAGCACGGACCATCGCGACCGCCATGTCTTTTCTTAGCAACGTCATCCGGTTAAGGTACCGCTCCATGCAATCACCTCACGCCGACGTACCCCTGGTTGCCCAACTGGATCCAACGAAGCAGCGCATGACCCACTTTCGCTGGGTCATCCTGGGACTGGTTTTCTTTGGGACCACCATCAACTATGTCGACCGGCTGGTGATGGGCATCCTGGCGACGCCGCTGCAGAAGCAATATCACATCAGCGACGTGCAATACGGTTACATTCAGTCGGCATTCGCTTTGTCCTATGCCGCAGGGCAACTGATTTCCGGCGGCATTCTTGACAAGATCGGCACGCGTATCGGCTATGCCGCGGCGCTGACGGCGTGGAGCATCTCTTCGATTGCCCACGCGCTGGCCCGCGGGCCGTGGAGTTTCGGCATCTGCCGCGCCGCACTGGGGTTCTCGGAGTCGCCCAATTTTCCTGCCGCCACCAAGACCCTGGCTGAGTGGTTTCCCAAACGAGAACGGGCCCTGGCTTTCGGTTTTGTCAACGCCGGAACCAACATGGGCGCCATCATTGCGCCGGCCGTTGTGCCGGTCATTGCGGCTAACTACGGGTGGCAATGGGCATTTATCGGCACCGGCACGATCGGTTTCATCTGGTTGCTGTTCTGGATTCCGCTCTATCGCCGCCCGGCCGAGCATCCTCGTGTTTCTCCCGCCGAATTGGCTCTGATCAACAGCGATCCACCCGAACCCACCGTCCATGTGCCGTGGGTCTCCCTGCTGGGCTATCGCCAGGCATGGTCTTTTGCCATCGCCAAGTTTCTGACCGACTCGATGTGGTGGTTCTACATGACGTGGTTTCCGAAGTTCCTTAACAAGCAGCACAACCTCGATCTGCTGAACATCGGCCTGCCGCTGATTATCATTTATCTGATGTCCGACGTCGGCAGCATCAGTGGCGGGTGGCTGTCATCGTCAATGATCAAGCGAGGCGTAAGCATCAACCGTGCTCGCAAGACCGCCATCCTGATCTGTGCCCTTGGCGTGGTACCGATCATGTTCGCACAGAATGTCTCTGGATTGTGGTCGGCCGTGTTGATCATGGGCCTGGCAACCGCTGCCCACCAGGGTTTCAGTTCGAACATTTATACCACTGTGAGCGACATGTTCCCCCGCCGCGCCGTGGCTTCCGTTGCCGGCATGGGCGGTACATGCGGCTATATCGGGGCATCGCTCTTTCAGGTGCTTGTAGGATACTCGGTGGAGAGGCAGCAGAACTATCTCCTGCCGTTCATCTGCGCCGGGTCGGCATACCTGGTGGCATTCGTAGCCATACAACTCCTGGCTCCACGCCTGGAACCCGCCATCGTCGATTCCTCGGATTCAGGAAGAACCGCGACGGATCGCCAGAATTAGTTTGCCCGACCGAATCAGTAAAACAACCGGGCATCCAAGGCCAAAAAAAACACCCACCAGCAAGCGTTGGCGGGTGTTCTTATCTATCTAAATGGAAACGACTTAGAACGAGGTCGACGCGTAGGGCAACAGGGCCATGAAGCGGGCTTGCTTGACTGCCCGAGCGACCATGCGCTGTTCCATGGCGCAGATGCCGGTGCGTCTGCGCGAGAGCATCTTGCCATTGGCGGTCAGCAGGCGGCGGAGAGTCTCCGTGTCCTTGTAGTCAACATAGATTTTGCCGCTCTCGCTGACACGGGTTACCTTCATCTTTGGACGGCTGAAGGTCTGAAACTTCTCCGAACGGTCACTTCGCTCGCGGCGTGAATCAGGCTTACGCATCTTGCACTGTGCTCCCTTGGTCAAAAAACGAGCCGGGTATTCTAGCGACCACCGAATCAAATGCAACACCGGGAAAAATGTCGACCGGAGCATCGGGCAGATCACCCAAACCTGGTTGGCACGGGTATAATGCCCCGGATGAGGCTGCCCGTCAGCGAAGAAGTTCGGCCTTGGTTCACCCAAGGGTTGCGGTTTTCTTGCACCCAATGCGGCAACTGCTGCACCGGCGGACCGGGGTATATCTGGATCAGCGACCGCGAGATCGGTCGCTTGGCCGAGTATTTGGCCCTGACACCCGAGCAGGTTGTCCGGAAGTACTGCCGCAACGTGGCCGGACGGTTTTCCTTGAAAGAGAAACTCCGCGACGGACTGCATGATTGCGTGTTCCTGGAGCAGGTGCGGGAGGTGTCGGCCGACGGCGCGTGCCGTTCGCCGCGACTGATGTGCTCCGTGTACCCCGTACGCCCGCTGCAATGCCGCACCTGGCCGTTCTGGGAAGGTAATCTGGCCTCGCCGGACAATTGGAATCGGGCTGGAACACGGTGTCCGGGGCTTGGCAAAGGCAAGTTGCACGAGCAGCGGGAGATTGAGCGTCTGAGGGACGCGGAGGATTGGCCCTGAGTATGGCGTTCACCGCCCTCTGGCCAATGTGTGTAGCGATTCAAGGTTTGATCGAGCAACGAAAATGAAATCGGCGGGATGAGCACTGGCGTGCGCAAACATGTCAGCCAGTCGATACTGGCACAACAGGAGCCTGGCGATGACCAGCAAGACCCTCCCCAGAACAGGTTGGATGAGCCTCCTGACGGCAATTGTCTTGGTTGCGGCATGCGCGGAAGGGACGCGGGCGGACTGGCCGCGGTTTCGCGGTCCCGGGGGCATGGGCGTCAGTGACGCAACCGGGTTGCCCGTTAAATGGAGCGCGAGCGAGAATATCGCATGGAAGACGGCGTTGCCAGGGCCGGGGGCGTCGAGTCCAATCGTCTTTGGCGAGCGAATCTATTTGACCTGCTACACCGGCTACTTTGTTCCGGGGGAATCCGGCGGCAGTCTGGATCAGCTCAAACGGCACTTGATTGCGCTCCAGCGGAATGACGGCAAGATTATCTGGAATCAGGCCGTGCCGGCGAAATTGCCCGAGCAGGACAAGATTCGCGACCATGGATATGCGGCCAGCACGCCGGTCGCTGACGCTGAGCGGGTTTACGTCTTTTTCGGCAAGTCCGGAGTCCTGGCGTTCGACCACTCGGGCAAGCAGATCTGGCAGACGGATGTCGGCTCCAAGACCAATGGCTGGGGATCGGCCGCCTCGCCGGTGTTGTACAAGGACATGGTGATTATCAACGCCAGCGTCGAGAGCGATTCGCTGGTGGCACTGGACAAGCGCACCGGCAAAGAGGTTTGGCGATCCGGCGGAATCAAAGAAGCGTGGAACACGCCGCTGCTGGTGACAGCCGCATCCGGACGGCAGGAACTTGTCGTGGCCACTGCCGGCAACATATTGGCGCACGATCCGGATACCGGCAAGCCGCTTTGGTCGTGCAAGACCGATATCCGATGGTATATGGTGCCCAGCGTGGTGGCCGACAAGGGGGTCGTCTACAGTATCGGGGGGCGTTCGGGGATCGCGGCGTTGGCTGTTCGCACCGGGGGCAGCGGTGAAGTGACGTCGACGCACCGTCTCTGGACGAGCGAGAACGGCGCCAATGTTTCCTCGCCGGTCATTTTCAACGGGCATCTGTATTACCTGCACCAGGACGGCCGGGTCTGCTGCGTGAAGGCGGAAAGCGGGGAACTGGTCTATAGCCAGCCAATGGACCGGGGCGGTCAGTTTTATGCTTCGGCGCTGTTGGCGGAGGGGCGGATTTACGCCGTGACACGCACTGGAAAGACGTTTGTTCTGGCCGCCAAGCCGCAGTTCGAGCAACTGGCGGTGAACGATCTGTCAGATCGGAGCGTGTTCAACGCCGGCCCGGTGGTTGACGGCAAGCGGCTGCTGATCCGGTCGGACAAGTTTCTGTATTGCGTGGGGAAGCAGGCGTCGAGTACGGCAGCCGAATGACAGAATTGGAATTGCACGGCGTAACACGGATGCAAACGAAGGGGATTGAACACGAGGACACGAAGCGAGACATGGAAATCGGAATCGAATCGGCGTCTTATTCCATCGCTCGCCAATCGCTTGGCAGGCGATTGGATCGAAATCGAACATGAGCAATTGCGAACCGTCAAGTTCAGTGGCGACCTGATGGCCGCGTTGCTGACTCGGGCAGCAGCGTGTTCCGATCTGGCTGAAAATTCTGACGTTGCGAAGCATATCCCACGTTGGTCACGACCTCGGCAGCCTGATGGCGAAATCCGACCCCTTGCCCGGTTCGGATGTGACGCTCACGGTGCCGCCGTGCTCCTCGATAATGCGGCGGGTCATGGCCAGGCCGAGGCCGGTGCCGCCTTTTTTGGTGGAGTAGTAGGCGTCGAAGATTCTGGAGGCGGCTTCGGCAGTAATGCCGGTGCCGGTGTCGATGACGTCGATCACCGCCTCTCGCGGGTTAGCGGACACGGCGAGGATCAAATCGCCGCCATTGGGCATGGCCTGTATGCCGTTGAGAATGAGATTGAGCACGGCCTGTTTGATCTGCCGCTCGTCGGCGGATACGACGACATCGTGGTCGTGCTTTCGCAGGCGAAGCTGCACCTTCTGAAGCTGCGCCTGGGGATAGAAAAAGTCCACAAGTTCTTCGCACAGATTGTTGAGAGAGATTGGCTTGCGGTCGAGTTCGATCTTGCCGGCGTAGCGCATGAAATCATCGAGGATTTCGCGCAAGCGATAGGCCTCGCGCTCACAGAGTTCCAGGCGATTGGCCAGACGCGCGGTCGCGGGTTCGCCGCGGGGCACGTCCTCGCGGGCCAGTTGCAGATTCAGATGCAGCGTGGAGAGAGGGTTCTTGAGCTCGTGCGCCAGGCCACCGGTAAGCGTACCGAGTTCGGCCAGTCGTTCGGCCCGCTTGGTTCGAATCTGCAGGCGCAGAATCCGGCGGTACGCCAGCCAACCGACGATGGCCGCCAAGGCCAGACCAGCAAGGATGCCGACGAGAAATCCGGAGAGAAAGGTCATCGGAAAGGGAGTTTACCCGGCGGCAGCGGCGACGCCAGCGGGGTGTCAGGCGAGTGCGCCGGCACGTGCCGCCGCATTTGCGGCGGCTATTCGGCGGACCTTTGTCGCATGCAGTCCCTTGGCGCCTTCTTCCTGGGAATACTCGACTTTCTCGCCGTCCTTCAGCGAGCGGAACCCATCTCCTTCGATGGCGCTGTAATGGACGAACACATCCTTGCCGTCCGGGTTGAGAAGAAAACCGAATCCTTTCTTGACGTCGAACCACTTGACGGTGCCGATCATAGGTCCTCCCAAATAACGACGGACCATGAGATATGAAGCTGGTTCCGGCACGCCCGGGTATCGAGAGACAAGGACGGTCGCCATCACCCGCGACGGAGACTCGTCCGGAATCAGCATTCGCGCTCCGGGAGACGGCCGGTCCCACACCACGCCGGCGCACACACGGCCATGGAAGGCACGGCGATCCGGGGCCAAATCAACCAGACGGCGAGAACCTGACGAATTGTTGAAGATCGGCGGCAACCACCGCCCACTTGTCTCCCAGCCGGACGGATTGTCCGTTGTCTTGGAGACGGAATCAAGCAAAAAAACCGGATTGCATTGCCTCTTTTCTCTGGATCACCGTCACTTGATCAAAGAGGGTTCGCCCAGCATGGCCGACCCGCCCAACCCGCCGGGGGCGCGTTCCACCAGCAAGGAAAGGGTGTTGACCCCTTTCACCGGCAGAACCAGAGAGACCGGCTGTGAGAGGCTGGTCAGGACGGGACTTCGATACAACTCTTTGTCATCACCCAGCACCACCACACGAACGGCAGCCGACGGCATCAACCCTTCAGGCACCCCTGCCCGCGCCAGCAGCAGTCGATAGTCTCCGCCCAGGTTGTAGGACACCGATGCGCCCGCGGCCAGTCCAATGCCGTGAGTCACCTGTTGCCCACCCAGCGACATGGTGGCGCCGGCCGCAGTGCCGTTGACCAGGAAGCTACCCGGTCCAACCGAGCGCAGGTTCCGCGGCTTCAACTGATTCAAAGGACAAAATCGCGAAGCACCCGCGCGAATCTCCGCCAGATCCCAATGGGGTATGCGCACCCTGCCCAGTGTGCGGAGTTCGACGGCGCAATACTCCTTGCCCCATTCGATCCGGTCCACCGCCAGCCGCGATCCGCTGGAAAGCCGGAGTTCGTATCGCGCCGGCATGGGATTGACGTCGCGCAAGGCCACCCCGATCACATCATTTCGGCCGAATCTTCGCACACCGAACAGCACGGTTGAAAGCTTCACCTCGCCGTCAATGCCGGCCAGAGAACCTTCCTGAAAGTCGCCCCTTTTGGGAAGCACGCCAACGCGGCCCGGCTTGTTGAGCATCGTCCACTGGCCGATGGAGGGGGTCTCCAGCACGATGCGTGACACCTCCAGAACAGGCACGGCGATGTCCTGCTCCCGCTCGCGCCAAATACGCACAACGGAGTCGTCGGCGGAGCGAATGTCGCAACCGAGCATATTTCCGTCGCGCAACACCAG
This sequence comes from uncultured Tepidisphaeraceae bacterium, assembly GCA_964433485.1. Classification (GTDB taxonomy): domain Bacteria; phylum Planctomycetota; class Phycisphaerae; order Tepidisphaerales; family Tepidisphaeraceae; genus JANYKD01. The sequence goes on along the minus strand of CAYSSA010000029.1, from coordinate 3,229 downwards.
GCCACGGAATCGGAACGGCTGTTCCTCTTTCCACGGACCAACCGCGACGCGCTCAAAGACGGCGGTGCTGGCCGCGTCGCGTTTGAAGGCGGACACAAACAGTCCCACGGAAACCTGCTGTGGCATGGAGACGCTTTCGGAGCCCACCTGGTCCCAGTCCTCGCCATTGGCGGAAGTGTAGGCGAGGAAGTTGTTGCCGCGGCGAACCAGCTTGAGCCAAACCGGCGCGGCGGCGATGAAATTGGCGGCGCGCGTCTCGCCGCCCATGCGCGTACGGCGACTGAAGACCGCCTCTCCGCCCGCAAGCACCGCCGCGGCGACATACGTCGAGGCCTGGTCCGTGGTGGCGCGGAACATCAGCCCGGCGCGGGCCAGGCGGTCGGTCTGGCCAACCGAGACGACGCGGGCAACGATCTGTCCGTCGCCCTTGAGCAGTTGCGAGGCGAAATGGAGTTCGTCCCTGTCGCCGCCGCCCATGCCGGTTCCGGAGCCCTTGATGGTGATGGTCGCTCCCTGCGCTCGCATCGCGCCGGGGATTGCGACCTGGCCGATGTCGCGCGAACTCCAGACGTCCGGAGTTGTTTCCACTGCCCGGAAGTCGGCCAGAAGCACGTCATCAAGGGCAATACTGACCGGCTGGCCGGTCTTCGGTGTGATGCTCAGCGTATCCGTCGATTCGAGGCGAATGGCGCCTTCGTATCGCTTGCCATCAACGGTATTGATGGCGCCGGCATAAGCGGCACAATGAAAAACGCAAAGTGCGAAGTGCAAAATGCGGAATGGAAGCGGTACAAAACTCATGCCTGGCACATTCTTCATTTTTCACTTTTCATTTTCACTCCGCCGTTGAGAAGCTTATCTCTGATACAGCGGCAGATAGTGATACGGCATCGCCAGGATCATGGTGTAGACCGCAGTGGAATAGATGGTGCCGACGCGGCCGCCGCCGTCCCACTTGGGTTCCCATGAAACCAGTTCGCCCTGAACGCGCATGAGGCCGCCCTGGTCGGTGGTCTTGAGCAGGAGATCCTTCATCATGCCGTACCACTCCTCCCAGGTGGCGCCGCCGATCATGTACTGGGCGGGAGCGGCATAGAAGTTGCCGTAGGTGAACCATTGGCGATCCTTCAGGTTCTTAAAGAGGTACTTGGATCCCCTCTCGACGCGCGGATCGTCGTATTGGCCACAGACCTGCAGCGAATAGATGGCCGCCGCCGTGCGGGCAAAACCGGGCTGGTGGTTTCGCGGCTGATACGTGAAGCCGCCCGAGTTCTCGTCAAAACAGGTTCGGACATAGGCCACCGCGCGATCGATGGTGGCCTGGGGCACATCCAGTCCGGCATTCTTGGCCGCTCGCAGCGCGACAACCTGCAACACCGTAACGGAAATGTCGGCATCGCCCTTTCGCGGCGCATAGCGCCAGCCACCCTGGTCGTTCTGGCAGTTGATGATGAGCTTGATGGACGCCTCAAGCTTGGGGCGGATGCGCACGTCGCGAGTCTGACCGTAGACCTCGGCCAATGCGATGGAGGCCACACCATGAGCGTACATGTTGGTGCTGCCGTATTGGATGAAGCCGTCGGGCTTGACGCAATTCAGCAGGAAGTTGACTCCGGCGGTGACGTTCTTTCCATATTCGCCCTCATCCGGCAGTTGGCCGCAGACAAGATAGGCCATCAGCACATAGCCCGTCATGGCGACCTCGTGCTTCTCGCCGTCGCTGGCACTCCAGGAACCGTTGCCGTTCTGCTTGGAGGCCATGTACTTCAGGGCGCCGCGGATGGCGCTTTCGGCGGCCGGATCGACAACTACCTTCTCCTGTCCGAGCCCGGCGCCGGAACCTTTTGGCTCGGCGGCGCCAGCGCTGGATCCGATGAGCGAGAGAATGAGAATGATCGGTAATCTCATGGTGTTCTTTTCAACACAAAGGCACAAACACACGAACGAGTTCCCTGCCACGCGAGGCGACCAATGTGGCTGGGCCGTTCTGGAATCATCTTCTTCGATCGTCTCGCCACATCGTTCTTACACACCAAACATCGCTCGGCGCCTTTGGGTCTTCGTATTAAGTCATTGTCATTAATTCTACTTCTCTTCGTTATCTGACAGATTTCGGAGGTACTGCTCGATCTTGGAACCGTATTCCTCGGGGTACTTGTCGTTTTGTGACTGGCTGATGGCCGCGCGATCGCGGGCGGGCAGGCCGATAAAGGAACCCGCGCCTTTCTCGTTGCCACGTTCGCCGCCATTGGCCACGTTGGTGCCAGTGTCCTGGCGGTTGCCCGTGCCGCCCTTGGCATTCTGCTCGTTAGCCTGGCCCGGCTTCTTGCCTTGCCCGGGTTGTTGTCCCTGACCGGGCTGTCCCTGACCAGATTGCTGACCCTGACCGGGCTGTTGACCCTGGCCAGGTTGCTGGCCCTGGTTGGCGTTGGCTTGCTGACCCTGACCGGACAATCCCGCCTGCGCCATGGCCAGCGAGGCGGCCGCCTGAGCCAATGCCTGTTGCGCGGCCTCGGCGGCCTGCTGCGCCTGGCCGGGGTTCTCTGCGCCGGCCGCGGCGGCGGCATCTGACAGTGCCTGGGCCGCCTGTTGCAAGGCATTCTCAGCACCGGAGGGAAGTTGCCCGCCCTGTTCGGCGGCCAGTTGCCCAGCCTGCTTCGAAGCCTGCGCGAGGTCTTTGGATGCTTCCTGCATGCCCGCCTGTTGCTGGCCCTGTTGTCCCGGCTGCTGAGCCTGCTGGCTTTGCTGCTGACCCTGTTGTTGGCCTTGTTGTTGACCTTGCTGTCCCTGCTGGGCGGCCTGTTGGGCTGCCAATTGCTCGGTCGCCTGCTTCACCTCGGCCTGCTGGCGCCCAATCTCACCCATGTCCCGCTTCTCTGCGGACTGCTGCTGACCGGCCTGTTGATTCTGCTGGCCCTGTTGTTGTTCGCCTCCCTGCTGATTCTGTTGGCCCTGCTGTTGACCCGCTTGTTGATTCTGCTGACCTTGCTGTTGTTCGCCCTTCTGCTGGTCCTGTTGGCCCTGTGGCTGGCCTTGCCGGGCTGGTTGCTGATTCTGTTGTTCCTGCTGCTGCGCCTGTTGGATGCCCTGCTGAGCCTGTTCCATCCGGGCAATGGCATTCTTCAGGTCGCCTCGCTCAAGCTCCTGGGCCGCCTGATCGGCGGCTTGCTGAGCTTGCTTGACAGCCTGGTTCTGCGGTTGTTAAGCAAGCTCAGCAAGCCGCCGATCA
>CAYSSA010000028.1:20580-25884 GCA_964433485.1 uncultured Tepidisphaeraceae bacterium | reverse complement strand
GCGAGCGCGACCGCGGGCAGCAGCTGGGTCTCGAACACGAACTGATCGCGCTTGTCGCTCCAAAGGTCTGACATGTATTTGATGAACAACATCACCAAGATGTAGTCCTTGTACTGCGTGGGATCGAGCGTGCCGCGAAACGTGTCGCAGGCCTGCCACAGGATGTCGTTGATTTCCTTCTGGGAGACGGTCTGGTTCATGGGATCATTCCTTCCTGCTGAACGGCCTGTCGGCAGATGGCCTGGATTAGCTGTTCGCGTTTCTGATCGAGACGAGCTTGGAGCGACCTTTGTCGTTGCCAAAGATCGAGCGTCTTTGCGACCTTGTTCTGCGCCGCAATGGGCGGCACGACGACAGGCAGGTGCTCCAACACCTGGCGAGCGATGTAGCCGATGCCTGTGCCTCTTGCACCCGAGTCGATCAGAGCTTGCATGTGCGGGAGGTTCAGCCACCACGCGAGGTAGGCTGGCACGATGCGTTCGACTCGCGGCCTGACGATGTAGAACACGCTCGATGCGAGCGTGTCCACGAGATCTTGATGGACGAGGTAAGCGTGGTGGTCTTGGCCCCGGGACGCGATGAGGATGTCACCGCCGGAAATCTCATACAGGTGCGGCTGACGCTGAGGGCGGAATCGAAGCAGGCCGACGGACCGAATCCCGGCGTTGGGCGACACGTCCTTCGCCTGCAGTAAAAAATGAGTGCCGCCAGGGGCTGGACGGACGCCCATCCGGCTGAGGTAGCCCGGCTGAACACGAGCCACGTCCATCAACAAGGCCGACCGATCTTGTCCGTCAGTAGCCGCCATACTGCTAGACTAGCATGCGAACACTGCCGTGTCAATCGGTCAGTAGATAAATTACTGACTACCCCAGATGGGCCGCGCCGCGTGCGGCGAACCATGCTGATGCGGAGAGTCGTTCGGCTAGGGTTGCTCCTGGGGACCCGGGAGGAATTCGAACTCGTGTTCTGCGGTGTGGGATGCGATCTGTGGTGGGATGTGGTCACTCGTTCTTGTACGTCGCCACCCACACACGGCGCGGTCAGAACAGGAGTACGATCCGGGCAGTGACATTATTGCCCGACCGTGGTTTAATCCACCCATGGTGAGTGTCCGCCGTTCCATCGGGCTTCATCGCCGTGATTTCATCGTCGCCGGGGCAGGTGCTGTCGGCTGGCTGCTGCTTCCACGTGCCCTGCAGGCTGCGCCGCCGGATGTGCCTGCGGACAATCCCGTCGCCCATATCAAGCTTGCCTGGACGGACGAAATCAAGTGGGCCAACGTGATCGATGTCACCCAGATGCCCGGCGAGGACACCCTGGAGAAAATCAACGCCGCCCAGCAACAGCTCTCCGCCAAAGGCGGCGGCGTTGTCTACTTCCCGCCCGGAACCTACCAGGTCAAGGACCACATCCACTTGCTCGACGGCATCGTCCTGCGCGGCGCGGACCCCGGACCGGTGAGCAAGGCCCACGACGAGAAATACGCGCCACCCAGCAAGCTCGAATTCCCGAAGTTCGCCTTCAAGGCCGAAGGGGACGGCACACCGCTCGATACCGCCTTCAAGGGGATCTACGTCAAAGACCCCGCCACGGCCTCCAACTGCGGAGTGGTAAACCTCGATGTCAACCGCGGGCATATCCATTTGGCCGAGGCCGAGGGGCACAAGTGCGGCCGCAACCGCATCGCCTACGGCTGCGTGCTACGCAATGCCGCCCGTCTAGACCCGGCGGTGCCAGACCTTAAGTTGGGCCAAAAGCCATGGCAGCGCTACACAGTCGGCTACATGAACGCCGCCATAGACCTCATCGTGGAGACCAACGGCCTCATCGCCAACAACCGCCTGCCCAGGAGCGGTGAGGACAACTTCACCATGAATGGCTACCTGCTGTGGACGCGGCAGCGCGAGATGAAACCCTTGGACGGCATTGTGTTCGACTACGACAATCGCGCGGGCATCTACCTCAACCATTATGGCATTGGCGGACCCGGCGGTGGTGGGCCGGATGGCACCCCGGAAACCCATCCCTGGGGATTCCGCAAAGGGCTGATGATCCGCGACAATTACGTCTTCAACACCGGCCGCTGCGCGATCGGCTTCTGCGGCGACGGGGTCCAGTGCCTGAACAACATCATCCGGTTCCCCAAGGGCGTCTGGCGTCCGACTGTCACCGGTCGCCACCTCAGTTACGGCTCGGACACCAATGACAACCGGGCCATCGAGATACGCGGATGGCGCTGGGTCGTGGATGGCAATGACTACGAGGTCTATCGCAACATCTGCGCCGACCACACCTGGCCAATCAACGATGGGGAGGGCCTGATGCACGAGGACCACGTCAACTCGACGGTCAAGGACAGCGTCCTGACCAACAATCGTGGCAACGCCTACCTTTCGATCTATCAAACCGCCGGCGTGGACGGCTTGCTGGTCGAGGGCAACCAGATCCACATTGACGCGGGTGCCGGTGGGGAGGGCGCCATCACCGTCGCCGCCAACCGTGTCAACCATGCCTTCCCCTGCCGCAATGTGCGGATACTCAACAACACCGTGTCCGGTCGCGGCATCATGATTGACGGATCGAAGGAAGAAAGCTCAGGCAACATCATCAAAGGCAACAAGGCGGTGGGCAAGCCCTTGGGCAAAGAGGGCTACGCTATTCGCAACATGGCCAACGCGAAGGTAGAAGACAACGAAGGCTTCACCGTGGATCATACACCCTGGATGTCCCCGGAGGAACGCCGCAAGGCCAGAGAGCAGAAGAAATAGCGGCGTTTTTCCCGCCGCCGCTTCACTCAGCCACCACCCCGCGCTGGGCATGGCTCAGGTCGTAGGTGGAGTATATCGTCAGGCTCATCGGGGGCAGGCTATCTGAAAAGCTCGTCGTACCCTCGGCCAGTTTCACCCTACTCAACGGTTCGATACGCAGGCTGCTCTGGTCGCGCTGCTCCGCGGTGACTTGGTATTTCTGGAACACTTTCCCCAAAGCTCCGCTCACTTCCAGCCTGGCAGGCCACGCCTGCGGGGCATCGTTCACGATCACCCACGTCAAATGGCCCTTGGGGCTGCGCAGTGCGGTGGCAAAGACGCGATTCGTGCCGTCCACCCGCCCGCCGCGTGTCTCGCAGGCCACCACGCTGGAATGCTTGGCGGTGAACCGCGAGATGAGGCCATAAACGAAGTAGCTGTTGGCAAACGGCCTGATGCTCTCGCGCAGTGTCTTGTTCGCCTCGTCCCAGGTCGAAATCATCTGCCACTGTCCGTCAAGATCACCGCGGTTCACGAAACTCCACCGGTTGAAGCCATCCACACCGAGATTAAGCCCGCGCACCACCAGTTCGGCGTCCTTGAGTGCCGACTCAAACCGCGCCGGGCCTGCGTTATTGGTACGCCAGCCATAGACCATGGTGCCAAGTTCAGAGAGGAACAGCGGCTTGCCCCGGGCCGTGGCCCAAGCTCGCCAGGCAGCAAGCCGCTTCTCGGCGGCGGCGAGCGGATAGCCCTCCGTCGTCGCCCAGTCAAACCTCGCGGAGTAGGAGTGCAGGTCGTGAGCGCCGATGAATTCGTCGAAGTCGATCTTCTCAGGCTTCAGCTCCGGCAGGTCCGTCCAGTCCGGACCGCTCAGGGGAACTCGGACACCTTCGCGGTCAAGGGCACGGCGCACTGCGGCCAGGCCGTCACGCAGCGACATCGGCGTATTCGGCGGTGCCTGCCACCAGGACCACTCGGCCCCGGGTTCGTTGTTGATGCACAGCCAGCGGATGCACGAGTAGCGTTTCGTCTGCGCGAGATGCTTGACCATGGCAGCGACGCCGTCGGCAAACGCCTGCATATCATGTGGCCCGCTGTGAACTCGCGTCACGGCGTCCCCGCGAAACTCGGGATGTGCGTTCCAATCCACATTGCCCCACATGACTTGGAGGAACACGTCGGCGTTACGGCTCTCGCACCAGTCGAGAATGCGGTAAAGAATGCGCATTTCCGGCGCGTCCCAAGTGAAACGGTCACGCTCGGGCTGCCACATGCGCTGCTCGACCTCCACGCGAACGAAATCCAGTCCCAACCAGTCAGCGTGCCGCTCAATCTGTTGCCATCGAGCATCATCCTCGGCTGGCGGATTGCCGCCCCAGGCACTGCCGCCATGCGCCGGACCGGCGAAGACCGGATGTTTCACATTGCTGGGAATCTCCGCCTCGATAGCGTGCCAAGACGCCCCGATGCCGCCTCGCATGGTGTGAACGACTTTGTCGGCGTGCAATACGATGGTGGTTTCCGTGGCGGTCTGCGCCTGAAGCAGTGTGGGGATGAGCATCAATGGAAACAGCCAGAAGGGTCTGGAGGTCGTCCGGCCCATCGTACGTTGCCTCGTGCGTCCGAACAACATGTCTCCTGTTTCAAGGTCTCGACGGGGATCGTGTACGACGGTCCCTGCGCCAAGGGGTCTGGAAGAGTCATGCAGAGCCAAGCGAAGCATCTCTGCGTTGTGCCGCCGGGAACGAACCATATGAGATGCAACGCGAGTCGTGATGTGAACGCGGAGATTCCTCACTTGGTTCGGAATGACGGCGGGCGTTCGCAATGGCCCTCCGATGGTGAATGCTCGACAAAAACGGTCGTACACCCCCCATGATGTCACCTTGTTGAATTCGAGGTATCGTGCGTCCCATCAGGAGGTGCTGGCTGCTAGCGTCTTCCCCCTTGCCTTCCCCCTTGCCCGCCCAGCCTCACCCCGCCGCCCCAGTTTCCGTTGTAACGGTCGCGGACGCTGGCGCGATAGGCGCCGCCGGCCCAGTAGGCGCCGGGAGAGTAGACCCCGCCCCAGATGCCGTAGTCACCACCGTCGATGACGGCATAGCTGCCATCGCCCCGGTCAGGGCGATCCAGCATGCGATTCTGGGCCATTGCGTAAGAAGCCGCAGAGATGGCGCTTTCCTCCTTGTTCCTGGCCGCAATCTCCTCGCGTTTCTTCTGGGCTTCGGCCTCACTTTGAACATAGGCGGCCTGCCGCTTCTTCATCTCCTCCTCATGGGCCGCCTGTTTCCGAGCCATTTCTTCGCCGGCCCATTTGTCGAACGTCGGCAACATGCCCTTGGTTTCCAGGAACTTGGCCATGCTCCGCACCGCGCAGCGGTCTTCCATGACCTCCGCCCAGTTTCGCAGGCAGGTCTTGGAGTACATAGTGAAGTAACTCTCCAGCGTGGCAGCTTCGACGCCGTCCATGTTGTTTCCAAACTGTGCCGCGATTCGCGGCAATTTCAACGCTGCCGCCGCGATCTGCTGGGCTTCCTCGTATGTGACATGG
>CAYSSA010000028.1:12605-20570 GCA_964433485.1 uncultured Tepidisphaeraceae bacterium | reverse complement strand
TGATCGTCCGCCTTTGGCATGCGCTGAGCATACTCATCGCTGAGATTGTTCTGCTCGATAAACGTCATCAGCAAGTCTTGCCGAAGCGCCGCCTTGCTGCCAACGCGATCGAGTATCTTATTGAGAACGATCAGCGACACGCAGCGCTGGCGCAATTCCATTTTCGTAACGTCGATGGACTTCCACTCGAGCTTCTTGATGGCCACAATCTCGGGATCGCGATCGTCGAACGGGCTGGCCGGTGGATTGGCCGCTGGCGTATCCGCCGCACCCGAGGCCGAAGCGAGGAATATCAGGGCGATTGCCGTAAACAAGCATGATTTCACGATTGTCGATGCCATGACCAGGCTCCTTAGGTTGAAATGCTCAACGATGATCCCTTCGACCGCAGCCCGCCGCTTCCGGGGCAGGCTGGTTCAATTCATCATACTTCCGATACTTGGTCAGCGGCAACGAGGGCTTGATGGCGATGCCGCTCTCAGTGAATTGGCAAAAGCGGAGCTGGTCTTTCAGATTACCGGCAGCCTCGACTTCTCCACCCTTGTCACCGGACTGCAACCCGGCATCGGCCTCGCCGCTGAACTCTCGTCCCTTATCAACAAACTGCTGCGGCGTGGCTTGGTCCATGAAGACGAAAACAGCGCGGAAATCCTTCAGGCCCAGACCCAAGGCGGCCGACACCTGGCCCCTTGTCATATAGACGATATTGCCCACGTGATTGTCAACCGGCATGCCATAACCGTCACCGGCGACCACAGAAAGGAGAGTGAGACCCGTGTTGGAGAAGACCGCGTAACCGGGTGCCGTTTCTATTTCAGCCTTGGCCTCCGGCTTCTGATGGTAGAGCCCGGCCAGCGCGTCATCGCGCATGCTCTGAATAGCCTGGCGTTTCTCATCGCCAGCCTCGCCCTTGGACGTGGTGCAGCCGGTCAGCATCGCCGACACAGCAAGAATCAATGGCAAGAGCACGTTTCGCATGAGCATTCTGTCGTTTGCAAGTCTCTGATTGCCGGTCAACAGGTCTATTGTGCCGCCTCCTCAAAATAGGGTGGAGTCTTCTGCCATGGGTATCCATTAATAGCCATATCGTAGGCACAATCATACAGCTTGTTCATGTATATCTTGTCAAATGGTTCCTTCAATTCCGCATTGAATGCTGACGGAATGGCCGCGAGATTGAACTCCATCCCGTCCCGCTGACAAATCTGGTAGAGTCGAAATGCATCGCTGATGCCTTGTGTCTTGATCAACGTGGACACGGCTCGTCCACCGATGTTGAACACCAGTGGATGGATAGACTGGTACTCCGGGTCGAATCGTCCATTGCGGATGACGAACAGGCGAATTGGCGGGCGCGAAGCGGCTTGCTTCGGGTCCGTTGCGGCCGCGAGGCGGTCGAGGCTCACGCCGCCGCCCCAGAGAAAGACCTGGCTGATGGTGCCGCCATCCACATGCATTTCGGTGTAATTCTGTCCTTCGGCTTCGACATTGATGTAGACTGGTGGGAAAGCGCCGGGAATTGATGCCGAGGCCAACATCACCTCGCGAAACAACTTAAGCGCATGCGGCTCGCCGCTGGCGGCAATCGCTCCCATATCCCAGATGACCGGACGCTGTGCCTCCAGGTTTACAGTGGCGATGAACAGCCGCCGGCCTTTGGCGTGTTCAGCAGCAATGGCAGCCAAGGTTGGCTTGTCAATCCACTTCTCCAGCAGCTTGGCCAGCGGTTTACTGCTGGCGAGCGAATCGTGGTCCAGGAAGGCGAGAATGTTCAACTTCTCAAGGATGTCGTCCTTGGTGAGCCTTGTGTAACCTTCCTTCAACATCTGATCATATTGGGGTCCAAGGAATGCCAATGGCGCGATCAGCGCGCCGGTGCTGATGCCGGTGACCATCCTGAACTCTGGCCGATTGCCGGCGGCTGTCCAACCATTGAGCAAGCCCGCCCCGAACGCACCATTCTCACCGCCGCCGGAAATGGCGAGAATGTCGGCGGTTGCAGGCTTCGGTATTTCCGGATGTGCGGCGAAGTATGCCTGTCTCTGGCGTATCGATTCGGCGAGACTCTGGCGATATCCATCGCTGACGCGATCCCCCCAGGTGCGGATATGGGGCATTCCCGGTATGGTGGCTTTGTCCACCAATTCCTTTGGTGTTGATCGGTGCGAGCGAATCGATCCGCACCCTGCAACTGAGAAGACGATGGCAATAAGTATTGCCATCGCGGATCCCAGGCCTGCCACGCCTATGTGCCGGGTTGTCACAATATGTCCTTTCCAGCGTTGGTCGCAACGGAATCAGGTCGCTGCACCAATTAATTGGACACGGACCTCCATGAACGTGTGAACACTGAGATATCGTGACTCAAAAGCTCGTCAATTTACACTGGTTCTTTTGTTCTCGACACAAAGGAGCTCTTGCAAACACAGTGCCAGACCGGCACTCTTAGCCACCGGTACGCAAATCTCGTTGCAAACGCTGATGATCCATTCCCGGAATACAAGCCGGATGACACGGATCAGGCTCCGGTGACGACGACTTATCGACACGCCGACGACATGGCGTCGATTTGGACCCGACCCATCGATATGTTCGCTCAGTTTGGTGGTCCAACTTGGGAGCCAGCCCCAGGGGAGTTTGGCCGTTGATCCCATGACGAAATGCCGCCGAAGCAACGATTGGTCGCCACTCCCTACTTAAAGTCTGCGGCAATGATCGCATGATAACAATCCGTTAAGTAACTGTTATAACAGCACTTATGGTTGCCGTGGCAAGTGCGTGATGATCTGGCCCGATAATTGCTGGGATCATTCCTGCGTACCAAGGCAACCTGTTTGATCGGTCATGCCTTCGTGCATTTTTCGGGAGATATCGCCATGAAACAAGCTGTTGGCTTTGGCCTGATAGGTTTGTTGCTGCTGGCTGGCTGTGCGTCCCACGAGGTGGTGCCTTCTTCTGGGCCGCGGAAGCCAACCACGGCGCAACAGGTGAAGTTGTTTCAGGACCATCCCAAACGATACGAACAACTCGGGACCGTATCGCTGGCGATTACACCAGAATTGCAGATGGGTGAGCGTGCCGATGCCACGCCGGCTTTTGACGCTCTCAAAGCCAAGGCGGCCGCCTTGGGCGCCAACGGCCTGTTGCTCATCGTGGAACCAACCGGGCAGGAGTATCTAGTGACGGCGGGCTATCAGGGTAAATTCTATCAAATCCCGATGCGCGCCACGCCCAAAACGGCGTTCGCGCGGGCGATCTATGTCTTGGAAGAGTAACCGCGAGGCTGACCGCCGTTGGACATCTGGACGGTCAGGCGGAAAGGACAACACATGAGAAACGCCAGCCAGAGGTTCAGCAGCCAAGTGGTTCTGCTATTACTTGTGGGCGTAGCGACGACAGGGCCGAAGGCCATCGCTGCGGCCGACGAGACCATCAAGTTCCCGTACGCAACGGGCGCGGAGACCAAGATCGCGGATGCCAAGACCGCGGAGGTCAAGGCATTCAAGCCGGAGGAACTGGAGGCATTGGCGTCGCCCATTGCACTCTATCCCGACTCGCTGGTGGCGCAAGTGCTGATGGCCTCGACCTATCCCCTGGAGATAGTCCAGGCGGATCGCTGGGTGCAGAGCAACAAGGAACTGAAGGATCCGGCCCTGACCACGGAGTTGGAGAAGAAGGATTGGGATCCCAGCGTCAAATCGCTGATCAATTTCCCCCAGGTGCTGACGATGATGAGCACGCAACTCGACTGGACGACCAAACTGGGCGATGCGTTCATCGCTGACCAGAAGTCCGTGATGGCGGCCGTGCAAAAGCTTCGAGCCAAGGCTCAGGCGGAGGGCAATCTCAAGACGACTAAGGAGCAGAAGGTCGTTGTCGAAAAGGCGGAACAAACACAGACGGTGGTTGTGCAAGGGGAGACGCCGCCGCCGCAGATCATCAAGATTGAATCGGCCAGCCCGGAAGTCGTCTACGTGCCTACATACAATCCCGCCGTGGTTTACGGCGCCTGGCCGTACCCGACGTATCCGCCGCCGGCGCCGTACTATCCGCCGGGATATGTCGCGAGTAACCTTCTGTCTTTCGGTGCGGGTGTTGCGATTGGCGCGGCTTGGGGACACGCATGGGGCGGATGCAACTGGCACGGCGGCGAGGTTGACATCGACGTCAATCGCAACACCGAATTCAACCGCAACATCAACAGCAGCCGCGAGAGCTACAAACAGAACATGCAGCAGCGCAGTGCGAACCGGACAGGCACGGGCACCGGAGGTAGACAAGGCGGCGCCAACGGCTTCCAGCATGACCCGTCGCACCGCAAGGGCGTGTCGTACCGGGATAACGCCACGGCCAAGGCATTTGACCGCTCGAGCAACGCCGGCGCCGCGCAAGCACGTGACAGTTTTCGTGGCCGGGCCGAAGCAGGCCGACAGGACATCGCCCGGGGCGGGGCGGATTCGTTCCGCGGCAACGCGGGTGTGAGCAATCAGGTGGGTTCCGCTGGCGGCCTCGGAGATCGGGCGGGATCCGGTGCCCTGAGTGGGCGGTCCCCCTCGGCCAACCCAAGCGTCGCCAATCGCGGCACGGCCAGCCCTGGCGGCGGCGCAACGCGAGCCCCATCGAGTGTGAGCCGCGGCAGCGCCTTTGACGGCGCACGAACCAGTGGATCGAGCACTCGATCCTACAGCGATCGCGGCGCGGCCAGTCGTTCCAGCCCTGCCCGAAGCAGCGGAGGGGTCTCCAGGGGCGGCGGCGGTGGCGCCAGAGGTGGAGGCGGTGGCCGTCGCTGATGCCTGATGCATGGCGCTGCACGGCCAAATCGTTTCACGGGATTGCATAACGGAAAGGATGTTCCATGATAGATCGCAACAAAGCGTCGAGGTGGCTTCTGATGCTGTTGGTGAGCATCATGGCGACGGCTTCGCCTGCCGCCAGGGATTCCGGCAGGCTCACGGGCAACTTCAGGGCGGCGGATGGGGCCGCGACGACGCTGCCGGCTGTGGAAACCAAGCCGTTCCAACCGGAGGAACTGGAGGCGTTGGCAGCACCGATCGCTCTGTACCCGGACTCGCTGGTTGCACAGATCCTGATGGCATCGACCTATCCGCTGGAAATTGTGCAGGCGGATCGCTGGGCGCAGGGCGCCAAGGAGCTCAAGGGCGACGCTCTGACGGCGGAACTTAACAAGAAGGAATGGGATCCGAGCGTGAAGTCGCTGGTCAACTTCCCGCAGGTTCTGACCATGATGAGCACGCAGCTCGATTGGACGACCAAGCTGGGAGACGCGTTCATCGCCGACCAGAAGGCCATGCTGGCGGCCGTTCAAAGACTGCGGGCCAAGGCCCAGGCGACGGGCAACCTGAAGACGACGCAGGAGCAGAAGGTCATTGTTGAACCGGTGGCGGAAACGCAAACGCAGATCATCAAGATCGAGTCGCCGAGTCCGGAAGTGGTCTACGTGCCGACGTACAGCCCCACGGTCGTGTACGGAACTTGGCCGTACCCGGCCTATCCACCCCCGCCGCCGTACTACCCGCCCGGGTACGTCGCGAGCAACATGATCTCGTTCGGCGCGGGTGTTGCCGTTGGCGCTGCGTGGGGCCATGCCTGGGGCGGGTGCAACTGGGGCGGCGGCGAGGTTGACATTGACGTCAACCGCAACACCAACATCAATCAGAATATCAGCGCCAGCCGCGAGAAGTATAAGCAGAACATGCAGCAGCGCAGCACGAACCGAACGGGTACCGGGACGGGCACAGGGGCCAGGCAGACCAGCGCCAGCAGTTTCCAGCACGACCCATCCCACCGCAAGGGCGTTTCGTATCGAGACAACGCCACGGCAAGAGACTTCGGCGGTGCCGGCAGTACGAATGCCAGCCAGGCCCGCCAGGATTTCCGCGGTCGAGCGGAGACCGGCCGGCAGGACATCGCCCGCGGTGGAGCGGATTCCTTCCGTGCCGCCGGGGGCGGATCGCCTTCGGCCGGATTGGGCAGTCGATCTCCATCGGCCAGCCCGGGTGTTGCGGATCGCAGCGATGGTGTGGGCAGGTCGCCATCGGCCGGCCCGAGTGTCAGTGACCGCAGCGCGGGAGGGCGATCTCCTTCCGCAAACTCCGGCGGCGCCTTCGACGGGGCCAGGAGCAGCGGTTCTGCGGCTCGAGCCCAAAGCGATCGCGGCTCGACCAGCCGGGCCAGCGCCGGCAGCGCTGGTGGCGCTTCCCGCAGCGGCGGTGGCTCATCGCGTGGCGGCGGCGGAGGCCGACGCTGATGACTATTTGCTTCATGAATTTCGCCTGTATCTGGTCTGACAAGAAGAACGTGCAAAGGATGAATATATGGAAACGCCGATGACTTTCGTGGCTCGTTTAATCTCTCGTCAGTTCTTGCTAGCGGTCGCAATGGGGATGGCGGTCTTTTACGCACAGGGATGCGCCCAACAGCCCAAAACGTTTTCCTCAACACAAGAGGCGGTGGATGCGCTTGTATTGGCGCTCCGCAACGCCGATGTGGCCCAGTTGAATGCCATCGTGGGCAGCGAAGGCAAGGAGCTGGTGGAATCCGGTGATGAGGTGGCCGATCGCCAGCGGTGGCAGGATTTCGTCAAGCTCTACGAGGAGAAGCACGTCATCACCCCCAACCAGGATGGCTCCGCGAGCCTGTGCATCGGCAATACCGAGTGGCCGTTCCCTATTCCGATCGTTCCCAAGGGCAATGCCTGGGTATTTGACGTCGCCGCCGGTAAGGAAGAGATTCTCAACCGTCGCATTGGCCGAAACGAACTCTCAGCGATCGAGGTCTGCAAGGCGATAGCGGATGCCCAGCGTGAATACGCCCTGCGTGACCCGAATAACAACGGTTTGCAGGAATATGCTCAGCGGTTCTGGAGTGAGCCGGGCAAGCGGAACGGGCTGTTCTGGCCCAGTGCCGAAGGCGAGCAGCAGAGTCCGCTGGGTGAGCTTGCGGCCAGCGCGTCAGAGGAAGGATACACAGCCGACCCGAACGCCACCGGACCGAGACCATATCACGGATATTGCTATCGCATTCTCAAATCGCAGGGACCGAACGCTCCCGGCGGCGCGATGAACTACGTGGTCAATGGCAGGATGCTTCTGGGATTTGCCGTGGTGGCCTACCCGGCCGAATACGACAACTCCGGTATCATGACCTTCATCATGGGTTCGGACGGTGTCGTCTATCAGAAGGATCTCGGAGAGAAGACCAAGAAACTTGCATCCGAAATGACCGCCTTCGATCCGGGCGAGGGATGGACAAAGGTGGAGTAGTCGCACGTGACCACGAGCGGGCTCAAGTCGGGCGGACCCGCGTCAGCGGCGAGAGCACTGTTGCTGGTGTTGAGTCAACTCGGCAGTTGTTACCACCTCCCGGTTTGCGGGCTGTTTCTGCTCAGCACCTGCGCTCCGATGCCGCAGGGATTATCTTCCAGTCAGGAGCTTCCGCTGCCCACTGAGTCGGATCTTTCCAGAAATTCCGCCCTGATGCGTGACTGGACAGATCGAATGATGGCCGCGGACCCGAAGTCCAGGGCGGCCGCCGCGGCGAGCTTGGTGCAAGGCGGCGCCGGGTCGCTGCCTCTGCTCGGACGGTTCCTCGACAGTCACGATACCAAGCTGCGTTTGCAGACCTTTGAGGTCATCCGTCGCCTCGGCCCGATTGCCATTCCGCTGCTGGTGGACATGCTTCGGCATGATCGGGAAGCGATCCGTCGAGAGGCCGCCGATATCCTGATTGACCTGGCGCCTGAAACGGCATCGGTGCAAGAGGATCTGTGCCATGCGCTGAGCGATAAGGATTCACTTGTGGCGCGCGATGCCGCCCGCGCCTTGGGCGCGCTGGGTGCAGAGGCGGGTCGTTCAGTGCCCTCACTGATCAAGTCTCTCTCGCACACGGAGCCACACGTCCGGCTGTACGCGGCCGAGGCCCTGGCGTCCATCGGTTCGGAAGCGG
>CAYSSA010000028.1:5800-12594 GCA_964433485.1 uncultured Tepidisphaeraceae bacterium | reverse complement strand
AACTCCGGAGTTGGTAGGCGCCTTGCGCGATCCGGTCCCTGGAGTCCGTTGGGCGGCGTGCGAAGCGCTGGCGAGCATCGGCCCGGCCTCGGCATGCGCTATACCACAGTTGATCGACGCGCTGGAAGACGAGGTTCTTTTTGTGCGCATCTGCGCGGCCGGAGCGCTGGGGAGCATGGGGGCAAAAGCAACGGCTGCCGTTGAGCCGCTCAAAAAAGCCGCCACTGAACCGGCGTTGCACGACGAAGCAAAGTGGGCGTTGCATCGGATTACCGGCGCCGAACCTGACGAACCAGCCGGATCACTCGCCCCAACGGACGGATCGGCGCCCACGGTCGAATCATCGCCTCGGGAAATGGCGGTCCGGTCGGGCAATCCTCCGGTTGACTGGGATCCGCACACGAAACGGAATATTGTCTGGAGTGTCGCGCTGGGACACGAGACGTTCGGGCGGCCCGTGGTGTCCGGCGACGCGGTCTATATCGGGACCGACAACACCCGGCGAATGGACCCTGGCGTTCGGGATGAGTGCGGGGTGCTCATGTCTTTCCGAGTTACTGACGGCGCATTCCTGTGGCAGGACGCGGCCCCGCGGGCCAAGCGAGGCATGAGGGAATTCCTGCTGCCTTCGACGACCAGCGCACCCTACATAGAGGAAAACCGGCTGTATTACGTCACCGCAGAATGCCAGCTTCGATGTCTGGATAGCCGCTCAGGCAAGGGCATCTGGGAACTGGACATGTGCGCCAGCCTGGGCGTGTTCCCGCACGAGGCATCCAACAGCGAAGTGATGGCTGTTGGCGATCTGCTGATGGTTTGCACGTCGAACGGCCGCAACGAGGGCCATACGGGTGTTCCATCCCCACGAGCCCCGAGCCTGATCGCCGTGGACAAGCGATCGGGACGCGTGGTATGGAGCGCCATAGGACCTGGCGAGCATGTACTGCATGGCCAATGGTGCAATCCGACCGCGACCAGCGTGAACGGCCGCACCCAGGTGCTGTTCGGTGGTGGGGACGGCTGGTTGCGTGCTTACGACGCCGTATCGGGTCGCGAGATCTGGCGATTCGACGGGAACCCGAAGGGTGCCCGCTGGCTTCCTCGCCCCGGCGTCCTCTCGCGAAGCCATATTATCGCCGCACCAGTCTGCGACAACGGCCGTGTCTATATTGCCATGGGGCAGGATCCTGCGCACGGCAATGGACCGTCATTGCTGCACGCGATCGATCCCAATGGTCAGGGAGATGTCACGGACAGCCGGCGGCTCTGGACCTGTCGCGAAATCGGCCGCGTGGTAGGCACGCCCGTCGTGAAGGATGGACTGCTTTATGTCGGAGATCTCGGCGGGATGGTCTATTGCCTGGATGCGGTGACGGGCGCTATCGTATGGAAACACGACACCGAGGGAGCCATTTGGGGATGTCTGATCCTGGTCGGAAATCGACTGTACGTGGGCAATGTGGACGGTGTCATGTCCGTGCTTGGCGCGGGACGGCGCAAGGAGTTGATGGCGCGGATTGAAATGGACGCGGCTCTCTATGCGCGTCCGGCACTGGTCGGGAATGCGCTCTGCCTGGCCACCGCACGCCGGCTGTACCTTATAGCAGCGACCCCTTGACAAAGATGCGCTGCTACGTCGCCGGAGCCTTCAGCCACTCGATGACAACGAGGGATGCGTCGTCGGCAAATCCTGTGTTACCCGCCCATTCAGTGAGGGCGTCGACGGCGCGTCCCACGAGTTGATCGGCCGGTGTCTGGCTGTGGGATACGAGCAACGGAACAAGCCTGCGATCGCCGAACTGCTCGCACCCGGTCGTGTCCGTCTGTTCCAGGAAGCCATCGGAAAAGAGGAAGACACGGTCCCCCGACTCCAGTTGCAGGACGGCATCGTTGCAGTCGGCGGAGTCCATCAGCCCGATGGGAAATCCGCCCACGTCGTCCAGCGGGATCTTCTGCTCGCCGCGCAGTACAAGTGGAAGTGGATGCCCTGCGCTGGTCAGATGGAGCCGACCTTCGTGCAGATCCAGAACGCACAGGATCATGGTGAAATAGCGACCGTCACTGTCACCGGAGCGAAATCGGCGATTGAGTTCCGCCGCCGTCTGCGATGGTCGCCGAACGGTGCCCAGGCCACCTGCCCGACTTATCTCTGAGCAGCGAACTTTCTTCGGGAACGGGTTCCATAGCGTGCATCGCGGCCACCGACAGCAAGGCTGCCGGCACGCCATGGCCACTGACATCGATGACGTAGCTCACAAGAAAACGTTCGTCTATCAAATGCAGGCCGATCGCATCGCCGGCCAGTTCCTCAGTAGGAACATATTTCCAGGCAGTGCGGACGCGTGGCGTGACGATGTTCTGGCGCGGCAGCATGGCTCGCTGCACCCGGGCTGCCGCCCGCAGTCCATGGCGGATTCGTTCGTTGGCTCAGTTTTCGTTCGAGGGTGACAATGCGCTCGCCAGCCAGCAACCGGACACGCAGTTCCTCACGATCGAATGGCTTGGAGACAAAGTCGTCGGCGCCCGTCTCAATGCCCCTGACGATGTCGGATTTGTCGCTCCGGCTGGTGAGCATGATTACATAGACGTACGTACTCGCCGCGGCCTGCCGGATCCGCTGGACAAATTCGACGCCCGTCAGTCGAGGCATTTCCCAGTCGGTGATGACAATATCGAAGCCGCCCGTCTGAAACCGCTCCCACGCAAGTTGCCCGTCTTCGGCTGCCGTGACCGCGTGTCCCCAGTTTCCAAGTTGGCGCGCCAGCGACGCGCGCGTGATGCGGTCGTCTTCAGCGATCAGGATACGCATCTCAAGACCTCGCATTGGCGAATTGGGTCAGTTCCACAATAAGGGCTTCGAGGGCCGGAGCGAGCCGGGCCGCCGCCACGGTCGCGGCCGCGCAATCCCCGGCCTTCCCGGCCCGTTCGACTTGGAGCGCCAGGTCCTGTACACCGGGCGAGCAGAAGTTGGAGATCATTCCCTTGATCGCGTGGGCGGCGCGCCCGACCCAGGGCGCGTCGCCGGCCGCCAAGGCAGCCTGTACTTCCTTCATCAGCGCCCGCCCATCGACCTCCAGCATTTGCACGGTTTCAGCCAGGAAACCAATGTCGCCGTCGATACGTTCGAGCAGTGCCGTCTCATCAAACGCCTTTGCCATGGCCTGTCTCCTTTAAGAGGCGGTCAATCTCCGCAAACAACACATCTTTCTTGACGGGCTTGGGGACATAGCCGTCCATCCCGGCGTCAATGCACATTTCCCGGTCTCCCTTCATTGCGTTGGCGGTCATGGCAATGATGGGGCTTCGCTTGCCCGACCCTGCCTCCCGGGCGCGAATCTCGCGTGTGGCCTCCAAGCCATCCAGCTCGGGCATCTGCACATCCATCAGAATCAAGTCAAAGGCATTCGCCCCCCAGCGCTCGACGGCCTCACGGCCGTTGTTTGCCACCGTGACGCGGTGCCCCGCTCCTTCAAGCACCCGCACGGCGAACTTCTGGTTGACTGGATTGTCCTCGGCAAGCAGAACATTCAGTGGACGGCCCGTCAGCGGCAAACCGGAAGCAGCCGCTTGTGCGGGCACAGGCCCGGTGTCCGTCCGGCTGGCGCCGGACAGCACGCGCATGATGTTGTCCAGCAGCAACGACTGTTTGGCGGGCTTGAGTAACCGCGCGGCGATGTGCAGGCGATTGCACCGGTCCTGGTCGCCCGTCGTGGTCGATGAACTGAGAAGCACCACCGGCACATTCTTAAGGATGGCATGGGATCGGATCGCCTCCGTCAACTGGAAGCCGTCCATCTCCGGCATATGCAGATCGGTGATGATCAACGACACCGGCTGCCCGGCATTATTCATGCGATCCAGCGCGGACAGGGCGTTGCCGGCGGAATCGGCCTGAACGGTGCGCAGGCCCCAGTGGCCAAGCATGGTTGTGAGAATGCGGCGATTGGTGTCGTTGTCATCGACGATCATCGCCGTCTTGCCGTCGAAGATGCGGGCCGCATCCTCGGCGCTGGTCGAGGGGCGTGCGGCGCCAACCTTGAAGCGGACGGTGAAAATGAATCGACTGCCTACGCCGGGCGTGCTCTCCATGCGGATCTGCCCGCCCATGAGTTCGACGAGTTGTCGCGAGATCGCCAGGCCCAGTCCGGTCCCGCCGAACTTCCGGGTGGTGGCTGCATCGGCCTGCTCGAACGGCTTGAAGAGCCTCGCGGCCGCCTCGGGCGATATTCCGATCCCGGTGTCCTGCACGACCACTTCAAGCAGGACATTGTCGCCGGATCTTTCCGCCAGGCGCACCGACACCACCACCTCGCCCTTGTGCGTGAACTTGATGGCGTTGCCAACCAGGTTCACCATCACCTGACGCAGGCGATAGACGTCGCCAACCAGCGCATCAGGGACGTCGGCGTGGACGTCATAGGCCAGCTCGAGGTTCTTGCTGCTGGCACGCAGGGCCAGCGGATTCAGGGTGTCGCTGATCGAATCGCGCAGGAGGAAGTCGATCGGATCCAGTTCGATCCGACCCGCCTCGATCTTCGAGAAATCCAGTATGTCGTTGATGAGGGAAAGCAGCGCGTCGGCCGATGACTTGACGGTGTTCAAGTAGTCGCGTTGTTCGGCCGTCAGTTCGGTGTCCAAGGCCAACTCGGTCATCCCCATGATGCCGTTCATCGGGGTACGAATCTCGTGGCTCATGTTGGCCAGGAAGGCACTCTTGGCCTTGGTGGCTTCCTCGGCCTTGGCCATCGCCCGGCGCAGTTCGCTCTCTAAGAGCTTGAAATCCGTGATGTCCTGGGTGACGCCGAACATATCAGTGGGTTTTCCGGCGGCATCCTTCACGACGTGCCCCAAGGCGTGAATCCAGACGATCCGCCCATCCACCGGTCGCTTGTAGGCATAGATGGCGTCATAGACCGGGATTTTCCCCGCCACCGCATCCTCGAAGTTCTGCGACGTGATCTTGGCCGCAGTCTCGTCGCCAAGCCGGACGTGATTCATCCAGTGTTCCAGGGAGTACCGATAATCGGGCGTGGGTGGATCGCCAAAGATGCGCGCCGCCCGTTCGGAAGAGTTGTACCAGCCAGAGCCGTCCAGCGGCACATGCCAGTAACCGGCCTTGGTCAGTTCCAGCGCACTATCCGCCTTGAAATTGATCTGCTGCAACTCGTCCGATCGTTTCTTCAACTCCGCTTCGGCCGCCTTGCGATCGGTGATGTCGCGAATGGACACAGCGACCTGCGCACCTTCGCCCGCTCGCGCCGGCAGCGGGCTCAACCCGATTTCGACCGGAAAACACGATCCATCCTTGCGCTGGCCGCGAAGTACTCGATCCGGCCCCATGGCACGGGTTTCCGCGGCGCGGTGAAACGCCTCGCGCATCGCGGGATGCCGGGCGCGCGCATCCACGGGAACGAGCATTTCCACGGGCTGGCCGATGAGTTCGTCACGCGTGTACCCGAACAGTTTCTCGCACTGGGCGTTGGCCAATCGAATGACCCCTTTTTCATCCGCGACCATCAAGCCATCCGGCGCCAACTCCAGCACGCTGCGGAAGAACTGCTCCGTCTCGCGCAGACGTTGTTCGGCGCGCAGGCGCTCGGAAATATCCTGCTTCACGGCGACAAAGTGGGTGATTTCCCCCTGCCTGGAGCACACGGGCGTAATGGTCATTTCCTCCTGGTAGAAGGAACCATCCTTGCGCTTGTTGGTCAGTGTGCCCTGCCACACGGAGCCATCCAGGATTGTCTTCCACAGGTTGTGGAAGAACGCTTTCTCATGCACACCTGAGTTAAGCACTCTCGGATTCTGTCCCACCGCCTCATCGCGTTGGTAGCCGGTCAGGCGGGTGAACGCCGGATTGACCCACTGAATGATGCCCCTGCGGTCCACGATGGCGATGGCGTTGGCGGCGGATTCGAGCGCGCTGTGCTGAATCTGCAGTTCCGCTTCCTGTTGTTTTCGCAACGTGATATCAGTGAAGCTGACCACCGAACCAATCACCACCCCGTCCTTCAAGATCGGGGTAGCGCCATATTCCACCGGCAGCCCGGAGCCGTCCTTGCGCCAGAGGAACTCGTCATCAATGCGGCTCGCCCTGCCGTGCCGGTAGGCGGCGTACATTGGACATTCCTCCACCGGGTATTCGCTGCCGTCGGGATGGTGGTGATGGAAGGCGGCGTGGCAAGGTTGTCCCATCAGTTCGCCGACGGTGAAGCCGAGCATCCGGCAGGCGGCGGGGTTCACAAAGGTGATGCGTCCTTCGATGTCGGTGCCGAAAATGCCCTCGGCGCTGGATTCGAGAATCAGCCGGGTTCGTTCCTCGGCATGCCTTCGTTCCTCGCTCTCCATCGCGAAACGCAGGGCGTTGGCTATGGTCTCGGACGCTTTCTCCAACCAGCGGGTCTGGTACCCGGTCAAGGGCTGGAACAGACACAATTCCAGAACACCCGCCGGCGCGCCATTGGCGAGGAGCGGGTAGGCCGCGATGCAGGAGGGACTCAACGCGCCAAAGCCGAATTGCACACGGAGTTTCTCCGAGTCGGGCTGGGCGATGATCGGTCGCCGCGATTGCGCCGCCTGGCCGACGACGCCGCTGCCGAGAAGGAACATCTGTGGAAGATCGGCCGTGACCGGGTAGGCGTGCGAGGCCTGGCGCCGGAGAACTCCATCACTGCCGCAGACAAACAAGGCGCCCATGGGGGCTGCGAGAAACTCGATCGCGTCCGCCAAGCCCCGCTGCGCGACCTCCGCCACAGTCAGATTCCCGCGGAGACTCGTGTTCATCGCCGATAAAC
>CAYSSA010000028.1:857-5780 GCA_964433485.1 uncultured Tepidisphaeraceae bacterium | reverse complement strand
CAATGCGGCGCCTTCCTGAGACTCCCGGCTCAGTTTCTCCAGTTCGCCCGCGCGGGCGGTCAACTCGGCCGTGCGCTGCCCGACGGTACGCTCCAGGTTCTGATTCAACTCCGCCAGGCTCTGCTCGCGGGACTGAATCTTGCGCGCCATCATCTGAAAACTCTTCGCCAGTTCACCGAGTTCGTCGCGGCGTTTCGTCAGGTCGCCCAGCATCTCCTCACGGAAGTCGTCCCGCTCAATGGCGGTGGCGGTACGCGCCAGACTGAGCAAGGGATGGGCGAGATACCGCGCGATGGCGGTCACCACCACCACCAGCACCAGCAAACCGGCCACTCCAATGAGGGCGCTGCGCAGCATCAGTCGTCGGACGGGAGCGAGGACATCGTCCTCGGAGATGTTGAGGACAACTTTCCAGCCGGTCAGGGGGGAGGTTGCCCAGAAGACTCGCCGACTCTTGCCATCCATGGTGGTTTCAGTGAATCCCTCGGGTTTGGCCACCACGGCTTCGCCACCCGGCTGGCTCTTCGCATCGGCACCGGGAAAGCCTTTGCGGAGCATGAGGTCCTCGTTTGGATGCACGATTATCTTCCCAGCGCGGCTGACAAGGTAGGCAAATTCGTTGGCGCCGCTGCGCCCACTGTCCGCCGCCCGGCTCAACCGGTTCGCCCGCACCATCGCCCGGAGCCGATCCAAAGCCAGGTCCACCGTGGCCACTCCGATGAAGTACGACCCGCTGTCGAACATGGGAACGGAGAGGGTGACCATGTTGATTTCGGAGCCGCCCTCATCGAAATATGGGTCGGTAACGTAGAAGCTCCGCGAGGTCTTGGGGCCGGCGTACCATTCCCATTTCGGATCGTGGTAGTCGTATCCCAGGGTAACCTTGTTCGGCCAGCTCTTGCGATCCACCCACGGCATCGCGTCCGCTTCCTGCCAATCCTTGTGCTCAAAGGCCATGGCCATTCCGTACACCTCATCCACCGGCATCTGGGCGAGGAGTTGGGCCATGAACGGAACCATGGCGGGGTCAGGATTGCGCCCCACCGCCAGTTGGCGGCTGGCCGTGCTGCGGGGTAGCATGCCAACACGGGCAATGAAGTCATCCACCCGGTGCATAGCGGCGCGGATATCCGCCAGGGCCTTGGCGTTGGTCTGTTGATCCAACTCCGCGCGCCCGGTGCTATAGTTGAACCACACGGTCAAGCCAAGGACCAACCCCGCGGCCATACCGACGCCCAGTTGAAGCCGGCGGGCAATGCTATGATGGGTGAAAACATGCTTCATGAAGACATCCAGTGAGGCAGCTTGTTAAGTTACTCGGCCATTTTCGCAGTCTAAGCGATGGCGGGCGCCAACCAAATCAACACGTTGCGGCACGACGTCGCGCCGCGCGATCCCGCAAACGGCGACGCCGGAGCTACCAAGTCAAACCGCACATTCGTCACAACTGCATCACTGCTCTTCCGGGGTATCTCCGACGCGGAAGGCAGCCGCACTTAGAGTTCGCGTTCCTTGATATGAGAAGACAATATCGGCGACGCGCAACGCCGGGTTGCGCGTTCGATCGAGCTTTCTCTGGTCAGAATCACACGGGCGGCAGATCGTCATAACCCCTCACAAAACATCGGTTGTCTCAGGATCGCCACAAGCTCCGCATTCGCCCCGACGACTGGCTAGCCGGCGGCCCCCACGCTGCACAGCGCCGCGGGCACATCATCCACTATTTCGAGCACTCGATCCAATCGGGTAATCGTAAACACCTTTCTCACCGTTGCCTGCGGTGATGCGAAGATCAGCCGCTGGGAACGGGAGCGAAAGTCGGTTGCCAAGCCCACCAACGCCCCGAGAGTCAGGCTCGGCACAAACTTCACATTGCTCAAATCGACAATGAACGGCAATGACGGGGCCGTGGGCAACGCATCGGCGATGCCACTCCGCAGACCGGTCATGTGGCTCTCATCCAGATCGCGAGCCAGTACTCGGACGACAACGGCTCCGGGCTGTTGCTCGACTGAGATAGACGGTGTTTCCGGCATGATCGATATTCCTTTGCCGTGCACGGCTAATGGGAACCGCCGCCAGTATACTTGATTCCCCGCATCGCTGTCGCCAGTGCCTCCGGGCGCGTTGAGGATCGCATGGCCTCGGTCCCGGTTATCAACCGATCTTGATACATCCGCAAGAGGTGCTGGTCGAATGTCTGCATCCCCGATTCGCCGCCCTCAACGTATGCCGAAAGTTCATTGAGCCGGCCTTCCATGACGTACTTCTCCGTCACAGGGCCGCCGCGCAGGATCTCGACCGCCGGGCGACGCTTACCCGCTTCGCGCAGGGGAATCAGGCGCTGGGATATGATCGCCTCCAGTGAATGCGACAACTGCGACAGGAGCAGCTTGTGCTCGGCCGGCGGGAACATGGCGATGATACGCTCGATCGTCTGGGCGGCGCGCGAGCTGTGCACAGTGGCGAAAACCTGATGCCCGGTGTCGGCCGCCCGCAACGCCATCCGCAGCGTTTCCACATCGCGCAATTCACCGATGAGGATCACATCCGGATCCTGTCGCAGCGCCTGCCGCAGGGCCTGGTCGAACGAAGGAGTGTCGCTGCCGACCTCGTGCTGCATGATCATCGATTGCTTGTTGAGGTGCAGATACTCGATGGGATCTTCCACGGTGATGATCTTGGCGCGCTCGTTGGTGTTGATCAAGTCGATCATCGCGGCCAGGGTCGTGCTCTTGCCGCTGCCGGTGGTCCCGGTCACCAGCGTCAGTCCGCGCCGGCTCAGGGCGATGTCCATGACCACGTCGGGTAGGTGCAAACTTTGAAGCGACGGGATCGTCGTGCGAATCACCCGCATGACCAGCCCAAGCTGGCCCTTGGCGCAGCAGGCGCTGCACCGGAAACGGCAGACTGACGGCAACTCGTACGAGAAATCCAAACCGTGGAACGACGCTTCGACGATGTCCGTGTATCGCGGCGGGGCCACCGCGGCGATGAATGCCGCCAGCTCATCCTGCGTCGGCGCTTCTCCTGGAACCGGCGTCAACGCACCGCCGATTCGCAGCATCGGTGGCACCGCCGCACGGAGATGGATGTCGGACGCTCCCTCTGCGGCTGCCTGCGTGATCAGGCTCATCAGGTCCGTCATGGTTTCTCCCGTCCCGACTCCGCCAATTCGATGCCACGACACGCTGCGATGAACTCCATGCCCCCCGTACGCGTCACGGTGTCGAATCGTACTTCCGGCGGCTGGGAAGCATAATCCAAAGCGGACAGCACAACTCTGAAACTGTCCGCCTGCACATAGGCCCTTAGTTTATCGAGATCATCCCATTCCTCCGTAAGAAGCAGCACGTTCTCGTCGGCAAACTCCGAACAGAGGAGACAGCTCACACATCCTGGGAGTGTGCGGGTGGGACCGAGAACCCGACTCAACGAACGCACCACTTGAGTACGGTGTGCCGGGTCGACCCGAATTTTTGCTTGAAATCGAACCATGGCAACCACTCGGTGTTAGTCATAAGTGCCCACATGGCCCACCGCTTGGCCACGCTGCCAAGACCGGGAAGCAATACCGGTGCCGAAGCCCATGACCGGAGAGATTGAAGTGCATCTGTTGATATATCGAGTGGTTACAGTGCTAACGGTCGCCCGGACCCGGCACTCCCCTAGGGTCTGTGACGACGTTCTATCGACGTGGTGACGAAATCGCGTCGTTCCCAGGCACGAGGCCCCACATTCGGGCCAGCGCAGAAATCCAGAAGGCCGTGTTACGCCGCCGCAACGGCGATCCTGTGATCGCGGCCGCGGGGACAGGGTCCTCCAAACACGAGGGGCACGGCACCGCCTCTATTTGGGTCTGGCAACGCCCAGACGCTTCATCATGGAGTACAGCGTCGTGGGCTTGATGCCCAGGAGGCGGGATGCGCCGTTGGTGCCATAAACCCTGCCTTCGGTCGCTGCCAGAACCCGCTGGATGTGCTCCTTCTCGACGTCCCGCAACAGCCGCGATGTCGTGGGCTCGCCGCCATCCGGACCATCGGGAGGAACCAGATGCAGTTCCGTTCCCTGCGTCATGATCATGGAGCGTTCGACAACATTGCGCAGCTCGCGCACATTGCCCGGCCAGCCGTAGTTTTCGAGCACGTCCAGGTTCTTCTTGTGGATTCGTTCGATGGGTTTGCCCATCTTGTTCGAAAATTCCTTAACAAACGCCCAGACCAGTTGCGAAATATCCCCCCGCCGCTCACGCAACGGGGGTAACGTGATCGGGAATACGCTCAGCCGGTAGAACAGATCCTGCCGGAACAAGCCCGCCTTGATCAGTTCCGGCAGCTTTCTGTTGGTGGCCGCAATCACCCGCACGTCCACCCGCCGGGTCCGGCAGCTGCCGAGTCGCTCGAACTCGCCGCTCTGCAGCACGCGGAGCAGTTTCGCCTGGGTTTCCAAGGGCATTTCGCCAATCTCGTCAAGGAACAACGTGCCACTGTCCGCCATCTCGAATCGGCCGATCTCCCGGGCCATGGCGCCAGTGTAGGCTCCTTTTTCCCGCCCAAACAGTTCGCTCTCCAGCAACGTAGCCGGGATGGCGGCGATGTTGGTCGTAACGAACGGCCTGGTGGATCGCGCGCTGATGCTGTGCGCATAACGGGCCAGCAATTCCTTTCCGGTTCCCGTTTCGCCTAGAACGAGCATGGTGGAGTCAGTCGGCGCCGCCCGCTCGGCCAACTCAATGACCTTCAACAGATTGCTGCTGCTGCCCACAATCGGCATGTTGCGACGGTGCCTCGGCTGTTCGTTGCGGTCGGAGTCGACTTCACGCGGCAGAGGGTCGTCTTGTCGGGAGGCCATGCTCAACCGGATTTGTTCCGCCGCCTGCCGGCGTGCCAGGGCCACGCCGATCACCTGGGCGATAAGTTCCAG
>CAYSSA010000028.1:0-829 GCA_964433485.1 uncultured Tepidisphaeraceae bacterium | reverse complement strand
TCCCGAGTCCGGCGGACCATCCCGAAACTCAGCGCCGCGACCAATACGCCGTCCACCCGTAACGGGATCACCACGCCTGCCCGGATACCTTGACGCCTTAAAGCGTCCTTGTCCGCATAGGCATCCACGGGCAAATTGTCGAGGCAGGAGAAGGTGATGATCTTCCCCCGCATCGCCTGTGCTACCATCCATGGAACCTCCAGGGGGTACTCCGTGCAGCCTGTTTGAGGCGCCGCCGTGGCCAAAAACCGCGAGCCGCCTGCCGCCACGCGCTCATGCGTTGGCGTGAACGTGCCGTTGCGCCGGGTCGGGTCATACCAGAAACTGGCACGGTCAATCCGTTCGCTCTGGCAAACACGGCGCAGGGCGTCGTCGATCTCTCCATCCGGATCGCCAGCCGGCTGGTTCAGGAAGCGAGAGAGGATGCCGATCAGCATGGTCTGGAATTCGATGGCTTGTTCGATGCTGAACTCCTGCCAGTCGGACCGCAGAACTTGATCGGAAATGCAGTCGCTAACATCTGGATCGAGAACGGCTGGTAGTCCGGAACTCATGATTCATCTTCTCCCGAGAAACGGAGGATCGATCATCTCCCATTGGTGCTGCCGGTGGTCAGGGAAGAACCATGCGTGCAGGCAGGCGGAACGCCGACAAGAGATGCAGTTTCGCTGTATCCGATCCCCGGTTGAATGCCGTGATTCGCACCAGGATGTCTTCCGGACCATCTTGCACGCTTGTCGATCATGCTAGATGTCGCTCCAAGGATTGACTACCGCCCTTTAGGGAAATTCCACCCTGCCCTTTAGGGAAGGTCGATGAGATGGGATGC
>CAYSSA010000027.1:11064-26049 GCA_964433485.1 uncultured Tepidisphaeraceae bacterium | reverse complement strand
GGCGCGACGACTGTTTCTTCGTTGTGGACCGTTCCGCCCGCATTCAGCGGGTCGAACGGGACGGCAAAGTCTCGCTCTGGTGGCGCATGCCCGAGTGGGAGGCCGGCAAGCCCGTCGGCCTGAGCGTCGGCCCGGACGGGAACGTCTATGTCGCCGACACGCACTATTTCCGTGTCATGGTCTACACCCCGTCGGGGCAGTTCGTCCGGTCATGGGGTTCCCACGGCAAGGAGCCCGGCCAGTTCATCTTTCCCACCGACATCGCCTTCGACGCCGCCGGCAACATCTACGTTTCGGAGTACAGCGAGACCGATCGCATACAGGTCTTCGAACCCGCGACGCTGAAGGTCTTGCGCATCATCGGCGGCACCGGGCAGGGCGATGGCCGGCTTTCGCGGCCGCAGTCCATGGTGATCGACGGCAATACGCTTTACGTATCGGATTCCTGCAATCACCGCATATCCGTGTTCACCACCGAAGGCAAGTGGCTGCGCAATCTTGGTTCGGTCGGCGCCGCCCCCGGGCAGTTTCGCTTTCCCTATGGTCTGGACATGGACTCGGCCGGCCGCCTGCTCGTATGTGAATTCGGCAACAACCGCCTGCAATGGATCGACAGGCAAACCGGCGCGAGCCTGAAAATCTGGGCCAGCGGCGGCCGCGAGCCGGGACAGCTCGCCTATCCGTGGGCCGTGGCCGTGGACAGGCGTGATCGGGCCGTCATCGTCGATTCGGGCAATAACCGATTGCAGGTCACGCGGTATTAAGGGAACAAGCCATCGCGGCGCGGCGGCACGAAGCGGGTTCGTGCGGCGCGTCCACCGGCGTTGCATGGGAGCGAAAATGAAACCGTTCGTCACAATGTTGATGTTGTGCATCCTGGCGTTTGCCTCCGCGGCGCAGCCGTCGAAGATTCCCGTGGTGCTGGACACCGACATCGGCGACGACATCGACGACACCTGGGCGCTG
Organism: uncultured Tepidisphaeraceae bacterium; assembly: GCA_964433485.1. Classification (GTDB taxonomy): domain Bacteria; phylum Planctomycetota; class Phycisphaerae; order Tepidisphaerales; family Tepidisphaeraceae; genus JANYKD01. The sequence goes on along the minus strand of CAYSSA010000027.1, from coordinate 25,083 downwards.
GCCATGCTCCTGCGCCATCCGAAGTTCGATGTCAAACTGATTACCACGACGCACGGCTCGGCGGAGTATCGTGCCAGGCTCATCTGCAAGCTGCTGGAGGTCGCCGGGCGGACGGATATCCCCGTCGGACTCGGCGCCGGCGGGCGCGGCGGCGGCGACAGGCAACTCGAATGGGTCAGGGAATACAAGCTCGCCGACTACCGCGGCAAGGTGCATGAGGACGGCGTGCAGGCGCTGATCGACGTGGTGATGAAATCCGACCAGGCCATCACCCTCATCGCCATCGGTCCGCTGGAGACCATGGCCGAAGCGCTGAAACGCGAGCCGGGCATCGCTCCGAAGTCCATCTTCGTCGGCATGCAGGGCAGCGTTCGCGTTGGATATGGCGGCAAGCCCAAACCCGAGCCCGAGTGGAACGTCAAGTGCGACATCAAGGCGTCCAAGGCTGTTTTCGCCGCCAACTGGAAGCAGGCCCTCATCACGCCGCTGGACACCTGTGGGCTGGTCCGCCTCAAGGGCGAGGACTACGCCCGTGTTGCCGCCAGCCAGGACAAGCTCGCGCAGGCCGTTCTCGAGAATTACCGCATCTGGGCCAAAAAGCCCAAGCTGGCGGACCTCAACTCCAGCAGCGTGCTCTTCGACACCGTCGCGATTTATCTGGCTGATCCGGGCAACAACCCCTTGTTCGAGCTTGAGGAACTACCGATTGCCGTCGACGACAAGGGCACCACCATCATCGATCCCAATGGCCGAAAGTTCCAGGTGGCCGTCAAGTGGAAGAACCTGGACGCCTATCACGATCTGTTGAGCAAGGTCATCGTCGGCGGCGACTGGTAGATCCGGATTCAGGCGTTCATGTCCTTCCACCGCTTGGCCATCTGGCCGAAGGCGAAGAGTGCGACGATGGCCAGAACGCCCACCGCCGCGAACGGCACCCAGACGAGGATATGTGGCTGGTAAGTGTTCCAGAGCATGTGCGTGGCCGCCACGGCGTCCAGGCCGGTGACTTCCTGGAGTTTGACCATGGCCTCGGTGCGCTTGACGTTCAGCAGGGTCTCCAGCGAATGGACATTGCCATCCCAGTGTTTGCCGGCGCCCAGCGGCGTTTTCTCGGCCAGATATCGCAGCGCCAGCACGGCTTTCTCGCCGAAATGCCCGTAGACATATCCGGCGATCTTCGAGCCGGCGAAGACGCCGATGCCCACGGGAATGTTGACATAGCCCAGGTAAAGCCCCTTCTTGCCCGGCGGGGCGATCAGCGCCAGATACTCGCTCTTCTTCGGCCCGGTCGCCATCTCGCCCAGTGAGAAGCAGAGAATCCCCAGCACGAGGATGAACACGTTCATGCTCCAGCCCGCGATCAGCAGCCCGGCCGTGGCCAGCACCATGCCGAAAAGCATCGCCGTCAGCGTTCTCATGTGCCGGGTGAGCCAGGCGACGATCAGCACGCCGAGGATAATGAACAAGGCGTTGAAACTGAGCAGCACCTGCTGCGGGATCATCGGCCCGCGCGGGGTCTGCTCCACCAGCGCCTTCTGGATCACCGATGGCAGCCAGGACAGGCTCCGGGCAAGCGGGCCGCTGTCCACCCAGTCGGCGATGAAATTCGGCTGAGTGTCCCAGAGCTGGTACATCATGAGCCAGAAGCAGGACATGATCGCCAGCCAGACCATCAGCCGGGGCTCGAAGACATCTCGGATCGTGCGCCAGAGCACCTGGAGGATGTTCTCGTGCTTGGGCGCGCCGCTGGGCACGTCCTTGAGCCAGAACAGCAGCAGCAGATTGAACGAGGTGAAAAAGGCGGACGCCAGAAAGAGGTTCCGCCAGGCTTGCTTGGAATTCACGGCCGCGTGGAACGGCCCGGGCAGCATCACGCTCAGCGCCAGGATGAACGCCGGGATATAGTGCCCCACAAACGCGCCGACGTTGACGACCCAGTAGAAAATGCCCCACCCCATTGAGGAGTTGCTCCTGGCCAGCGTATGCGCCAGCGAGCCTTGGATGCCGGGCTTGAAGAACGCCGTGCCGGTCGCCAGAACCAGAATGCCGCTGAAGAATCCCCAGTAGTTGCTGATGCCGGGAATATCCCTGAGCAGCGCCACCATCAGATACCCAAGCATCATCAGGGAAATGGAGAAAACCAGGGTGCGCTTGTATCCAAAACGATCGGCGATGCCGCCCGTGACCGTCGGCAGCAGCGACTGCACCACCGCCCACCAGGCATAGATCGTGCCTTTGTGAGCGGCCGTCAGGTGCAGTCCCCCGGGATTGTCGGCCTGCATGATGTAGATCGGAGCCATGACCCGCAACGTGTAGAACGCCAGCCGCTCCCACATTTCGATGGTGTTCAGGAGCCAGAACGTGCCGCTGAATCGGGGCTTGCCGTCGGGCGAAACATCGTCGAGAGTGTTGGATGTGGTCATATGGGCCGGGGTATTCTAGCCGCATTCGTCTGGAAAGCGCCTCGAAGGGTCACTGATGGCGATTGGCCCGCCGCCGGGGAACCCGATCGCCGAAGGCGGCCATATGCCGATTTTTTTCTTTGTTGCCGCCGTTCGGTTGGGTAAACTGCCCGGCCATGAATCAGCACCCGAACATCGGACGACGAGGTTTTCTGAAGAAATCGCTGGCGACGGCCGTGGCGGCGCCGGCACTGGTCAGCCTGGAGGAGCGCATGCTGGTCGGCAGCGCGCTGGCGGCCGAGGCGGCGCCCCCGCCGAAGCCGGTGGCTCTGGGCAAGAACTGGATGGGAAGGATCGGGAAGGTCGAGATCAGCCGTCTGATCTGCGGAGGAAACCTGATCAGCGGCTACGGGCACAGCCGCGATCTGATCTATGTATCGAGGCTGCTGAAGCACTATTTCACAGACGACAAGATCATCGAGACCTGGAAGTTGTGCGAGCAGCTCGGCGTGAACACGATGGTGGCGTTTCCCGGCGACCCCAACGCGATTCGCGTCTACAAGCGATATCGCGAGGAGGGCGGGAAAATACAGTATCTGGCACAGATCAACCCCGCGGAGAAGGAACTGGACATTGCCGTGAAGCAGGCGGCCTACGTCGGGGCCTCGGGAGCGTTCCTGGTGGGCAACCTCGGCGACTTGTGGGCGCGCGACGGCAAGATCAAGCTGATCGGCGAGTTGATCAAGATCACCAAGGACAACGGCCTGATCGCCGGCGTCGCCGGGCATGAACTGCGCACGCCCGCCATGGTGGAGGAGGCGGGCTACGCTCCGGATTTCTACGTCAAGACGCTCCACAACAACAACTACTGGTCGGCGCGAAGGCCGAACCAGACCAAGGACGTGATCGACAACTACGGCGAGGACAACTACTGGTGTAAAGAACCCAGGGAAGTCATCGAGTTCATGGCGAAGCTCAAGCGCCCGTGGATCGCCTACAAGGTGCTGGCGGCCGGCGCGGTGCACCCGCGCGACGGCTTCAAGTTCGCCTTCGAGAACGGCGCCGACTTCGCGCTGGTCGGCATGTTTGACTTCCAGGTCCAGGAGAACGTCGCGATTGCCAACCGGATCCTTCATGGCGAACTGAACCGGACGAGGGACTGGATGGCCTGACGCCGGCTTGGTTGCGTTGTTCGGCTCAAGACGCTTCAGACTCATGCGATGATTCGGGACTTCCTGCACGCCCCCGGTGAGATGCGCCCCGCTTTCGAGGCGGCGCGCCGCATCTGCGGCCGCCATGCGCGCAGCTTCTACTTCGCCTCGTTTTTTCTGCCCCAGCCCAAGCGTCGATACGCCTACGCGGTCTATGCGTTCTGCCGGCTGCTGGATGACGCCATCGACGTGCCGGTTGACGCCGGCCCCGCCGGCGGCGTCGAGCGGCGTTTCGAGTTGTTGCGTCTGCGTTTGGAGGCGATTTACGCCGGGTGTTTCCGGGCCGAGGGAAACGACGAAACGTCGCTGGCGTTGCGGGCGTTTTCGCACACGGTGCGGCAGTGCGCGATTCCCATGGAGCTTTTTCTGGATCTGGCCGAGGGCTGCCGCATGGACCTGACGGTCAAGCGATATGCGACATGGACGGAGCTGGAGCGATACTGCTATCATGTGGCCGGAGTGGTGGGACTGATCATGTGCCGGGTGTTTGATCTGCGCCACGACGCGGCCCAACAGCAGGCGGTCGCCATGGGCAACGCCATGCAATTGACCAACATCCTGCGAGACGTGAAGGAGGACTGGGATCGCGGGCGGCTGTATCTTCCCCTGGAAGACATGGAACGGTTTGGCTGCACCGAGTCCGACATCGGCGGCGGCGTTGCCCACGATCCTTTCCGCCGGCTCATGCGTTTCGAGATCGATCGCGCCCGGGCGCTGTACCATCTGGGCGCCGAGGGCCTGTGCCGGCTGGCCAACGACGGCTCGCGCTTCACCGCCAGCGCCATGGCCGTGATCTACGGCGGGATTCTGGACGCGATCGAGCGACAGGATTGCGATGTATTCGCCTCGCGGGCGCACCTGACAACCTGGCAGAAGCTCCGGCGCCTGCCGCGAGCCTGGCGCTTGTGCCGGCGAGAAGCCGGCGAGCCGCTGCCGGAGGTGTTCACAATCTGAACCAGATCCGCCGCCGTTTACGCGTCGAGGACCACGCCCGCGTCGGCGACAAACACCTGGTTCCATCTCCCGACCCGACGGAGGCAGGCGATCTTCCGACCGTCCGGGGAAAAGACGCAGGCAAGGGGCGACGGCGCCGGCATCGACGACTCGCTTCCGGCGTCAAGCCGGCGGGTGTCCCCGGTGTGGGCATCGGTTATGCAAATGCTGCCATCCATGGCGTGGGCAAGGTGCCGGCCGTCGGGGCTCCAGGAAAACGCCGAGGCGATGGGGTGCGGATTGTGCGTGAGCTGGCGCGGCTCTCCGCCCGTGGGGGAGACCGTCCAGAGTTGCGCGACGCCCGCGTCGTCCTTCATCAGAAACGCGATACGCGCGTCCGTCGGAGAACATCGCAGCCAGTGCCGCGGCCCCTGGATGCCCGGGTATTTGCGGCCGGCGGTGAACGTCAGTCGACGCTGGATGCAGCCCGCGGGCGGAAACGGCCGCCGAACCTCGGTGCCCTGAAGCGGCCCGTCGCCCGGCCGGGTCAGATCACGGGGCAGATCGACGACAAAGACCTCGTAGAAGGGGTTTTGGTCCGGGGCGTGCACCCGCCCCTGAAAGGCAAGGGATGATTCGCCGATCCAGCCCTCCTCGCAGGCGCGGGAGATGTCATCTGAACCGGGGCGCGGTCGGTCGGTGGTCCGCGTCACGAGCACGGAAAACGCGCGGCCGGCGTGGTTTCGCGGGTGTTGATGGAGCGGGACCACCGGATATCCCATGAGGCTGACACCGATGTTCCGTTGATTGAGCTCGCCCGGCGGCGATTTGCCGGTGGATTGCGCCAGGACATGGTCCTCATAGGTGAAACTGACCAGACCGCCGCCAGGACTGAAGACGTGGAGATGCGTGCCTCCACGCAGCGCGCCCGGCGTGAAGGGCGGCGTCAGGTCGCGGGCGTCGAGGTTGATCGCCCGCCCGGGGTCCGCCGTCGCGACAAGCACGCCCTGTCGGCGGCAGGCGGCATAGGAGAAGTCCGCAGTGGGATGTTCCGGCCCAAGAATGAAGACCACCTGGCCGCCGCGCGGATCCCATGTTGTCACGCCGCACATGGCTCCGTGCCGCGACTGATACAGCGGCCTCACCTCTCCGGTCTCGACATGGACCATCTCGATGCGTTCGCCGTCGAAGACATCCCCGGCCGGATCGCTGCGCGTGTCGTACACGATCCACTGTCCGTCGGGGGACCAGACGCCGGTGTTGGTGAGTATGTGCCCGTGTTCGGCGAAGGTCAGTTGGCGATGGTGGCACCGTGCAAACGCGCCGTGTTCCGGGATGGCGTGGGGCTGAACCATGCGGGGCGATAGGTGACACGGCAAGGCGCTGTTGTCAAGAGTGGATGGTGTTCGCGGGCTTTTCGCCCGACAAGGATCGGTGAATTACAACGGGACTTGTTGCTTCGCTGACAGGTAACAGGTATTTTATGGGTCGTTGCCGGACGACAGGCTGTGTCGTCCGGCCGTTGGACCCGATGGAGCGGGTTGCCCATCTTATTGGCGGACTTGGCCCGTGGAGTTACCGGTCAATTCCCGCTCCTGCGGGGTTTGCGTTTTCTCTGTCCTGCTGGCGGAAGGAGTGGCTCGTGATCTTTGACCGTTTCTTGGGCGTGTTCAGCCTGGACATGGGCATTGACCTGGGCACCTGCAACACCCTGGTGTGCGTCAAGGGGCAGGGCATCGTGCTCAACGAGCCTTCGGTGGTGGCCGTCAAGAAGGGCACCACCCGCGTGCTGCAGGACGGCAACGCCGTGGGTCTGGTGGCCAAAGAGATGATCGGCAAGACGCCCGAGAGCATCGAGGCCATCCGCCCGCTGAAAAACGGCGTGATCTCCGACTTCGAGATCACCGAGGCCATGCTGGCCTACTTCATCCGCCGCGTTCACGGGCGCAGCCATTTTGTCGGTCCGCGCGTGGTCATCGCCGTTCCCTCGGGAATCACCGGGGTGGAGAAACGCGCCGTGCTCGATTCGGCCGAACGCGCCGGCGCTCGCCGCGTGTATCTCGTGGGCGAGCCCATGGCCGCCGCCATCGGCGCCGGCTTGCCTGTCACTGAGCCGACCGCCTCCATGATCGTCGATATCGGCGGCGGCACGACCGAGATTGCCATTATTTCGCTGGCCGACGTTTCACAGAGCCGCTCGGTGCGCGTCGCGGGCGACGACTTCGACGAGGCGATCATCGGGCACCTCAAGCGTAACTACAACATGGCCATCGGCGAGTCGATGGCCGAGAAGATCAAGATCCAGGTTGGCTCGGCCGCCCCGTTCGCCGAGAGCGAGCCGACCATGGAGGTTCGCGGCCGCGATATGATCTCGGGCCTGCCGCGGAAAACCTCCATCACCGCCGGCGAGGTCCGCGAGGCGCTCCAGGATCCGGTGCGGCAGATCGTCGAGGCGGTGACGCAGACGCTGGAGAAGGCTCCGGCCGAGTTGTCGGCCGACCTGGTGGAGAACGGCATCGTGATGGCCGGCGGATCGTCGCAGCTTCGCGGGCTCACACAAGTGCTCTCCAACGCCACGGGATTGACGGTGAAACTGGCGGACGATCCGTTGACCTGCGTGGCCCGGGGCACGGCGGTGTACCTGGAAAACCTGGAGCTGTGGAAGGACACCATGGAGAGCGACGCGGACGACCATTGATCGAGGGTGGTGACCAAGGATGGCGCGGATTCGATTCAATCATGTTTTTGCACCGTTGATGCTGGCGGCGGGCGTGGCGTCGTTCGTGCTGCCGCCGGGCACGGGGCAGGGATTGCGCGACCGCGATCGCGGGCTGTTCGCGCCGGTTTCCTATCCGGTGCATCGGGCGGCGCACGCGGTCAGCGGACGATGGAACAGGCCCGAGGTCATCGGCGTTGACGTCTCGAACCTGTCCGCGGACGCACTGGCGGAAATGCAGCGGCTGCAGAACTCGGTGGCCTCCTTGACCGTCCAGCTCGACGTCATGCGCGAACTCAGCGCCGGCCGCGAACTGATGGGCGACGCCCAGAAATATGCCCAACCGCTGCGCGTCGTCGGTGGCGACGCCGGCGGGCGCGAATGGCTCACACTGCGCGCGGCGGATGTCGAGGGACTGGCGCCCGGGCAGGCGGTCGTGCGCCGCGATAGTCTGGTCGGCAAGGTCGCCTCGGTGGGTTCCGCCTCGGCGAGCGTGCGTTTGATCACCGACCGCGGCTTCCGCATTTCCGCGCAGTTCGGGCGATTTCGTCAGACAGCCGACGGTCGGGGCACGGAGTTCGTCGCGCTCAAGAGCCCGCCGCCGCTGGTTGAAGGCCGCGGCGGAGGCCGGCTTGCAATCTCCAACCTGACGCTGGCGGCGGTGTATGATGCCGGGTTGGTTGTCGGCGACTATGTCGTGCTCAAGGATCCGGACGACTGGCCGGTCGTCGCCAACGGCTTCATCATTGGACAGGTCGAGTCCATCGAGAAACAGACCAGGGCCACGTTGTTCGCCGAGATTCGGGTCAAGCCGCGGCTGAACCTGATGCAGCTCCACGAGGTCATGGTGGTGACGGAGACGGCCGGCCCGCCGCTGAAACCCGCCGCTCCACCGGCGGGACACGCGGTTCAGCCCAAGGCCCCGGCGACGCCGGTCAAGAAGGGAGCGAGGTGACATGCGCTGGGTCAGTTTCTGGGTTCTGGCGTATCTGGTCCTGGCGGTGCATGTGGCGCTGACGGGGTACATCAACTGGGGCCAGGCATCGCCCAATCTCATCCTTCCGGTGGTCGTGTTCATTTGCCTCAATGCCCAGCGGGAGCGGGCGCTGGTGGGCGTGTTCGCCCTCGGTCTGTTGCAGGACCTGCTTTCCCAGGGTCCGTTGGGCATGTACGCTTTCGCCTACGGACTGGCCGGCATGTTTGTGCTGGGAATGCAGTCGACTGTCTATCGCGACCACTGGCTGACACACATCTTCATCACCTTCGCCGCGGGACTGATCGTTCTGGCGGTGTCCCTGTTCAATGCCTGGGCCAGCGCCAGATTGCACCAGATCGAATCGACCGGCCGTCCCGCCATCGAGGCGTTTTTCGGAGTTCTCTACACCTCGCTTATCCTCTCTCCGCTGATGTTGCTCCCGCTGGTGCGGGCAAAGCGACTGTTCGGTTTCCGCGCTGCGCGATCCGCGCGGGCGTAAGGATCCGGGAGGGATCTTCCCTCGGGTGGCATTGCCATGTTCGAACGCCGCCTCAAAATCTTCTTCGCCATACTGGCCGCCGGCGTGGGGCTGCTGATCCTGCGGGCGGCCAACCTGCAACTGCTCAACGCCGAGTTCTGGAGGAGCCGGTCGCGCGAGACTCTCAAGCGAACCACGCTTCTGGAAACCTCGCGCGGGCGGATCCTCGATCTTCGCGGCCGGGTATTGGCCTCGGACGAGCCGTGCATCGACGCCGCGGTCGACTACCGGGCCATCGAGAAAAGCCCTGTATGGATGCGCGAAACGGCCATCGCCCGCATTCTCCAGCGGACGCCCTCGGAATATCGCCGCGCCGGTCAGGCGGATCGCCGGCTATTGATCGAGGACGCGATTCAGGCCGTCGGACACGACATTGATGCAATGTGGGATGCGCTGGCGGCCGAATCGGGCAAGAGCCGCGAGGAGATCGAGGACATCAAGGCCGCCATCCGCCGTCGCGTCGATTTCCGCCGCCGGGTCGTATGGTACAAGCGGTACGAACAGGCCATGCGCCAGCGCGCCGAGCCGTCGACCGCCGCCGAACCATGGTATCGCGACTTCCTTGCCGCCGAGCGGGCCGCCCCGGAGCTGGACACCTTCAACGTCGAGGTGGCCGAGCAATCCGAGGCGCACGTTGTGCTGTCGGCCATCTCGACCGAGACACACAATCGTCTCAAGAAACGGATCGAGGACTATCCAGGCCTGGTGCTGCGTCCCAGCAAGCACCGCCGCTATCCCTATGAGTCGGTTGCCTGCCACACGATCGGCATCCTGTCCGCCGTGAAAAAAGAAGATCAGGATCGCGATCCCAACGTCGGCGATGAACTGCGCCAGTATCTGCCCAGCGATCTGGTCGGCCAGTCGGGGATCGAGGCCCTGTGCGAGCAGACCTTGCGCGGCGTTCGCGGCCGACTGGTGCGCATGGCCGGCCAGGACGAGATCATCGAACAGATTGAATCGCGGCCGGGCGGAGATGTGCGGCTTTCCATTGACGCCGAACTTCAGTCCCAGATCGAGAGGGCTTTCGCGAAGCTGGAATGGCACGAGAATGGGCTGCTGGTGGAGGCGCACGAGATGCACGGCGCCGCCGTGGTGATTGATGTGCCCACCGGTCAGGTGCGCGCCCTGGCGTCCTATCCCGTGTTTGACCTCAATCGATATGATGAACTGTATCCAAAAATGGCATTGGATGATGTCAACCGCCCGCTGGCCAATCGAGCCACGCAGTCGGCGCTGGAGCCCGGCTCCACGGTCAAACCGCTCGTCGGCATCGCCGCAGTCTGTGAGGGACTGTGTACAATCCATTCCACCATCGAATGCACGGGCTACCTGATCATCGACGGCAGAAAACAGAAGGCCGGCCGCTGCTGGACGGCGTCCAAGTTCGCCGCGCGACTGGGCGACGAGGGCGTCAAACACCACAAGATGCCCTTCGGGGCCGAGCATCCTACCGGATTCCTCAACCTGGCTGATGCCATACAGCGGTCGTGCAATGTCTATTTCGAGACGGTCGGCGATCGCCTCGGCCTCGAGCGAATGTCCGTCTGGATGGATCGTTTCGGCCTGGGCCGACCTACGGGCATCGGCCTGCCCGAGCGCGCCGGCCAGTTGCCGCGCTCCTATCCGGCCGACGGACCGGAACATCGCTCGATCTCCTGGTTCTGCGGAATCGGCCAGGCCTATGTGCTGGCGACGCCGATTCAGATGGCCAACGTCGCCGCGACCATTGCCCGAAACGGCGTGTGGGTGCGACCGAGGCTTCTGGCCGATGCCTCGGCCGGACCGGTGGAGCGCGTAGACCTGAACATCGATCCGGCGGTGATCGCGGCCGTCAGGGACGGCATGTGGCGCGTGGTCAACACACGGGCCGGATCGGGCTACGACGTCCGCCGGACCGACATGGCGGTCTGTGGCAAGACCGGCACCGCGCAGGCCATGCGCTTCAGCTACATCGAGCGCGACGAGCGCGGCCGCGAATTGACCGATGAGCGCGGTCGCCCGCGCCGGGTGTTCCCTGAGATATCCACCCGCGAGAAGGTCAACCCGACCATGCCCTGGTATCGCGGCTCGGGCTCAAGCGGCACGGATCTGTCGCATGCCTGGTTCATCGGCTTTGCCCCGGCCGAGAACCCGCGCATCGCCTTCGCCGTCATGCTCGAGTACGGCGGCGCCGGCGGAAAAGACGCCGCTCCCATCGTCAAGGCTCTGCTCGACGCATGCAAGGAACACGGGCATCTGGATGGGCAGTAAGGGCAAGTCATTTGCCCATCGCCACCAGCTCCGCATGCCTTTCCCGGACTTTTTCCTTGCAGTGATCCGGCATCTCGTCCTCCGTCAGGAAAGTCTCGCTGCCGCCGCTACTTACGTCGTTCGAGCGTAGCGAGGAAATCCCCACCGCTGTCGGCCATGCCCGCCTGTCTCTCACAACCTCGGTTCCCTGACCGTGAACGCGAAGGCGCCTCGCGTTGCTCGGAATGACCGGCGGGGCAGAATTCCCCGCAACAACGGTCGCGGCCCCATCCAGTCTTTTGCTTGGCACTTGCTCGGAAATCGGGGTATGATTGTCCCGTCTGGCCTTCAGCGGCCATATACATTTCGGAGCGGAAGCCCTTGGTCTAGGCGTGTCGGACGGCTTTCGCCTCGTCTGCCGTCTTGGGAGACAACCATGTTCGCAGCCCGTCGTTCGCGGTGCCATCGTCGGATTTCGCAGGCTTTTCAGGGTGTATCGCTCTTGGATCGTCTGGAGCCGCGGTTGTTTCTGGCGGCTCAGCCGACCATCTGGCAGATCAACGGCGCCTCGCGAGCCGACACGATCGAATTGTCCGTCTCCGACAACTCCAGCAATCTGCTCTTGTCGCTCAATGGCCGGACGGTCGCCAGTCGGAGCATCAACAGCGTCGCGGGCATCCGCATCAATGCCGGCGGCGGCAATGACACCGTGACGGTTAATCTGGGCATCACCAATGGTGACATTCCCGTAACGATTCATGGCGGATCGGGTGATGACGAAATCTTCGGTGGCGCCGGCAATGATCGCATTTTCGGTGGCGCCGGCAATGACACCATAGACGGCGGACTCGGCAACGATGACATCTGGGGCGGCACTGGCAACGACCTGCTCAATGGCAATGATGGCGCGGACAACATCTTTGGCGATGCGGGCAACGACACCCTGGTTGGCGGGCTCGGCGATGATTCGCTGGTCGGCGGCGCAGGTCGTGACCAGCTCTCGGGCGGATTCGATGCGGATACGATCAAAGGCGGCGACGGCAATGACGTGCTTCGCGGTGGCGATGGCAACGACGCGATCATCGGGGGACGCGGACGTGATACGCTCTATCGCCACAAGGGCGATCGCACAGTGGCCGATGCCCTGGATATCTGGCGGAACGATTTCCGCACCAATCCGCTCAAGCCCGTGAATGATGTCGCGGCGTTGAAACAGCGGTTCATCGAACAGGCTGTGGAGCGATATCAATACCTCTTCGGACAGGAAGCGTGGGTGTGGTGGCGGTATCCCCACGTCATGTATGAGAAGTACGGTGTGGACGGCGCGCTCATGGCCGCGAACGACGCAGCCGCCGGCGCGGGCTCCAACATCACCGCCGCGCCGCCGGACCACTCGACCACAAACACCCAGGTCCAGGGCGTGGACGAGGCCGACATCGTCAAGACCGACGGAGACTACATCTATCTCGTGCATGACAGCGAGTTGCTCATCGTCGACGCCTGGCCGGCCGACGAGTCCCACATTGTTTCTCGCACGAGCCTCGATGGCTGGGGATCGGATATCTACCTCGACGGCCTGCGCCTGACCACCATAACCACCAAGTGGGTCTACGATGACGACAGCGGATGGAATCCAGCGTATGGCTGGCCGCTGAATCGCATGCCGACAAACGCCGACATGGCCGACATTGCCGCCAACCGCATGATTGGAGGCATCGGCTGGTGGCGTCCGAGCCATCCGCAGGTGGTGGTGACGGTGTACGACATCACCGACCGGTCCGCTCCGTCGGTGATATCCACAACGGCAATGGACGGATACCTCAGCAGCTCGCGCGACATCAACGGTCGGGTGTTCGTGGTCTTGAACCAGAACATCGAGCTGCCCTCGCCGCGAATCGTACAAGCAAGTGGCGATATCCCGGACAGCGGCGGATCGAGTGAGCCCGGAGCCGCCCCGGCGATGTTCAAAGAGATCGGCGCCCCGGCGTACGTGTATGAGTCGGAGGCGGACTATCGCGCCCGGCTCGAGGCAATGGACATCGCATCGCTCTTGCCCGGATACACAGTGACCATCGACGGCGTCCCCACCGACGGGTCTCTGATCGAGGCCGGCCGGCTTTACGCCCAGGACACCGCCGGCGACGGCAGCGGAATGTTCTCCGTGGTGACAATCGACGTTACCGCCGAACAGCCCCAGCCCATCGACAAGACCTCAATTCTCGGATGCAGCGGCGAGGTCTACATGTCGCAGGATTCGCTCTATGTCACCTCCACCGCCTGGGATGCGCCGATGGGGCTCTGGGACGGCGACCTCCGCACGGACATCTATCGCTTTGGAGTCACGCAGACAGGCGTCCAGTTCGAAGGCGCCGGCCAGGTGCCCGGCTGGGCCATCAACTCCTACGCGATGGACGAAAGCGGTGGGCATTTCCGCATCGCCACCACCACCAACGAGAGCGACACCAGTTCCAACAACGTCTTTGTCCTGGCCGACCAGGGCGACACGCTGGAGATCACCGGCGCCATCACGGGATTGGCCCTGACCGAGCGGATCTATGCCGCCCGATTCGTCGGCGACAAAGGATACCTCGTCACCTTCCGCCAGATGGATCCGCTGTTCACTCTCGATCTGTCTGACCCGGCCCATCCGTTCGTGGCCGGAGAATTGGAAATGCCGGGATACTCCTCCTATCTGCAGCCAATCGGCGAAGACCTGATCTTCGGCATCGGGCGCGACGCCGACCGGCAAGGCCGCGCCAACGGACTGAAGGTGTCGCTGTTCGACGTGTCGGATTTCGAGAACCCGGCGCTGGTGGACACTTACAAGTTCCGTTCCAATCGGCCGGCCGACCAGAATGGCTGGTGGTTTGACTGGAACAGTTCGCCGGCGGAATGGGATCCGCACGCAATCAGTTACTTCGCTCAGTACCAGATTCTGGCGGTGCCGGTGCTGGATTGGGGCTGGTGGAACGGCGACGCGCGGCTGGAACTGCTGAAGATCGACCCTGCGAACG
>CAYSSA010000027.1:10767-11041 GCA_964433485.1 uncultured Tepidisphaeraceae bacterium | reverse complement strand
CCACCAGGGCCAGGTGCTCCGCAGCCTGCGCATCGGCGAGTTCGTCTACTCGATCGGCACCGACGCCATCAAGGTCATCTCGCTCAATGACCCGGCCACCTCAGTGGTGGAAGTGGCCCTCCCCACGACGCCCGTGGTCCCGGACCTCTACATCGGTCCGGGCATCGCCGTGCTGTAGGGATGCTACGAGTCGCGGGACAATTCGGCGAACTCGGTCGCCCCGGCCGGCGCGTCGCCGTCAAGAGCATTCTCGGCAACCGAGCGACGGCTCGGA
>CAYSSA010000027.1:6070-10687 GCA_964433485.1 uncultured Tepidisphaeraceae bacterium | reverse complement strand
ATTAACCAAACGCAGTAGTTGTGCGACATTTTGCCGCATCTGGCCGGACTGGCCGAAAAGCTGGTTGGCGGCCGCGGCGGACTCCTCGGCGCTTTGCGTGTTGGCTTGGGTCACCTTGTCCATTTGCGATATCGCCGAACTCACCTGCCCGATGCCCTGGGCCTGTTCCCTGCTGGCCGAGGCAATCTCGCCAATGAGGCTGTTGACCTTATTGGCCGCCGCGGTGATCTCGCTGAGCGTCTTGCCGACGTCAGCGCTGATGGCCACCCCGTTGCGTGCGTGGCTGACGGATTCCTCAATGAGGGCGGCGGTATTCTTGGCGGCCTCGGCCGAGCGCATGGCCAGGTTGCGAACCTCCTCCGCGACGACCGCGAAACCCTTGCCGGCCTCGCCGGCGCGGGCCGCCTCAACGGCCGCGTTCAACGCCAGCAAGTTCGTCTGGAACGCGATCTCGTCGATCACCTTGATGATCTTGGCCGTCTGGGCGGCGGATTTCTCAATGTCCGAGATCGCCGCCGACATCCGCTGCATCGCCTGGTTGCCGCGATCGGCGGCCTGTTGCGCCTCCGAGGAGATGGCGCTGGCCTGCGCGGCCGTGTCGGCGTTGTTCCGGGTCATGGAGGACATCTCCTCCATGGCGCTGGTGGTTTCCTCGAGCGCGGCCGCGTGCTCGGAGGCATTCTGTGCCAGCTTCTGGTTGCTGGCGGCCACGCGCTCCGCGATTTCGGTTGACTGCTGCACTCCGGTCGCGAGAACGTCGGCAATTCGGTTGATCGGACGGGAAATGCCCCGTGTGATGAAAAAGCCCAACGCGCCCAGCGCCAACACGGCCAGTCCCGAAACCACGCCCGTCAACTGCGCCCGAAGGCGTCCCAGCAAGCCATTGACTTTCAGCACACCGGCGCGCTTGACAGTCTCGGGAATCGAAAAGCCGACCGTCCAGTTCCAGCCCTCGAATCTGTGCGAGTACATCCAACTGGTGCCTCCGTCGTGGGTATAGGCGAACTCATCCACCGGAGAGGCCAGCATCCGCTTGACAAACTCGGTTGACGCCAGCGACTTGTCGCCGCGGCCAAGCGACGGGTGCAACACCACCGCGCCCTGGGCGTCGACGATCATCAGATTCACGCCAGACTCGGCCTGCTGTTTGGCCTGCTTCGACAGGTTCTTCAGTTCGTTCTGCTGAGCCTCTTCCACATAGGACTTGGCCATGGCCGTTCCAGCCAGCCCGGCATCCTTCAGCGAGGATTGCAGCGAGGCGTTGGCCGCCGTCAACTGATGGAGGATACTTTGCAGTTTCTGGTCATAAAGCTGGGATTGCGCGCCGTCAACCACGGTCGCCACTTCGCGCGCGATGCGCGTGGACAACACGTTGGTCAGAGCGATGACGCCACCCGCGAGCGCGGCAAACGCGAGGGCGACCAGCAACAGCAACCGGGAGCGAATGGACTTTGCCATGATGATTCCTGACTTGGGATCAATGAAGCGGAAACGGACGCCAACGGGCGGTCCCCGTCGCCGGGCGGATGTTCCAACATCCGCCCGGCGACGGGCCGCCATGAAAGCCGATCACGTCAATCCTTGATGAGTGTAGCCATCTTCAGCGTGTCCAGCGGGAAGCGGGCGTTGAGCTTGCCGGCCAGCGGTATGTTCACGAAGAGCTGTCCCTTCTGGTTGCTGGCCACGGGAATGTCCTTGATATTCTTGCCGCCGAAGATCTCCAGGCACGTGGACGCCGCCCACTCGCCCTGCTCGCTGCCGAGTTTGGCGTAGGTCACCAGCACAAACGGCGCCATGTGGTCGTGTGTGGAAGCGCTGGGCACCTTGGTGTTCTCCGCCACGAAGGTCTTGGCCTCGGCATCGTTCCAATCCTTGATGCCGGCGTTGTTGACCACAAACACCCAGTCGCACGAATCCTGCAACTCTTTGTACGCCGCCTTCCACTCATCGAAGGTGTTGACATGCTTCGCGTTCGCCTTGATGCCGAACTTCTTGTCCAGGAACTCGGCCTCCTTGCGGTCCGTTTCGTTCGTCGTTCCGATGAAGCCGACGCGATCGCCCTTGGCGTACTTGGCCATCTGTTCCTTCACGGCGGTCATGACCGACACCTCCAGCATCCCGGTCACGTTGCTGCACGGGAAGCCATAGGCGGACGCATCCCAGTTGATCCCGCAGAACACGAACGGCGTCTTGCTGTCCTTGAAAAACGGAACGATCACGTACTTCGACGCGTTGTCATCACAGGCAATGACCGCGTCCGGTTTCCAGGTCTCGATCTCCTGCTTCGCTTTCTCGGCGGCCGCTTTCTTGGCGTCTTCCGCGCTGTTACGCTTGGTGTCCAGGTGGATCACCTTCACATCGGCCTTGCCGTTGAGAACCGTCGTGGCTCCTCTGACAATGTCGTCGCTCCACTTGTATCCCTCGTGGTAAGCATCAATGACCAGCACCTTCTTCTGTTCGGCCAGAGCCGCCGAGGCCCCGGCTAGGAGCAATGCCGCCAGACCCGTCTTCAGTGCGAACTTGCCGATGTTGCTTGGGAACATGCGATATCTCCAGTTTGATTATCGGACCGTGTCAGGCGCAGTCCCGACGCGGGATGGCCCTGACGATCACATCGGCCATTAAATCGGCAGCGCGTTGATGGCAATGAAGACGCCGCCGGAGGTGCTTCAAATTCGTAGCACGTCCGAGTATCCGCCCATTTCCTTGTACCCCGCTACATCTTACCCATTTTCACATTGCCATGGGTTCTGACTAGGTTCCTGAGCAAGAGGCAGGTAAATTTTATAAGGATCGTCGGATTTCAATTGCCCATTCTCGGACTTGCAGTTAGATATAGGTCTTATTGGAGGCGATTATGCTGAGTCTGGTTCGGAGAGCAGGAATGCGGAGGTCGTATTGTCCCCTCATGGCCGCAACGCTGTTAGGTATAGGTTTGGATGCAGCCGGGGCGGATTTGAAATGGGCAGTGACCTCTGGAATCTGGAATCACACCTCGCCGCATTGGACTATCAGCGGGCAGTCTGGCACTTTTCCCTTCAGTGACGGTGATCGAGCTATCTTCGGGCCCATCGTGGAAGGGCTAAGCCGCACCATCACCATCTCCGAACCGGTGGCTCCGCTTGAGGCTCGATTCGAACATGATGCCGGCGCATATGTCCTTGTTGGACAAGCTATTACCGGAAGCGGCGGCATTGTAAAAACAGGCAACGGCCAACTGATTCTTCAAAACGTTAATACCTACTCCGGAGATACGGCCATCCGGGCTGGCGAACTGATCGTGGATAGCGACGGTGCCGTCGGCGGAGGGGCTTCGCGGGTGCTGCTCGGCGCGACTGGCTCTCTGGACGAATCAAGTCTGACCATCAGGCCGGGGCGCACGCTCGATCGGGACATTCTGGTAACAGACAGTGGGCAGTGGAATAACATAATGTGCTACGGCGGCGTCGCGCCTGGGCAGGCCGTCGTCAGTGGCCGTTTGACGACCCAAGGCTACCTCTGGCTGGCCACCGCGACGGGCAGTTCACTTCGGTTCACCGGGACGATCGACAACGCCGCCGGTTATGTCATCGCCACCGCAGGAGACGTGACCATTGAAGGGCCGGTTGCCGCCGGACCCTATTCTGAATTTTGGAGCATCTACCACGAGGGCAAACTCGTCCTTAACACAGACATAGGCTCCAGGTCCAGCCTCGTTGCTATCATGGACGGCTCAGTCGATGTGCGGCAGAGCCAGACGGTTCGTTCACTTGACTTCGTGGATGACGGGCACATCCGGTTGTCCTCATCCAGCCTTTCGGCCGCCGGCCTCACAGTCTACGGTGGCGGCGTTCTCGATCACGGCGCCGGCACCGTGACCCTCAATGCCACAGAGTCGATCGAATGGAACTCCACGCTCGAAGTTCATGGTCAGGCCGGTGGCAGCCTGGTGCTGAACAATTTGTCGGCAGCGGCGATCGGCAACTCGCTGGCAGCCGTTCACGTGCGCGACCAGGCCACCCTCACCCTCGGCGCGGGAAACTCCACCGATTTCGGCTCGGCCCGGCTCGCCGTCACCACCGACACACAGGCCGGACTCGTGGCTTCCTCTGGCTGGCACGAGGTGGCCGGCGTCGATGGAACGGGCACAACACGAATCTCCACCGGGGCCACGCTGGTGGCCGACTTCCTGCGGCAGGAGGAGTTGTCGCTTGCGCCCGCGGCCTCGTTGGTGCTTCGCTCCCGCGCTGACAACTTCCCGAGCATGGCGGCGCAGCTGTCCATGGATCCCACGGCGCTGCTTGATCTTGGCGGCAACTCCCTCGTGACCGAGTTCACCGGGGACCGTTGGATTGCCTACGATACCCTGCGATCCCTGGTTGTCGCCGGGCAGGGTGGCGTCGCGGGCATCATTTCGACCGCCTCCATCGCCAACCCCGATAAAGCCATGACCGTCGCCATTCTCGACAACACTCAGCTTCACCTGCTCTCCTGGCAGGGGCTGACCATCTCGGATAGCATCGACTTCAATCAGTTCATCCTGACTACGGCTCTGGCGGGCGATGTGAACCTTGACGGCCGGGTGACACAGGCTGACTACTACAACATCATTGGCAACATGGGGCGATCCAACGCAAC
>CAYSSA010000027.1:0-6060 GCA_964433485.1 uncultured Tepidisphaeraceae bacterium | reverse complement strand
AGGGTGATATCGATCTCGATGGCGCAGTGACGGTGTCCGATGCCGCCCTTTTTGCCTCCATTCTCCAGTCGGCCGCGGTGGCATCCGCGCGCCCCGTCGCATATGCCGCCGTGCCCGAGCCGGCGGCATTGCTCGTTCTGTTCGCTGCGATGCCCATGCTGGCCGGTCGCAGGCCTCGAGGCCGCGCCCGAAGCACGGCCGCATAACAAGTCGCAACGCCGGTCAGCCATGCCGCGGCCGCCACTTCCGCTGAGTGAACCGCATTGGGATCCATGGCGACCGCGCGCCGCCGATCGCGTCACCCACCATCAACGGGCTTGTGGCCGTAGAATTCCTCTATCAGCGCAAATGCCGCGGGATCATACTCTTTCAGTCCCTCCGGACCGGGTCGCGGCTTCTTTCCCTTCATACCCATGTCGCCGTGCGTGCCGAAGTACCACATGGTCAACTCGGCGAAGAACTCGTGTTCGTTGCTGCCCGCGTATGAGCCGACCCAAAGGCCCGCTGCCAGCGAACGCTCACGCTGCTCGCAGAACTTCTTCCGCGCCGACTCGCCGGCGCCATACTGGAATATGCAGTGGGCGAACTCGTGGACGCAGATGTCTCGGCCGCGGTAGCGGTCTTTTTCCAGACGCAGCAGGTTTTCCTCGCCGCAGGAAACCAGCCGTCCCCCCATGCCCCTGGTGCGCTGGTCTATGGTCAGGCTGCCGTCGAACGGCTTGCCCTTCATATGTCGCCACTCGGGCAGATCCGAGGTGACCTGATCGCGACCGATGATGTGCAACTCAGCCCTCGCCTGGCGCAACTTCCCCCGCACCGCCGGCAACTTGCCAAGGAGCATCTCAAGGCGCTGGTAGGCCTCGAAAAGCGCCTCATCGGCCACCACGGCCGGCGCTTTAATGGGAATGCCGTCGTAATCCAGCCGTTTGGCGAAGAAGTCCTTTTCGGCCGGCTCGATGGGGAGGATCCGCGCGCCGACCGGACGCGTGGTCGGCGCCGCGGCGAAACAGAACACAATCAGGCAGAGGCAGCCGATACTTCGAATCCGGCCCTGGGAACGAGGATGCAACCGCGTAAGCGACGCCCAGTGGTGGACGGCGAAATCCATCATCATTCGCGGCCCACTTGTCATTGGATCGCCTGTCCTCTCATTTCGCCGTTGCCCGCAGAAAAGCGACTGCCGCCTGCGCCGCGGCGATGCGGTCGGTCAGTTCCGTCGGATCGACGCACAGCCAACCTCGATAGCCTGACTCTTCCAATCGGCCCAGCAACCCAAGCCAGTCCGTCGATCCCTGCCCGACCGGGGCCGGTTTCGTAAACCTCGCGTGACCCGTAACCGCATCTCGCACACGCGCATGGAGCAGAACCGGAACCAGCCTCGAAAACGCCTCGTCAATCCCCCAGCCATCGCGGAGCAGCGCCACCGGGTCCAAATCCCAGCCGAACCAGGGGCAGTTGGCCGTCCGAAACACGCGGGCCAACGCGGCGAGCGAGGCCAGTTCCGAACGGAACGCCAGATGCACGCCGTATCGATCCGCCCGCCGACCAAGATCGACCATGGCGGCGTCGATATGGGCCAGCGCCGAGTTTCGCACGCCGGATCCCGAATCGTCCGCGCCAGCCTGTCGCCTCGTCGCCTCATCGTCCTGTCCCCGCGCCGCCTCTTGCGGCGAGGTCGTTGGAACGATGATGATTCCCGCCTCGTTCTGAGTGATGGCTTTTCGCGGCCTGGTTTCCGCAGGAGGCTCCGGCAGCGGACCGATATCCACGCAGACCAATCGGCAACCCAGGCCAGCCGAGGTTTCCATAGCCTTGTCGAGCCTGGCGAGGGCGCGATCCACATCGCCATCCGGCATCAATCCCTTTACGCCGACATCAACCAGCAGCGATTCAAGGGTCTGCGCATTGGCGGCCAGCATGTGGCGAAAATCCCGGCGGCCTGATACGGAGAGATCGTTCAGGTCAATCATGCCTGATTGGACCGGGAACTGGATTCCTGAAAAACCGCACGCGCGAGCTGCGCGGGCAACGGCGCGCGCATCGGTCGAGAGTGCCGATGCAACGACTGAGATGGAGGGACCTCCGAGCAACATGTACCGAATTGTAATCGAGCACGACCGGATGTTGTATTGGCGGAACCGAGATCGGTCCTGAGCGGCTGCGGCCAAGCATCCCTTTATGAATGGCAATGGTTGATACCATTGTACTTGAATGGGCGACAAATGAATGGAATCATCCGCCGGAAGCCTGCCGACGCGGTGTGTTGATGCGCTGTCCGGCCTATTCTTCGCTCACCAGGCGCTGGCCGAGTGTGGCGGCAGAAATTCCCAGGGCACGGAGCATACGCTGCCTGAGCTTGCGGCGGATCGTTTCGATCTCGCTGTCGTTGCCGCTCGCCAGGCGTATCGAGCCGCCGGCCTTGGTGCGGTGACCGCCTCCTTCGCCGAGTCGGCCGATGATCTTGCGCATCAGATCGGCGGCCGTAAAGCGCTCGGACCGGGTCCGCAGGCTCATCACCATGTTCTTGCCGCTGAGAGCGGTAACCAGAACCCATTGCGCCTGCTCATAGCGCAGCAGGAAGTCGGCCGCCACGGCGGGCGTTTCCTGGGACTCAATGTTGCGGATATGCGTGATCATGGCCTGGTCGTAGACCGTGGCATTCACCAGCGCATCGCGAACGGCGTTGTAAATGGCCAGGGGAAGCGGGCTGTTGCGCATCCGATATAGACGGTGGGTATCGGCCAGCAGCGTAAGGCTTGACAGCGCCATGTTGTCGAGGTCGCCGGGCTTGCCGGCGGCTCCGGCCAGATCGGTTTCGATGGCGAAAAGAAGCGCAGCCGCCAGATCCGATGGGATATCGACCTCCATATCCATCAGGTAGGAGAAAAGGATGGAGGAAGTGGCGCCGACATCGGTGCGTACATCATGAAAGGGAATACGCATCCTGCCGCCACGCGTGCGGTGGTGGTCCACGACGGCGATGGGGGACACCTCGTTCGGCAGGGGCGAAAAGCTCAGTCCGGGCTGCACATCCAATAGGATGACGGCATCGTACTCCAGGAGCCGCTGGTCGTCCCAGGGCACAAACCTCATGTTCGTTTCGGTCTGAAACGCCGCATTATAGCCTCCCCCGATCTTGCCTTTGACCGAGATGGATACATTGGCAGCAGGCAGGCGAGCCTTGAGCAGGGTCGCCATGGCATAGCACGAGGCCAAGGCGTCAGGATCCGGATGAACGTGGGTCGTGACCAGAATGTCACGCTTCTCCCGCAGGATGCGCAGCAAGCGGGCGGCGCGCGGCCGACTGCGGCTGGTCCGTTCGACCAACCTGGCCGAATCGGTAACCGTCTCCACACAGGATTCAATGAACGTCGTCATACAGCGTTCGTCAATGCCTTCTTGCAGGCTGATTCGCCCAGAAAACGCAACCGGCCATTATTTGCATCGTCCGCCAGCGTGCCAAGCATGAATGTGATCGCCAGTACGCCTGATAATACACAGACTGGCCTTGACCTGACAATGGGTCGTTTGGCGCCGGCTTCCAAGTCATTTCAGGCAAGCGGGTTGGGATCCATGATCGCCGACTCTGATCGGACCGGATGGTCGAAGGGGTCTCAAGCCGTTGGTGGTGGACTTTGTCTGGGTGGCAAGGCGCGCCCTAAAGTCTTGAATTTCAGCAACTTGTAATCATCCACGTAATTTACGGTTTATCGGAAGTTTTTCTTGACAGGCCATTGTTTGCCGTCCAGTATAACGATTAGTAATTCCGGGCCAGCGGCTAAAGCGGAAGAGGACGGCAACGGTCATGCATTATAAAAGACTATCCAGGCGGGCGGCGGTTGCGTTGTTGGGCCTGTTGGCCCGGCCGGCATTGGCGGCTGATTACCAATGGGTGAATCCTCAGAGCGCGACCGCTCAGAGCTTCCACGTGCCGAGCAACTGGACGGTCGGCGGTGATCCCGCGAGCGTGCCTCCCGGTTCGGGAGACACGGTTCGCATCGGGGCTCCTGGTAATGAGTCCAACATCCGCATGACCAGTTCCGTCATCAATCAGCAGCTGATTGTGGAAGCCAACACGCCCATGCTCACGCTCAGTTCCAGCGATGTGACATACAGCCTGACCATGCCGCCCGAGACCGGTCCGTCGGTGTTGATTGGCGGAAACTCGCTGGCGCTGCTTCAGTTCTCGGGGAAACTCGTCAGCAACGACGCCCTGTTGGGTCAGCAGGCAGGCAGCATGGGCATCATGCAGATGTTTCCGGCCAGCACATGGACCGCCAACGGAACATTGACCCTGGGCTCGGCCGGACAAGGGTGGTTGTTTCTGGATGATGGGGCATCCGTGAGTTGTCAGCAGATGATCGCTGGGCTGGCCGAAGGCTCCGACGCTTATGTGAGCGTCGGGACCGGCGCTTCTCTGACGGTTGGGGGAGTGATGGCGGTCGGTCTCGCCGGCAAGGGGTCAATGGACATCGCAGAGGGCGCACTGGTCAGTGCCGGCACGGCTGTCTTCGGTTCGGGTGATCCCTATTACACATTGACCATGGGGCTGGGCGCGTCCCTGACGGTGGCCGACGGGCTTTATTTCGGGCTGAGTGAGCCGTGTGATGCCGATATCGTCGGCGCGAGCATTCAGGCGGGCGCCATGGCGGTCGGCGGCAGCGCGGCCGGCGCCTTGACCGGCGACGGCGTTGCGGTCGTGTCGCTGTCGGGTTCGTCGGTGGTGGTGCAGTCGCTGCTGGAGGTCAGCGCTGGTGGCGTGGGAATCCTGGCGCTGTCGCCTGGGTCGACGCTGACAAGCCAGCAAGCCGTGATCGGCAGCCGCTCCCCCCTGGCGCCGCCCGATGGGGTGACGGAGACCGACCGATCGGTGTTGATGGACGGCGAGAGCTCGTGGACCAACACGGGCAATCTGATCATCGGGACCGGTGGCGCGGGCAACGGGAGCATTTCCCTGGCCCAGGGCGCGGGCGATGGTCCGACTCTGCTGGTGACCGGTTCGTCACCGGATTCAATGACGATTATCGGACACGATGGCGTCGGGTTGGTCGAAGTGATGGATGCCGGGTCGGTCTGGACCCAGCAGGGGAGCATCCATGTGGGGCAGAAGTCCGGCGCCACCGGGCGGCTGGACGTCATCAGCGGGGGCAAGGTCATCACTGACAAGCTGTTTGTGGCGGGCGATGGCATTGCCGGCGGCGGATTCGGCGATGTGTTGGTGGCAGGCCTGGGGACGGGCGATGTTGCCGCGAAGTTGGTCGTCAACGACTCGGCCGTGATCGGCTATGGCGGCGACGGCGCCCTGTTGCAGGTCGCCGGGGGTGTCATGGAGGTCGGAGGAAGCCTGTCGCTGGGGACGGCGCGGCCGGAAGCACAAGGGTTGCTGACATTGACGGATGCGGGGACTTCGTTGCGCGTGTCCGGGGCGCTGCATGTGGGCGTCGAGGGAACGGGCGGCTTTCTGGTGCAGGACGGTGCATCGGCGCAGGTGGGCAACGTATTTGTAGGCAGTGCCGCAACGGGTTCGGGAACGCTGGTGGTGGATGGAGGGGGAAGCCTGACTTCAACCGGCGCGGTGTACGTCGGCGGGGATGGAGGCAGCCCGCGGGGCGCTGGAATGTTGGTGGTGCAGGGAACGAATTCTCCGGCGTCCTTGACCGCGGCCGGTCCGATCACGGTCTGGCAGACGGGCATCTTTGTGGCCAACCACGCGACGATTTGGGCGACTTCCATCGAATTATACGGGGGCGTCCTGATGGGGCAGGGCTTGATCAACACGCCCGTGCATTCGACGGGTGGCGACGTGCAGGTGGAGTCCGGATTCCTGGAGTTGTCCGGGCCATTCGCTATTGTCGGCGGCGGCACGGTTCATAAATCGGGCGGCGCGGTGCTGAAGATCTCCGGTCCGCAGTCCCATGAGGCCGGCGCGGGCATAGTGGTGATGGCCGGAGGAATTGAAATGTCGCGTGATGCCGGCGCGGCTGGGGCGAATCTGGCCCTGCGGCTGGAACCCGGCGCTACGGCGATGTTCGGCGCCACTCAGCATCTGCGGGATTTGAG
>CAYSSA010000026.1:25018-26511 GCA_964433485.1 uncultured Tepidisphaeraceae bacterium | reverse complement strand
GCCCGTGGTCATCAGGCCGGTCTCGATCCCGAAACCTTCCTTGAGCAGAACATGTACGACCGGAGCGAGACAGTTGGTCGTGCAGCTTGCATTGCTGACGATGTTGTGTTTGGCCGAATCGTATTCATTCTCGTTGACGCCCATGACGATGGTCTTGACTTCGCCCTTGCCCGGAGCGGAGATAATGACCTTCTTGGCGCCGGCGGCGATGTGGCCCTTGGCCTTCTCGCTCTCGGTGAACAGACCGGTCGATTCGATCACATAGTCAACGCCCATGGCCTTCCACGGCAGGGTAGCCAAATCCTTGACGGCCATGAGGCACTTGATCTTCTGGCCGTTGACCACGAGGGTGTCGTTCTCTTCCAGCGACGGATTGCTCTTCTCAGTGGCAACCTCGTGCTTGAATTTGCCGTGGACCGAGTCGTACTTCATCTGATAGGCGAAGTAATCGGCGTCGGTGGAGATATCGACGACGGCGACAACGTCGATGACCTTGCCCAGAAGTCCCTGATCGCACAGAGCCTGGAAGACCATGCGTCCGATGCGCCCGAAACCGTTGATTGCAACCTTAACAGCAGCCATGACTATGCTCCTTTCAGCGTGTATTGCAGTGTCGCGCGGTTCGGGTCCGATCCCGACTCGCACTGTCTTCATGCGCGCCCCGGCCGCTTTTTCCAGGGCGGTATTGGAGGGGGCAACTTAGGGGACGAGGGGCGACCTGTCAAGCACAAAGGACTAGTAGGTCTGAAGTTCGGGTTGCATCCTGCATCCAACACGCTGCCCGGTACCCGGTATTGGCATTGGATGGCCATGGTCAAATGCCGGCGCGTGCCGGGGCTGTGGCCGCGGCCGGTTCACGAGGAATCTCATGCGCAGAGTGCTGTCCTTTATCGTTGCTTCCTTCCTGATGGCCTTTCCGGCGAGCGCGGCCGACCCGTTTGTTGTCTATGAAGGCGGCGATGGGCCCGGAAAGGGCAAGCACGTCGTTCTCATCTCGGGCGACGAGGAATACCGTTCGGAAGAGATGTGTCCGCAGCTCGGCAAGATTCTTGCCCGGCACCACGGTTTCAAATGCACCGTCCTTTTCGCCGTCAATAAACAGACCGGCGACATCGAGCCGACCGTTCTTGACAACATTCCCGGGCTGGAAGCCCTCGCGTCGGCCGATCTCATGGTCATCATGACGCGATTCCGGAATCTGCCCGATGAGCAGATGAAGCATATCGACGGCTACCTCAAGGCGGGCAAACCAGTGATTGGAATCCGCACGGCGACGCATGCCTTTCGCATTCCCAAGGGCGACTACGTCTGCTATGACTGGAAATCCAAGGTAGCGGGCTGGGAGGATGGTTTCGGCCGGCGCGTTCTGGGCGAGACCTGGATCAACCACCATGGTAAACACGGCTCGCAGTCGCAGCGGGGCGTTCCCGCACCGGGACAGGAAAACAACCCGATCGTTCGCGGATGCGAGGACGTCTGGGGTCCGTCCGATG
>CAYSSA010000026.1:17119-25004 GCA_964433485.1 uncultured Tepidisphaeraceae bacterium | reverse complement strand
CGCCTTCCCCAGCCGGACGGCTGCGTTCCCGTCATGCTCGGCCAGGTGATCGAGAATATGGACGCCAAAGGCAAGCCCCTGACCGACGCGAAGAACAACCCCATGATGCCGATTGCCTGGACCAAGACCCACGACGTCGGCGGCAAACCCGCACGGGTGTTCACCTCGACCATGGGCTGCGCCAAGGACTTCGAGAGTGAAGGCTTCCGACGGTTGCTGGTCAACGGCGTCTACTGGGCCGTCGGGCTGGAGGACAAGATCCCCAATAAGGCCAAGGTGGACATCGTTGGCGAATATAAGGCACTGCCAATGGGCTTCGGCACCTTCCGCAAGGGCGTAAAGCCTGCCGACCATCAATGACGTGCAGGCGAGGGGGGTCCCGTTGGCCAAGGCTTCCAGCTTGCCGGTTGCAGCTTGGAAGCCCGGACCACAATAGGCGGATGAACCGCGACCGCCTTACGTAAACCAAGCAAGAAACGGATCGGCGCGCCGCGCCGATCCGTTTGCCTTTGTTGAAGTTATCAATCCGCTCAAGGCAGGATGATGGTCTGGCCGACCATCACGCGTTCGCCCTTGATGTTGGGATTGGCGGCGACGATACGCTTCCACTGCTGGCCGTCGTTGTAGGTCCGCTGGGCGATGCTCCAGAGGGTGTCGCCCTTCTTGACGACATACTTCGTTCCGCCAGTGGGCGCCGGCGCAGGATAATTGGCGGGCGCGGGTCGCTCGTAACCAACAGGCTGCACTGCGGCGTTGCCCACCGGGGCGGTCGCCACTGGTGTCACGGGCATCGTATCATGCACCGGAGCCACCGGTGGAGGCGCGTATTCAACCGACGCCTTCTTGTCGTCCTTTTTGCCTGAGCTGCATCCAACAGCCATTCCTGCAACCACCAACACGCCGATCGCCATTAGTTTCTTCACAGGATCACTCCTTCCATGGAGGTTAAGCTCTCACCATCAGCCCGGATATCCACATCCGGGCTCAGTACTGACCGACAGTAATTTATCGGACGAGCCTCGTATCGGGCTTGAGCAAATTTTCCCCGGCAAGGGAATTTCGACCACGCCGAGTTCTTTAACCTGCTATCCCAAAATGAGTTACATGCGGGCCTTCTGAAGGGGCCTGGTCTCGATCTGACGCGCGGGCTACAGGATATCCGATCCGTATATTGTGCCTGTCACCGCCAGAGTCTCAGGCAGGTTGGCTTCTGCGTGCCACTGTTGCAGTCCAGCAATGGGGTGTGTACAACTCGGCTATTGCCGCAAGACTGTCCCCCGGTGCGGTGGTGACTGAGTTGAGCGGTTTCTTGGTGTGGTTCACATGCCCAGCGTGGAGAGGCCCGACAGGCCGCACAAGGCAGGCTGAAAGCCTGCTCCACAACGGCCAGGTGAAGCACATCGGTGTCTTTTTATTTCTGGAGTCGACATGGCTGGCCTGAACATTCGCAAGGATTCGTGTGCGTTGGACTTTCTTTCACTGGGGGCGCTGGTTCACCGTCTGGATCCGGGAGTGATCCCGTTTCGCAAGGCTCGATCGCTGGACATTCACGTCTCTGGTGGCGAGTACAATGTGGCCGCCAATCTGTCGGACTGCTTCGGGCTTAGGACCGGCATTGCGACGGCCATGGTGAAGTATCCGATCGGGGAGATGATCCAGGCCCGTGTGCGTGAAATGGGTGTGACGCCGTTTTACAAGTGGTTTGATCATGACGGCGTGCGTGGCCCGAACATGGCAACGGTCTACAGTGACCGGGGTCAGGGCGTACGAGCGCCGGTGGTGTTCTACAACCGCTCCAACGAGGCCGGCGCCATGCTCAAGGCCGGTGATTTCGACTGGAAGAGCATCTTTGCCGCCGGCGTGCGATGGTTCCATTCGGGTGGCATCTTCGCGGCTTTGTCACCGACCACGTCCGACGTCATCATCGAAGGCATGCAGGCGGCCAAGGCGGCCGGGGCGATCAACTCGTTCGACCTGAACTACCGCGCCAAGCTCTGGGCGGCGGCCGGCGGTGCCGAGCGTGGCGTGCAGGTCATCAAGAAGATCGTGAGCAATGTCGACGCACTCATCGGCAACGAGGAAGACCTGCAAAAGGGCCTGGGGATCAAGGGACCGGAAGTGAGCAGCAAGTCCGAGAGCAAGCTCGACCCGGAGACGTTCTTCCAGCTCATTGAAAAAGTTGTGGCACAGCATCCGAACATCAAGCTGGTGGCCACCACGCTGCGCGAGGTTCACTCGACCAACCGCCACGACTGGGCCGCCGTCCTCTGGCTCGACGGCCAGAAGTATGTCAGCCCAACGTGCCAGCTCGATGTGATCGACCGCATCGGCGGCGGCGACGGCTTCGCGGCCGGGCTGATCTACGGTCTGATCGCCGGTCGCTCGCCCGAAGACGCCCTGCGTCTGGGCTGGGCCCATGGCGCGCTGCTGACCACGTTCCCCGGCGACGTCACCATGGCCAAGCTGGACGAAGTCGAAGCCTTCGCCAAAGGCGGCTCGGCTCGGGTGCAGAGGTAGGAGATCCCTTGCGCTACGCGTTTTGCGGAACGAAGAGAACAATCATCGACAACAGTAGCCTCTTCCTCGTCCGCTGAGGTTTCTGATTCGATATTTACATTACCTCGGCATATCGTCAGATTTGCCGAGGTAATGTAAAAAATCGGCATGACTGCCAGCAACGCCGACAAGGCCCTTCGACTGGTACGAGAAGCCGGTGTACTTCGCCCGCGCGACCTCGCCAGGCACGGCATTCCCCGGTAGTATCTCCGCATTCTCAAGCAGCAGGGTAAGGTCCATAAGTCGGGGCGGGGCACCTACATTCCTGGTGGCACTGAAGTCACCTGACACCACAGCCTCGCAGAAGCGTGCAAACGGGCGCCACACGGCGTCATCTGCCTCGGGTCTGCTCTGGCGCTGCACGAACTGACTACGCAAATACCGCAGGAAGTCTGGGTCGCCATCGACCGAAAGAGTTGGAAGCCCGCCGTCAACGGTCGTACACCCCGGTTGGTTGCCAAACCTCCGACGCTTCAGACCGTCGCCAAAGCCTTGACCGACTTTCTTTGGCCGATGGCCGATACCATCCACAGGGATGGTGGCTTCGGCCAGAAGTGGTCCGCGGGTGGGCCCTGGCGGTAGATACCGATGGGCCAACGTGGCTTGCCCACTTGCCAAACGGTCACAAAAACCCAAAATACCCGCTCTTTCAACGAGGACAACGATTATGGCAGGACAGGCATTTGGCGTTATTGGTCTGGATGTGATGGGTCGCAACATCGCGCTCAATATCGAGCGAAACGGGTTTCCCATCGCGGTCTACAACCGCACCTATTCCAAGACGGAGCAGTTCATCAACGAGTTGGCCAAAGGCAAGAACGCCAAAGGCGGCAGGACGCTGGCGGAGTTCGTGCAGTTGCTGGAGCGGCCGCGGCGGATTCTGATGATGGTCAAGGCCGGCGCGCCGGTCGATGGCGTGATCGAGGAGATCAAGCCGCTGTTGCAGCCGGGTGATATTCTGATCGACGGCGGCAACTCGCTATTCACCGACACCGAGCGGCGAGTGGCGGCGCTGGAAGGGACCGGCATCAAGTTCTTCGGTATGGGCGTCTCCGGGGGCGAGGAAGGCGCGCTCTGGGGTCCGGCCATCATGCCCGGCGGCGACATGGAGGCCTACAAGCACCTGGAACCCATCCTCACCAAGATTGCCGCCAAGAGCGACTCGGGGCCCTGCGTGTCGTACTGCGGTTCCAAGGGCGCTGGGCACTTTGTCAAGATGGTGCACAACGGAATCGAGTACGGCGACATGCAGCTTATCGCCGAAGCATATGATCTGCTTAAGCACGTCGGCGGCCTGAACAACAAACAGCTTCAGGATGTCTTTACGGAATGGAACCAGGGCAACGACCTCAAGAGCTTCCTCATCGAGATCACCCACAAGGTCATCAATTACACCGACAAGGACACCGGCAAGCCGCTGGTGGAGTTAATCGTCGACAAGGCCGGCGCCAAGGGCACCGGCAAGTGGACGACGCAGACGGCGCTGGACCTTGGCGTGGCGATTCCGACCATTACCGCAGCCGTTGATGCCCGGAACATTTCGATGGTGAAGGATCAGCGGGTGGCAGCCGCCCCGCAGCTCACCGGTCCCAAGCCGGCTCTGTTCAAGGGCGACCTCAAAGCGTTCATTCAGGATGTGCGCTCGGCGCTCTACTGCTCGAAGATCTGCTCGTACGCCCAGGGTTATGCCATGCTGGCGGCGGCCGACAAGGCGTTCGGCTATGGCCTGAACATGGTCGAGATTGCCCGCATCTGGAAGGCCGGCTGCATCATCCGCGCGGTCTTCCTCGATGAAATCATGAAGACCTTCACCGAGGAACCGAAACTGGCCAACCTGCTGGTGGCCAAGCGATTCAAGGATGCGATCAACCAGCGTCAGGATGCGTGGCGGCGTGTCATCACCACGGCGATCGCCAATGGCATCCCCACGCCGGCGTTCAGCGGAAGCCTCGCGTACTATGACGCCTATCGTCGAGACCGTCTGCCGGCGAACCTGATCCAGGCGCAGCGCGACTACTTCGGCGCTCACACGTACGAGCGCACCGACAAGGCCGGAACTTTCCACACGGAGTGGGGAGCGTGAGCGGGTTATTGATCCTGGACGTGCGTTTTTCGAATTCAGGACAGTGAACAGATGCCCGCCGCCACGGCGGGCATCTCCTTTCATTGCCCGCCCCAGGGGCGCGCTTACTCCACCACGATCTCCACCTCGTTGGAGACCAATGTGCCGAACCAGGCGATCGGGTGATCGGCCGACAATTCCCTGGATTCGATCACGGCCTGCAGCTTGTATCGTCCCGGCGCCAACAGCAGCGGCTCGCCGAGTGGAATGGCGACAAATCCACCGGGCCCCAGCGGAACGACGGTCTGATCGATCGTCGTGTATGAGAGCGTGATTCGCTCCCGCAACGAATCCTGCTTGCGGCTGGCATGGTCCAGCGGATGCACATTGACGGGCTGATCGGTCGTGTTGTGCAGGAAGAGCCTGGCCACGGCGGCCTCGCCGGCGGCGTATCGCTCGCGGTCCATCGACAGCCGCAACCGCAAGCCGGCCGCTGGTTCGCCCCAACGAGCCGGAGTAACCGTAATGGGAATGGACGCGAAAGCGTCGATCGATCGCGTGGTGAGCTGGGCGCGGATCAGCCGGCGTGGCGCGCCGGCCGGCATGCTGATCTCGATCATCGGTGATACCCAGGTCTGCTTCGGGGCCAGCGACAGGCTGCGGCCAGGCGTGGATTCGCCAAAGAACAGGTTGTCGACACCCCAGATGCACAACGACTGCTTGTTGTCCAGTGCCTCCAGTGAAACCGCGGTGGCGGAGGTATTCTCCATCAACAGCGCCGCGCGAATGATGCCCGTTTCCTCCGCAATGGTGCGGTCCACGCACAGCCGCATGCGTAACCCGCCCGCCAGATTCTCCCAGGGACCGCGGACCGGCAACAACTGCAAATCGGCCGGAAGCGCGGCAATTTCCGTGTTTGGCCCGGTCGCAGAACAACCGGCCAGAACTAACAGGAGACACGCGAGAGTCCATCGCATCATAAGCGAGGTATTCTATAGCGGAGGGAGTGCGACGCCATGGGCGTGATTCAATCGACCCCGGCGTGGCGAATCCCGCGTCGGCCGAACTTGATAAAACCTATTGCTCACACAACATGGCGTCGCGCGGTCGTTCCGGGCATAATCCCCGCAACGTGCAGCAGGATGATCGCTTTACATTCACGCCGCCGCGCCGACCACGGGCGTTTTGGGCTCATGTGCGCTCATGTCTGAATGCCATGGGCACGGCGGGATTTGCCGTAGCCACGTTGGGGCATTCCTTCTTTCGGGCGCCATTTGACCTGGAACTGGTCGAGTTGCCGATGCCGATACCGAACTTGCCGTCGGCGTTTGAGGGCTTTCGCATTCTGCATGTGAGCGACTTCCACACCAATTGCGGCACGCCGGTGTGGTATTTGCGCCGAGAGTTGTCGCGGGCTGCCCTGCTGCCTTACGACCTGGCGGTGATCACCGGCGATTTCGTCACGCACGGACTTGCGCATGTTGATGCGGCCGTCGATGCGGCATCACTGCTGCGCGGTCCGGTATTGGGGATTTTCGGCAACCACGACTATGCCGAGACATGGGAAACATGGTCGAGCGATGTGGTTGCCAGGGTGCTGGCGGAAAAGCTCGCCGCCAAAGGCATCCGTATCCTGCGCAACCAAGCCTGGCCAATCGAGCGAGGCGGGCAGCGACTCTGGATTGTCGGCATGGAGGACTGGTGGACCGGCCGATTCTCCACGGCCGAGGCGTTCGCATCCGTCCCCGAAGAGGAGCCTGCGATTGCGCTGACGCACAACGCCGATTCGGTCTTTGCGCTGGAAAGGGCCGGTGCGAAATGGGTGCTGGCCGGTCACAGCCACGGCGGGCAGATTCGCCTGCCGTTCATCGAGTCGATCATGGTGCCGCAGAAACACCAGGAATACGACATGGGGTTGTTTGAGGTCGGACGCTGCAAGCTGTATGTCAGCCGGGGTATCGGCTTTCGGCGCCGGGCGAGGTTTCGCTGCCGCCCGGAGATTACGCTGTTCACACTGCGCACGGCATAACGATTCGCCATCCGCTCACTGGCGGCCGATCGCCCACAAATATTTCTGCGATGCGAGGTAGATGGCGCCGTTGGCCACGACGGGTGTGCTGTAGGCGGAAGAAGGCAGGCGCACACGGGAGATGAGCTTGATCTCCCGACCGGCGGCCATGACGAAGGCTTCCCGCGTATTGGCCCAGTAGAGCTTCCCATCGGCCACGAGCACGCCACCCCAGGTTTCCGCACCGCTTTCGAAGACCCAATACAGCTTGCCGGTGTCGGCGTCGAGACAGTGCAACCGCCCGGCAATGTCGGGAATGTACACCAAGCCCTCTGCAACGGTGGCGTCCGCGATTGTGCGGTCCATGCCGTCATAACTCCATATCTTTCCAGAAGCAGTGATGTCGCCAGTTTTCGAGGCGTCGATGCAGTGCAGTATGCCTTTGCCCCGGCCATGGGCCGGATCCTGGCCGATGGCCACGTAGATCCGACCCTTGTCGAAAACCGGGGTGGCGATGATATCGCTTGGGCCAATGTAGGTTCCGTCGTTCTTGTTGGGGCTTCTGGACTTGCGTTTATCGCCGTCATTGTAGCGGATCGGCTTGCCGTCGCGCAGGCGGTAGTGGGGCGGATTGCAGTCATAGGACCACACCAGCTTGAGATCCACAGGCTTGTCCGGCACGGCACTCAGCGCTTCAAAGGCATAGCAGATGCCGTCGCCGCCGCCGAGGAACACCAGGGTCTTGTCGCCGACCTTGCCCAGCGATGGTGAGGACCACTGGCAATGGAACTGCCGGGAACTCAGCCCGATGTTTTCGCGGGCCAGGAGCCGACCGGTGCGTTTGTCCAGGGCGATGAAGGCCGGGGCATCCGGGGCGAGCATTTTCTCATGGGGCTTGTCCACACCGTTTGAGGTGCCGACATAAAGCACGTCGCCGTGGATGAGCGGCGAGCAGCTTGGAACATCATGCGGACGGACGCCCGCTTCGTTGATCAGGTCGTACTTCCAGATGATGTCGGCGTCCTTCTCGCCGAGTTTCACCGGCGTGCCGCCGGCCCCGACCATGTACTGCGCTTCATCGGTGAACGGGCCGTCATTGCCGTTGGCCAGCCCTCGCACGTCCAGGCACAACACTTCGCAGGCAGTGGTGACGATATACACGCGATCTCCGTCGACAGCGGGCGACGAGCAGGTTCCCAGGTGTTGCTGGCCATAGAGCGCCCCGGGCCAATTGGCGCTGCGCCGGGGCGTGACCAGTT
>CAYSSA010000026.1:13374-17109 GCA_964433485.1 uncultured Tepidisphaeraceae bacterium | reverse complement strand
AGCGTCTGGCCGGTCTTCTCGTCCAGGCACTGGAGCATTCCGGCCTTCGTGCGAGTGAGGCGGGAATCCTCATCAACAAGTTTGTCGTCGGTGCCGACAAAGACCCGTCCGTTGGCAATGGTCGGGTTGCCATAGGCGGCGCTGCCGAGCCGGGCGGTCCAGCGGATATTCCGCGCGCTGGATGGATCGCCGCCGCCGCCGGCTGTGCGCTTTTCACCCGGGTCGAAGGACTCCGGTAGATTGCGTTCATCGGAAACGGTATTGCGGCTGTCGCAACCACCCCAACAGGGCCAGTCCGCCGCAAACGCCGCTGGAGACGAGACAACGAGCACCGCGACGAGGGCCCAGGCAACTCCATGATTCATGGCCGACTTCTCCTTTGCAACCTGTACCAGACGTTAGTACCAACGAGATGGCGGAACGATGCCATTGAGCGGGTACAATGCGTCTATGGCACAGACACTCGCGTTTATTGGAATGGGGATCATGGGTCTGCCGATGGCTGAACATCTGATGTCGGCGGGGCACCACCTGACGCTGCACAGCCGCACGAAAGCCAAAGCGCAGGCACTTCTGGACCGCGGGGCGAAATGGGCGGACTCTCCAGCCGAAGCGGCGCGCGGAGCCGAGGCGACATTCGTGTGCGTTCCCGACACCCCCGATGTGGAGGCGGTGGTGCTCGGCGACGCCGGTGTTCTTTCCGCAGCGAAGGCCGGCGCGCTGATCGTCGATCATTCCACCATCAGCCCAGCCGCCACCCGGCGCATGGCCGCGACGTGCCGGGCGCGCGGAGTGACACTGCTGGATGCGCCGGTGTCGGGTGGGGATGTCGGTGCGCGCAACGCGACGCTGTCGATCATGGTCGGCGGAGACGCCGCCGCATTTGAACGGGTCCGGCCGCTGCTGGAATGCATGGGCAAGGTCATTGTCCACTGCGGCGGACCGGGAACGGGACAATTGACCAAGCTTGTCAACCAGGTGCTGGTGTCGGTGACAAATCTGGCCGTGTGCGAGGCGATGACCTTCGCGGGGAAATGCGGATTGAATCTGGAAAAGACCATCGCCGCCGTAGGAGGCGGGGCGGCGGGATCGTGGCAATTGCTTAACCTCGGGCCGAGGATGGTGCGTCACGATTACGCGCCGGGATTCATGATTGATCTGATGCAGAAGGATCTGAGGCTGGTGATGCAGGCGGCACAGGAAGCGCGCGTGGCGTTGCCGGCGTCGTCGCTGGTGCATCAGTTTTTCACCGCCGCCCAGGCCGCGGGCGACGGCCGTGCGGGAACCCAGGCGCTCCACCGTGTCATACAGCGACTTGCGGGAGAAGACCTCTCAACGCATTGAACAATGGCCACGACGCCTCAGGGCAAAGCCAGCTCTCGAAACTCGAACGGCAGTCCGACCTCGCGCAATTCCACGGGAACCTCAACGATCAGCTTCGTCGGCGGACCAATCTGTTCACCGAGGTTCGTCTGCTGATTGAAGATCAGGGTTACCTGCGCGCGGCCGTCGGCCCAGGCGGTCTTCGTGGCCTGGAACCGTTGCCGCATCAGAGGAACCCCCTTGGCGTCCACGAGTTGGACCAACCGACCAAGCTCGAATGCCGGCAGGTCAGTCTTGTCGCGGCAATGAAGCGCCAGATCAACTTGATACGTCTTGGGGGTCTGATTGGGCCGCTGGTCCTTCATTTCCAGCAACTCCACCGTAAATGGGGCGGCCTCCTGCTTATGTTGTTTGCGGGTCAAGGGATCGTCTATCGTGATCGACGTGGTTCTCAGGGCCAGGACGGCCGGCAGGTAACCCTTGAATTTGGCAATGACGCCGCCGGTGCGTGTGGCCGGCGTCAGGCTGACGGTCTGGTTGATCTGCCAGGCGATGGCCTCGGTGTATCGCTCGACAGCGGGCGATGCGTAAGTGGGACCGATGATGTTCCTGCCCTGGTCATCGCGAGCCTCGCTCACCACCATCGGCTTCCACGCGACAACCCTCAACCGGGGATCGATGAACAGCGTTAGGCTGAACGCGCAGTTACGGCGTATCTCTCCGGTCTGAAGGTCTGCCGTGTGCGCACGGTGAATGCGCTGGCCTATCACCATCAACCCTCCGTTGTCGCTGATCGGCCCGTCGCCCAGCAGACCAAAGCGGCCGCCGCCCGCCATGACCATCAGATCGCGGTCCACGCCGGAGACTTGCAGGCCTCCCAAGCCGCAAATCTCCCTCAGCGCGCGGAAAAACGAGACGTCCTTCAGGGAGAGATCCGCCTTGGTTGCCGGACGCGACTGCCACAGATTTGCAGGATTGGCCCGAATCCGCACCCCCGTCTGCTCCGTCAGTCGCTCGAGCATCTCCTGCGGCGTTTTCTGATGGAGATTGAGCGTGATGAGCTTGGGAAGCATGCCATCATCGATCATCGCGGGTCTGGACGCGGGCTGCGCGGATACCAGCCCAGGCATCGCCCCTGCGACGAGACAAAGAAGGAGTGCGCGCACGATCATGGGTCGCATAAGGTTCTCGTCAGGGCATGGGAAGATTGGTGAACTCAAAGGGAACCTCGACCTCCTTCATCTCAGTTGCCATCTCGAGCACCAACCTGACAGGATCGGGCAACTTCTCGACGCCGGCAACGCCCGTCCGCCCGAACGTAAACAGCATTTCCATCATGTTGTCGGCGGTGAAGCTGCTCGATACGCCGCCGACGCGAGGCAAAGCCCGGCCATCGACATCCAACAGCCGCACTATCGAGCCGTTGACGTCCTGAAGCGCATTGAGGTCGTTGCCGGCCCATTCGATCCGGGACACGGCGATCTTGAGCTGCCAGGTCTCGCCTTGACGCTTGAAATCCTTGATCGTCAGCATGCGCGAGCCAACCCGTTGCGGCCGACCAATGGCTTCCGACGGATTGACGATCTCGTTCTTCTCGCTGCGGGTTTGCAGCCAATAGCGCCCTGACCCCGCGAGACGGGCAATGCGCTGGCCGAGGGGGTCGGCCGGCTTGAGCGTCGCCTGGAGGTTCCAGCACCTGCCACTGAGTCGCTGGAAGCCGAAGTTGAGATTGGCGTTGCCCGCCAGAAGCGAATTGCCGTTCTCATCCAACGCCTCTTTCAGCGAGGCCATGTAGGAACCCTGCAACACTCGCAGCTTGGGCTCGGCCAGAACCAGCAACTGCACGGAGCAATAGCGACTGGTGTTCTGGTTGAAATTGAGCTCGGAAGACTGGCTGCGCGAGACCGCACTGGCGATCACCATGAACGGTCCATGAACCAGCCAGGGGGCCTTGCCGAAGACCCCGCCGGATGCGGTGCGGTCCACCAGGGAGAGGTCTCGATCACCGGCGTTTTGCAGTTGCAGACCATAGATTTCGCACAGTTTCCGCAATGCGATCCAGTAAGGCTGGTCGTCGATATCGATGTCCGCGGGCGAGAATGGGCGTGTCTGCCAGAGGTTCTCGGGAACCAGGCGAAAGCCGCTTCCCGCCTGCCGCGCAAACTCCGCGAAGGCGTCTTGGGCGGAAGCGCCTTTGAGCCGGATGGTGACGAGCGTGGGGCCCGTGGCGGCTTTGTCGGCAAGCCGTCGCAGGACTGCCTCGAGTCGCGCCTGTACCTCGGTGTCCGTGACACGGGCCAGTGCTTCGGCAACCGCCGGCTTGACGGCCGCGCCCATCGCGACGAGTTCATCCTCGGCATGTTGGCGCTGCCGCCAGGACTCGGCTCCCAGCATGTCAATCAGTGCGGTTGT
>CAYSSA010000026.1:6439-13349 GCA_964433485.1 uncultured Tepidisphaeraceae bacterium | reverse complement strand
GGGCGCGGATGCCACCAACGCCATTATCGTGGCGGCGAACAAGACGAAATGCCGGAACAGCGTTCCCATGCGAATCGGCGACCGCTTCGACAACGGGCAAAGGGACGGACCGCCGCGCAAAGTATTAGTCGTGTGGGGCGTCGAAGTTGCATCGGGATCATATTTCCGCGAGCGTGTCGTCCATGGCCTTGAGCGCCAGGATCAGGTTGGCCTGCGTCCAGAGCAGTGGCGTGGCGTCATTGGGCACATATTGCCCATTCTCGAGGTAATACAGTTCCGGGCATTTCCAGGGAATGGGATCCTGCTGGCCGGTGATCTGACCGAGCGATCGGCACAGGTGTTCGATTTGTAATCGCCGATGCTCGGGCTTTCGCGTCGCCCGATATCGCCGTCCGTGAATCACGGAGACAACAGGGTCGAAGATGCACCACTGGGCCTCGCCACCGGCTTGGGCGAGTGCGTCGCGACGGGCCATGTCGTCACCCATGTCGGCGGTGCGCAACTCCGGGGCCAGATGGCGCTTATAGTCCGGCGCCCAGAATGAATCGCCGAGATAGCGACGGATGCCGTGGTCGCCGCGCAAGCGGTTGTTCACATCGGCGAGAATGCGGTCGGCCATGGCGTCCGTGACAACCTCCAGCGGATAGATGAGGTACAGCAGCGCCGCGTCGTAGCGCCTGCGCCGCTGGGCGTCTGACTGTCGGCATTCCCATGGCAGGATCCGCCGCAACGCCGCCTGCCCGTTCTCGATCATGCATTCGAGCAATTTGCCTTGTGCAAAGCCCCCGCCGAGCCGCTGCAGTTCACGCAAACCCGCCACCACGACGCCGATGCTCGATGCGGACACCTTGCGCCGCTCCTCCCAATGGCCGCTGTCCTCATCTTCCCAGAAGCGGATGGCGCGAAAATACCTTGGGAAAAGGCCGAGCAGTTCGCCAGCCGGAATTGACACTTCGATGCATCCTTCCCTGGCCAGACGGCAGTAGAACCACAGGAAGTACCCCAGCGCGTCGTTCTGGGCGTGGGGCCACTTGCACGGTATCTCCGCCAGCGACGGGCCATCGAAGCGAATGTGCGGACGGTTCATCGCCTCCGCCGGATCGGCCTCGCCGTCGATAATCGCCTGAAACCGCCGGCGCTGAGTCAACAGAAAAGACATCAGTGATTCGACGTTGCGGACGGCAACCGGCGTCCGCCCGGCGACATGATGGGCATGGGCCACATGGACGTTGTCGCGAATCCAGACGTTGGCATAGCCGGTGTACTCGGTGTCACTGTTGACCACTGCCGCGGGAAACAGGCCATTCTCAAGACAGGGGAAATCGAGCACGCCGCGCGATTCAAGAAGACGCCAAAGCGAACGCAGTTGTCCTGGCTGTTCGATACCCTCAATCCAAGGTCGGAGTTGCGCGTTGCGTATCATCATCACACCCCTCCGGGTCACAATACCATCAAGATGCATGCTCTTCCAAGAACCCGGCGAGGATGTCACAATGTCGCGCCATGAACACACGCATCTTCTGCTCGGTCATGGCGGGTATGCTGCTTTGTCTGGCGGCGTGTCAGTCGCGGGCCGGCGACGCGCCGCCTCGCGCGGGTAACCCCGTCTTCCCCGGATGGTATGCCGATCCCGAGGGCGCCATCTTTGGCAAGACCTATTGGATCTACCCCACCTATTCCGCTCCCTACGACCAACAGACTTTCATGGATGCCTTCTCGTCGCCCGATCTGGTGACGTGGACCAAACACCCGCGGATCATCGACACCTCGGCGATCAAGTGGGCCAGGCGGGCAATGTGGGCGCCGGCCATCGTGGAGAAGGACAACAAGTATTTCCTGTTCTTCAGCGCCAACGACATCCAGAACGACCGGCAGACGGGCGGTATCGGCGTGGCCGTGGCGGATCAGCCAGCCGGACCATTCAAGGACTACCTCGGCAAGCCGCTCATCGATCGATTCCACAACGGCGCGCAGCCCATCGACCAGTTTGTGTTCCGGGACAAAGATGGCCAGTATTACATGATCTATGGCGGCTGGCGCCACTGCAACATCGCGAGACTGAAGGATGACTTCACGGGTTTTGTTCCGTTTGCCGACGGCACGGTCTTCCGGGAGATCACTCCGGAGAAATATGTCGAAGGCCCGTTCATGTTCCTCAAGGACGGCAAGTACTATTTCATGTGGTCGGAAGGTGGCTGGACCGGGCCGGATTACTCCGTCGCCTATGCCATCGCCGATTCGCCGTTTGGCCCGTTCAAGCGCATCGGCAAGATCCTGCAACAGGATCCCGCCATCGCCACCGGCGCGGGGCATCATTCCGTGATTCATGTGGCAAAAGATGACGCCTGGTACATCGTCTATCATCGCCGACCCCTGGGCGAGAAGGACGGCAACCACCGCGTCACCTGCATCGACCGGATGTACTTTGACGAAAATGGCTTCATCAAGCCGGTGAAGATCACGTTCGAGGGTGTGGAACGGAGAACGCTGGAGTGAGCGCGCCGCCGGCCAGGAAACCTGCGATCAGGCATGCTGCTTGAGAAACGCCAGTCCCTGCCGGACAAACGCATCGCCATCCGGGCAGTTGTTGTGGAACATTCCGCGGCTCTCGGCGAAACCCGGCAACGACGAGTTGTAGGTCTCCAGAATCAGGTAACCTTCGCCCGGAACCTCGCGCAGAGCCTGGAACACGGCGCCCCACGGCACCAGCCCGCCACCCGGAACGCCTCGGTCGTTCTCGCAGGCATGAATGCCCCAGAGTTTCGGGGCCGCCACCCGCACGGCGTCGGCATAGTCCCGCGTTTCGGTGACAAGGTGATACGTGTCCAGCACCACCAGCAGGTTCGCATGGGCTGCCAGCGAGGCCAGGTGCATGATCTGCCGCGGTGTATTGGCGATGTGCGTGCGGAAATGGCTCATGGGCTCGATGACCAGTCGCAATCCGGCACGAGCGGCGTGTTCGGCCAGAACATGCAGGTTTTCCGCCGTGCGTCGGGCCTCGTCGGCCGGCGGAACCCGACGGCACACCCGCCCGGGATGCCCGTAGATCGCGCCGCAATAGGCGATGGCGCGGGCTTCGCCGGCCAGGTCGATCATACGCCGGTGCCAATCCAGACCGAGTTTGCGGTTGGCGGGATCATCATCGGAAATGTCGCACTCCATCGGCCATAGCCCCCCAGGTCCGACGGTGAAGCGCATGCCCACCGCTTCGGCGTGCCGGCGCACCAGTTGCGGCGAGAAGGCCACATCGTCCCCGACGGCGATTTCAAGGCAATGCAAACCAAGTTTCGCTGCCCGGTCGAACAGACCGACCGACCGATCGGTCCAACGGTCAATCCACAGGTAGATGTGCGCGCCATACTGAAATTCCATGTGTGGATGATAAAGCGGAGTTGCCATCGCGGATAGAGGATGGCGCCCGGCGCATGGCCGTCGCCACGCAAAGGCCACCGAATACTCCGGCGGTGCGCAGCAGAGCGCTTCTACTTCCCGCCGTCAAGGAGGTTGCCCGTTTCCGCCGGGCCAGAGCGTTTGCGGCCTAACGCGGGATGTGAAAGAAAGGCGACGCCTGCGCCCACGCGAAGTATTTCCGCGACGCGGTGCTGCCGGCGATGCTGGAACTTCGCAAGGCGGGCGACAAGCTTGAGACGCTCGTGTCTGACGAGCTTTGGCCGCTGCCGACCTATCGCGAAATGCTGTTCATCAAGTGACCGCGCATGCGAAGCGGCGATGACGAACCCCCGCGAACCTTTCGCGGGGGTTCTTGTTCTTGAAGGCGGGCGTCTAACGCGATGAGTGGCCCCGGTGGCAGGTCGCCGGACCGTCGAACCGCGCGGCCTCCGGCGCATCTGTCCATCCGATCGCCCGCCTCGAGTCGGGATCCAGTTCATTGACGAATTCAGCGCCGACACTGAAGATGCCGTCTGCGATCTGAACGCAGTAGGCGATTGAGCAATCAAGCGCCAAGGCGGTGCGCCCGCATGGCAGGCGTAAGCGCAGCAGCTCTGACGAGTCGATATTTGTCGCACTTCCGAAATTGGCGGCGGATGCGCGACGCGCGGGTCAGGTAATCGGCGCCACGCTACCCGCTGCTGGCCGCCTCGCCCACCATTCGCGGGGCAGGCCCGTGTCCACATCCGAACCCGCATAGTTCCAGACCGCCCAGTCGGCCGGGCCGCCGACTCCGCTCGGATTGCGGCTCCGGCCCGGCTCCACTGGATCCGCCTCGTTCATACGCCGGTGGGCATATGGCTGCTTGTCGGCACTGAACATTCACATTGACCCTCCCAAGTGGCCGAAATAGGATTAGAATATAGAATAGCACCTGCTGGTGGATATTTATGAAGTGTGATAACTGCAACAAGCCGGCGACGGTTCACCTGACGGAAATTCGCAACGGGAAGAAGCTCGAGAAGCACCTGTGCGAACAGTGCGCCGCCCAACAGGAAGGCGTGGCTGTTGCCAAGGGGCACACGCCGATCAACGAGTTGCTGACCAATTTCGTGATGGCGCACTCCGGGCTGAACAAGGATATGGCTGTTTCCTGTGAACACTGCGGCATCTCCTGGGCCGAGTTTCGGCAGCATGGGCTATTCGGCTGCGAGCACGATTA
This sequence comes from uncultured Tepidisphaeraceae bacterium, assembly GCA_964433485.1. Taxonomy (GTDB): domain Bacteria; phylum Planctomycetota; class Phycisphaerae; order Tepidisphaerales; family Tepidisphaeraceae; genus JANYKD01. The sequence continues at coordinate 8,737 of CAYSSA010000026.1, read as the reverse complement.
TGAAGTATTCGAAAAAGACCTGACGCCGCTGCTCAAGAGCGCCCACGAAGGCGCCACGCACCACACGGGCAAGGTGCCCGTGCGGGCCGGCGGCGCCCCGGCCGAAAAGCCCCGGAAAAAGATGACTGACATCAACCGACTGAAGAAGGAACTCGCCCGGGCTGTCGAGACCGAGGACTATGAACGCGCCGCCAAGTTGCGCGACCAGATTCGTCAGGCCGAGGAAGGCCTGGCGTGAACGGGTAATCGGTAAAGACCGAGGACCAACTTACCAAGGGCCTCTCTGGATTGTTTGCTGGATATCCCATGAAGCTTTCCGACTTGACCAACCACGCGGGCGAATGGCTTCGCGGTTCGGGACCGATGAGTGATGTGGTGATCTCGTCACGCATACGCCTGGCCCGCAACCTTTCGGGGTTGCCGTTTCTCTCCCGCGCCTCGCAACATCAGAGGCAGGTGCTCGAGCAGCGACTGCGCGACGTCGTCCTGTCGGCCAACATCGCCCCGCAACTGCTTTACGTTGATCTTCAACAGGCTCCCGAACTCGACCGTACGCTCCTGGTTGAGCGGCATCTGATCTCCAAGCCGCATGCCACAGCCGAGGGAGCGCGCGGCGTGGCGATTTCGGGCGATGAGACCGCGGCCATCATGATCAATGAGGAGGACCACCTGCGCATCCAGGTGCTGCGGTCGGGGCTCCAGCTTGAAGAGGCGTGGCAGCAGATCAACGCCATTGACGACGCCATCGAAGCCAGGGCTGACTACGCCTTTCATCCGCGTTTCGGCTATCTGACGGCCTGCCCCACCAACGTCGGCACGGGCATTCGCGTGTCGGTGATGCTGCACCTGCCGGCCCTCAAGCTCACCGGCGAGATCGAAAAAGTGTTCCGCGCGGCCAAGGATCTCAAGCTGGCAGTTCGCGGGCTTTACGGCGAGGGGACCGAGGCAACCGGCGATTTCTATCAGGTGTCCAACCAGACCACGCTCGGCAAGAGCGAAGACGAGATCATCGGCGATTTCCGCCTGCATGTGATTCCCCGCATCATCGACTACGAAATCCACGCGCGCAAGGCGCTGACACAGGACCGCGTCCTGGCCCTGGACGACAAGATCTGCCGCGCCCTGGGGCTGCTGCGCTCGGCCCGTCTCCTGGCCAGCGAGGAAACGCTGTTTCTGCTGAGCCATCTGCGCATGGGAGTGAACATGGGCCGGGTGAAGGATGTCGAATTGAGGACCATCAACGAGTTGTTCCTTCTGACGCAGCCGGCGCATCTCCAGAAACTTCAGGGCCGCCGTCTCGAAGGCGATATCCGGCGCGGAGTAAGGGCCGAGTACATCCGGCAGAGGCTGGGCGGGAACTGAGCCCCGGTGACAGGCGCCGGCCGCTTGCTGCGGCGAATTCAGGCGGAACCCGGATTCACGTGATGTGGTGTGCGATATCGGCCCGAGCGCTTGACGGAGCCGGCGCATTCACTAACTTACCCGCTTCTCACGATCAAACCGAAAGGCTGAAAATCATGTCATTCAAGTCTGTCTGTCTCGCGGCCATGGCCCTATGCGCCGCCATGGCGTCGTCTGTCGGCGCCGCCGACGCTCCGCCGGCCGTGCCGACCAGCCAGCCGGTCTCGGCCACGGTCGTGACCGTGAACGGCAAGGCCCTGACCCTTGCCGAACTGGAACGCGAAACCCGCAACATGCAGGCTCGCTATGCGCGCCAGATTCCCGCCGACCATCTGGGCCAGATTCTGCCACAGCTTCGCCAGCAAGCCATGCAGAACATGGTAAGCCGCGAGCTGCTCCTGCAGGCGGCTGCGGAACGTAAGATCGCCATCAGCGATGAGGAACTGAAACAGGCCATGGACGACATTGTCAAGCGCAATGCGCCGGGTCAGACGCTGGAAACCATGCTCGGGCATGCCGGCATTTCCATGAAGGACTTCACCGGCCAGGTTTCGGAGGGTCTGCGCATCCAGAAGCTGCTGGACGAGCAGACAAAAAATATCACGGTATCGGACGATGAGACATCGAAGTTCTACTCGGACAACCCGGAGCAGTTCAAGCGGGACGAGACCGTTTCCGCGCGTCACATCCTGGTGAAATTCGATGCCGGTGACGACGAGGCGAAAAAGAGCGAGAAGAAAAAGAAGATCGATGGGATCCGCGAGCGGCTGCTCAAGGGCGAGGATTTCGCCAAGGTCTGCGGCGAGACCTCCGACGATCCCGGAAGCAAGGATAATGGCGGACTCTATGAGGATTTCCCTCGCGGTCAGATGGTGCCGCCGTTCGATAATGCCGCAT
>CAYSSA010000026.1:0-6333 GCA_964433485.1 uncultured Tepidisphaeraceae bacterium | reverse complement strand
GATCAAGGACCGTCTGCAGGCGTTTCTCAGGAACCGCAAGGGCCAGGAACTGGCACAGAAGTTCGTGGCCGGGCTGCGCGACGCGGCGAAGATCGCCTATGCCGAGGGCTACGGGCCACCGGCGACCCGGCCTGCCGCCCCGCAGTAAACCGACCATCGCGTGGCGCAATGTCTTGGAGTCTTTCCATCTCGCCGCAGGGGCGGTTGATCGTTGAGGAATCGCAAGGGGAGGATCCATCCGCACTCGCCGCCGCCGTCGGCGAGCGCATCGCTCGAGCTTTCTCCGAAGGTTCGGCGGCAGGCTTGCTTCATCTGGCGACGGTTGAACTGCAAAGCGCTCTTCCGGCTCCCTTCGTCTATGCACGGGATTTCGCCGGGACCTACCTCAACCGGCTCTGCCATGTGCCCGCGATCGAGGGAAACGAAGCGCCTGAAATCCCGCCGCCCGGTCCCGAGGAACTGGCCATGGCGTCCTTCCAGGCCCCCCCGATGAAGGGGCTGGAATACCTCAGCGGCGCAGTCCTCCTTGGCTGGTGGAACGAACTGGACGCGCTGGTCAAATCGGAAGCCCGGCGACGCCCAGGCGGAGTCCAGGACTATCTTCGTGAGAAAAGCCCGCTCTGGCGGCTGGTCGGCCGGGTCACATTCCATCTGGCGGAAAACAAGCGCGATCCGGGCCATCCCTTCGCGTTCATGGCCACCTACGCCAAGCGGCTGTCGTCGCAGGCGAAACTGCAGCATCTGCCTCTGGCCAGGGCGCTGGAGGAATACGCCGGGGCCAGGAACCGACCGGCGCTGCTGGCGCTGCTGACACCCATCCAGCGGGCGGCCGAGCGAAACGAACTTGCCCGGCAACTGGTCGAGTCCGGCGATGTCTACCACGCGCTGGCATGGACGCCGCGCGAGGCGTTCGCGTTTCTCCAGGGCATTCCGGTCTTCGAGGAATGCGGCATCGTCGTGCGCGTGCCCGACTGGTGGAAGGCCAGACGTCCCTCCCGAGCGGTTGTCAGCGTCAAGATCGGCGACAAACATGCCAGTTCGCTCGGCGCCGATGCCATGCTCGACTTCTCGGTGGCGGTGAGCGTGGACGGCCAGCCGCTCACGGAGGAAGAACTTCAGCGGATACTTGCTTCCGCGGGAGGATTGGTGTCGCTGCGCGGACAGTGGATCGAAGTGGACCGCGAGAAACTCGCCGAGGCGCTGGCTCATTGGAAGCAGGTCGAAAGCCAGGCAACACGCGAAGGCATCTCCTTCTACCAGGGTATGCGGCTTCTGGCCGGCGCCAGCCTGGGCGACACTGGCCCTGAGGCCGTGGCCGAGCAGACCCGGACGTGGACAGGCATCGTCCCGGGCCAATGGCTCAATCAGACGCTTTCCGAACTGCGGGATCCCCGTTCGTCCTTGCAGGAGCAGCCGGTGGACCTGCAAGCCCAGCTTCGACCATACCAGCGCGTGGGTATGAGTTGGCTGCTTTTCATGGCGCGGTTGGGGCTGGGAGCCTGCCTGGCCGACGACATGGGCCTGGGCAAGACAATCCAGGTGCTGGCGATGCTGTTGCACCTGCGCCGGACGTCCGCCGGGCCGAGCCTGCTGGTTGCGCCGGCGTCGTTGATCGCCAACTGGAAGGCCGAGATCGCCCGGTTTTCCCCATCGCTGTCGATCCTCATCGCGCATCCATCCGAGCAGCAGGTTCCCACGGGCCAGGTTCCGCCGGAAAGGCTGTCACGACACGACCTCGTCATTACGACCTATGGCATGCTGTCACGGATCGAGTGGTTGCGCGACCAGGCGTGGCGGCTGGTGATTCTCGACGAAGCGCAGGCCATCAAGAACTCCGGCGCCAAACAGACGCGGGTGGTGAAGCAACTGAAGTCGGCCGGGCGTGTGGCCCTCACCGGCACTCCGGTGGAGAACCGTCTCTCGGATCTCTGGTCGCTTTTTGATTTCCTGAACCCGGGCCTGCTCGGCGGCCCCAAGGCGTTTGCGGATTTCACCAAGCGACTGCTTTCCCGCGAACACAACCCCTATGGCCCTCTGCGAGCGCTGGTCAGGCCGTACATTTTGCGCCGACTGAAAACCGACAAGAGCATCATCGCCGACCTCCCCGACAAGACTGAGGTCAAAGCGTATTGCGGTCTGAGCCGCAAACAGGCCGCGCTGTACGAGCAGGCCGTGCGCGAACTCGAAGAACAGCTTCGCCTGGTCAGGGAAGGAATCCAGCGGCGCGGTGTGGTCCTTGCGTATCTCATGAGGTTCAAACAGATCTGCAACCATCCGGCCCAGTGGCTCGCCGACGGTTCCTTTGCGCCCGCCGACAGCGGCAAGTTCACTCGCCTTGGTGAGATCTGCGAGGAACTCGCTGAGCGGCAGGAGAAAGTGCTGGTCTTCACCCAGTTTCGCGAGGTAACCGCCCCGCTTGCGGAATACCTCCAGGGCGTCTTCGGCAAACCGGGCCTGGTGCTCCACGGACAAACGGCCGTGGGCAAACGACGCGAGCTGGTTGAGGCGTTCCAGCGCGAACAGGGACCTCCGTTCTTCGTCCTGTCGATCAAGGCCGGCGGCACGGGCCTGAACCTGACCGCCGCCTCGCAGGTCATTCATTTCGACCGCTGGTGGAACCCCGCGGTCGAGAACCAGGCCACCGATCGCGCATTCCGCATCGGACAGAAGAAGAATGTCCTCGTGCATAAGTTCGTCTGTCGCGGTACCGTGGAGGAACGAATCGACGCGCTCATCGCCGAGAAATCAACCATGGCCGGTGATCTGTTGGACGGCGGCGGCGAGCGACTGCTGACGGAAATGAGCGACAAGGAACTACTTCAGTTCGTGGCGCTGGATATCAACCGGGCGACCGAAACTTGACCGCCCAGAGGTAAGACATGGTTTTCTGGGAATACAGGCCCTATGTCCGCGTGGCCGATCGCCGCCGAAACGCTGAGAAACTGGTGGCCAAGCTCGAGAAGGGCGGCCGGAAGCTGTTGCCTGTCAGGCTCTCGAACCAGAAGATCGCGACCACCTTCTGGGGTCGGGTCTGGTGCGAGCACCTTGAATCCTACAGCGATTACGCCAATCGCCTTCCTCGCGGCCGCACCTATGTCCGCAACGGTTCGGTGATCGACCTGCAAATCGAACCAGCCAGAATTACCGCAATAGTCAGTGGTTCGGAGGTTTACGACATCACCATCAACATCAAGCCGCTGGACAAGAAAAAATGGCTGTCGATCAAGCAGCAATGCGCCGGCAAAGTGGCCTCCCTGATCGAACTGCTTCAGGGGAAGCTGTCCAACGGAGTGATGGCCATCATTACCGATCGCGATGGCGGGTTGTTTCCCTCGCCCAAGGAGATCGAGATGCGATGCTCCTGTCCTGACAGCGCCTACATGTGCAAGCATCTGGCCGCAGTGATGTATGGAGTGGGCGCCCGGCTCGACGAGCAACCTGAGATTCTCTTCACTTTGCGCAAGGTGGATCAGACCGAACTGATCGACCAGGCCGGAAGCGTCGATGCCATCACCCGTTCCGGCGGCAAGAGCAGGCAAACCCTCGCGGCCGATCAGGTGTCCGACGTGTTCGGCATCGAATTGGACGATGGAGCCGCCGCGAATGTTCCCGCCGCGCCCTCCCTCCCGTCCAAAACCCGACCGGCGGGGGCCGCCACGAAAAAGACGGCAAAGCGCAAGTCCAAGCCGGCAAAATAGTTCTGATTCCGTTCCGGCCCCTGGCCGTGGCGGGTTTATTCGCCCGCATGGGCATCTTCCCATGCCTCGATATCGCCTGCAAAATACTGCACGCGGACTTTCTTGTACTCATGCGATGAATAAAGCGCGCTATAACGTACAATCCCGGTGGCCTGCGAAATCGCCCGCAGCACCCCGTCGCACTGTTCCTGTGTCGGCGCATGAACCATCGTGAATATCGAGTAGGGCCAGTCCGAATACGAAGGGCGCTCATAGCAATGTGAAACGGCCGAGAACGACGCGGCCGTCCGACCGAATTGCTCCCTCTGCTCGACGGGCACATCCCACACGCCCATGCCGTTGGCTGAGAACCCGACCTCCCGGTGCCTGAGCACCGCCGAAAATCGCCGCATTCGCTTCTGGGCGATGTACTCGCGTGCCGACTCCAGCAGATCCTCCACGCTGACTCCGGCCTCACCAGCCCATTGGTCAAACGGGCGGGACACGACCGGCAGGTGACGCTGCAGCACCCGAATCATGCGCTTGTCCATCTCCGTCACCGGAATGCGACACGCCCAGTCCTGCTCCTCGGCCGAGAATGCCGGACCTTCTCCGCGCGCCGCGGGGTCCGTCCCGGACAGGTCGAGCTTGACGCCGATCTTGAACAGCCGCAAGGTCGGCATCATGCGCGTGGACTTCGATCCCGAAAGCCGATGCAGAATCTCCAGTGTCTTTCCCAACCCAAGCCGGCTGTGCGGCGGCACGGCCAGCGTGTACCACAGATTGAACGCATTGTTCCGCCGATAGTTGTGCGATACGCCCGGATGCTGGTTGATGACGGCGGCCGCCTCGTCGATCCGCGACTCATCCACCATCGCCGCCACCAGTGTTGACTGATAGCCCAGCGCCTTGCTGTCGAAAATCGCTGAAATCTGGCGAATAACCGGTCGCGGCGGCGTCCCCAGCGCTTCGATACGCCTGAGAACCTCCTCCTCGGAAGCGCCCACCCGCCGTGCGATCTCCCGGTATGGCTCGGCAACCAGGGGGAATTCCGTCTGAATCTGGTCGAGAATGCGCGTATCAATCGAATCAAGTTCACGGGCCATGAAAACTCCAATGGCGAGCCTCTCCGCATGTGTCTGATCAACATCCTGGGAAGCTCGGCTCTTGAGGTCCGCCGGAATCCCCGGCCAAAACCTCCGTAAGTATAGCCTTGCCAACCGCTTGACGGTCGACGGCTGGGAGGTTTAAATCCGAACATCCGCTTCCAGTCTAACGGATTTTGTTGAGGGTGTGATGTCGATGCTCTCGCTGACTGCTGAATACGCCCTGAGAGTCGCCATGTATCTCGGCGCGCTCGAGGGCGTTCCCGTCACCATTCGGCAGATCCACTCGGCAACCCGAATTCCCGAGGGCTATCTCGCCAAAGTGCTCCAGTCGCTCGCCCGCGCCGGCATCGTGCGCTCCCAGCGCGGGCTTCACGGCGGATCGGTTCTGGCGGTCCCCACCACCCGGTTGAACTTGTTTGACATCATCCAGGCCGTCGCGCCGTTTGGGCGGATCACCAAGTGCCCGCTGGGGCTTTCCAGCCATAGCCCCGCGCTGTGTCCGCTGCACAAGCGCCTCGATGCGGCACTGGGTTTGGTGGAAGAGGCGTTTCGCGGCACCACGATCGCCGAACTGCTGTCCGAATCAGCTTCCAACGCGCCTCTTTGCGATCCGTCCGCTCAGAAAGGGCCGGTCGCGGCCCCCGCGCGCAAACGTCGACCCTGACCAAGAGTTCCTGCCTCAATCGCCCACCGCCGTATCGACCAGGCTTCGCATGTCCGGGTCTGCCGTCGCCAGCCGCATGATCGACTCCTCGCTCAATTCATTCCGCCCAAGTTCGCCGGCCAGACGGCCTTCATGCATGCGCGATCCGACATCCCCATGACCTCTTCCATCTCGCTCGAAGCGAAGAGAATACCCGCGCCTTCGCCCGCCAACCGTTCCATCAGCCGGTAGATCTCCTGCTTGGCGCCGACGTCGATCCCACGAGTGGGTTCGTCCAACAGCAGAATCCGCGGATGCATCGCCAGCCACTTCCCGATCACGACCTTCTGTTGATTCCCCCCGGAAAGATACTGCGCGATCTGCCTGTCTCCGGGCGTCTTGATCGCCAGACGCGGGATCATGTCCCGCGCTATGCGCCGCTCGGCCGCGCCATTCAGAAAACCCGCCACGCTGTCGCGACCGACTCCGGCCAGCGAGAGGTTCTCGCGAACAGCCATTTCCAGGAGCAGCCCCTGTTTCTTGCGGTCCTCGGGCACCAGCGCCATCCCGTAACGCACTGCGTCGCCCGCGCTGCGGATCGCGACGGGCCGACCGTTTATCCGGATCGCCCCGCCGATCGACGGGGTGATTCCGAACAGTGTCTGGAGCAATTCGGTTCTGCCGGCCCCCACGAGACCGGCCAACCCCACGATCTCCCCGGCCCGCAGCGCAAAACTGATCTCGTGTTCCGGATGGGCGGGCGAGCGAAGCCCCGCGGCCTCCAGCAGCGTTTCGCCCGGCCGATGGGAGACCCTCTGGTAAAACTGCGCAAAGTCCCGTCCGACCATCATCCGCACCATGCGGTCGTGGGTGATGGGAGACCCTCTGGTAAGACTGCGCAAAG
>CAYSSA010000025.1:3658-26765 GCA_964433485.1 uncultured Tepidisphaeraceae bacterium | reverse complement strand
GCTTGCGCGCCCAGTGCGGGCAGACAAACAGCGGAAACGGCCAGGGACAAGACGGCGCATTGGAGCAGACGTGTCATGAGAAGACTCCTGTGTTTGATGGATTGGACGCACAGGATCGCGAATAGTTTCAGGATGCGGCGGTCCGCCACGGGGTTTGTCATAGACCGAGTTTCGCCGGCGGGTTAGACTCTGAAGCACACCTCATCTCGGAAGGAGTCAACTATGCCATCGACATCCGATCCTGTGATCGGCGCGTTCGGTCCTGTTTCACGTCGCAGCGCTATGGGTTCGGCGCTTCTTGCGGGTATGACATGGATGGCCGGCGGGGCTGTTGCAGCGGCGGCCGAAGCCCCGGCGCCGGCCACCCGCAAACGATACGACATGAAAAAGTCGATCAACCTTTGGGCCTTTCCATATCCACAGAAGATGAACCTGCGACAGTGCCTGCAACTGGCCAAAGACGCTGGTTTCGACGGCATCGAGTTGAACTATGACCTGGAGAGTGATCTATCGCCCAGGGCGGGCACGAAGGAGTTCACCGAGATTCGCAAGATGGCCGACAGCATCGGCATTGCCATCAGTGGGCTGTGCTCATTTCTGTTCTGGCCGTTTCCGTTGAGCAGCAACGACGCGGGCAAGCGTGGCCGCGGTCTGGAACTGGCAGGAAAGATGGCTGAGGCGGCGCACGACCTGGGCGTGGAGAATCTGCTGGTGGTGCCGGGCGCGGTGTGCATTCCCTGGCGCGATGATCATGAGCCCGTGCCCAACGACGTGTGCGACCGGCGGGCGCGCGAGGCGGTGGGTTCGCTGGTGAAGAACGCCGAACGTCTCGGCGTCTATCTCAACATCGAGAACATCTTCTTCAACGGCTACCTGATGACGCCGATGGAAATGAACGCGTTTGTGGATAGCTTCGGCAGCGAGTATGTGCGGGTGCATTTCGACACCGGCAATATCATGCTGTTTCAGTTTCCCGAGCACTGGATTTCCATCCTCGGAACGCGCATCCGCAATACGCACTTCAAGGAGTTCACAAAAAAGGGCTCGGACCATTCGCTGGAATCGTTCCGGCCGCTGCTGGACGGTACGACGAACTGGCCGGCGGTGATGGAAGCCCTCGATGCCGCCGGCTACCGTGGCTATTGCACGTTTGAGTATTTTCATCCTTATGCGCACTATCCCGAGGCGCTGATCCATCAGACTTCCGATTCGCTGGATCGGATGCTGGGTCGCAAGTGAACATGAGCGCGTCACAACAGCCGCGTCGGCCTGCTGTAGAATCCCGGAAGGAACACACCATGAAAAACACTCTGGGTCTTGTATTCACCGTCGTGCTTTGCGCCGCAATGTTCTCTGTCGAGGCGGCGGATGGGCAGCCACTGCGCCTGGCTAATCCGTTCTACGCCATGGACACCTCTTTTCAGCGCCCTGGCCTGTCGCCCGCCGAACAGTTCGACCTGGTGAAGGAGCTTGGCTTTTCCGGAGTGGCGTGGCATGAGGCGGCCCCGGCGGCCGTGAAGGGCACGCTGGACGAGTTGACCCGGCGTGGGCTGAAGATGCACGCGATCTACTGCGCCATGAAAGTGGACGCCCAAGGCGAGCTGACGCACTCGGCCACTCTTTTACAGCTCATGGAGACGCTCAAGGGGCAGGAGACGATCATCTGGATTCACATCGGCGGCGCCGGGCCGGCGTTTGACAAGCTGACCGGCAAGGAGCCGCTGCTTGAGAAACTACGCGGTCTGTCGGACATTGCGGCCGCCAACGGATTGAAGATCGCCATTTATCCGCATGTGGGCGAGTGGACGGCGAAGTTCGGCGATGCCACAAGACTGGCGAAACTCGTGGGCCATCCGCAGTTTGGCGTTTGCTTCAATTTGTGCCACTGCCTGGCGATGGGCGATGAGACCAGGATTCCCCAGTTGCTGGAGGAGGCTCGGGGCGTGCTGGTGACGGTGACGATCAACGGCGCTGACAGTGGCGTCACCGGCGGCAAGTGGGATCGGCTGATCCAGACGCTGGACAAGGGGACCTACGATGTCGGAATCGTCCTGGGGAAGCTCAGGGAAATCGGTTTCAAAGGACCGATCGGGTTCCAGGGTTATGGCATCAAGGCGGACGCCCGGTCGATTCTGAGTCCAACCATGCAGGCTTGGCGCAAGTTGGTCGACGGCAAGTGAGCAGCGGGTCACATCGGGCGGTTGACGACGAAATCGGCCAGCAGATCCAGCACGCGGCGAGGTTCATTGTCCGGCAGCGATTCCAGCGAATGACGGGCTTCGTCGATGTATTCCCGGGCGCATTGGCGGGCAAAGGCGATGGCGTCGGTGGGGAGGATCAGATTGCGCACCTTCTCGGTGCGATCATGGGAGTCGCCCTTGAGCAGCGATAGCAGCAGGTCCCGGTGCTGCCGGGGCGCGGTTCGCATGAAGTGGATCAGCGGCAGCGTCATCTTGCCTTTCTCGATGTCGATGCCCAATGTCTTGCCCACCTGCGACGCCTCGCCCACGATGTCGAGGATGTCGTCCTGAATCTGGAATGCGATGCCCAGGCACAATCCATAGTTCTCGGCCGCCGACACCATCGCCGGAGACCCGCCGGCATAGCGTGCTCCCAACTCACAGGCCGCTGCAATCAGCGCTGCGGTCTTGCGGGTGATGATGTCGAGATAGGTTCGCTGATCGAGGGCGTAGTTGTGCCGGTTATGAATCTGCAGCAATTCGCCTTCGCAGAGCTGGTTGGTTGTGCGTGCGATGAGTCGGGACGCGTACTGGGAATCAAGGCTCGAGCACAAGTGGTAGCTGTGGCTGATGAGATAGTCGCCCAGCATGACGGCCGCCTCGTTGCCGCGAAGGTGGTTGATGGTGGCGCCCTTGCGGCGGAGTTCGGCCTCGTCCAGAACATCATCATGGACGAGGGTGGACATATGCACCATTTCGACGACCGTGGCGAGGGTGATGTGGGCGTCGCTCACCGTCCCAACCGCCTTGCCGAAAAGCAGCAGAAGCATGGGGCGCAGCATCTTCCCGCGGAAGCGGGCCACATGCCGAACCAGCGTGTTGACACACGCCAGGTCCGAGAAGAGCTCAATGTTGAATCGCTCTTCCACAGCCGCCATTTCTTCGCGGACGATGTCGGTGATGGCCTGTATCGTCATGCTGACAGTATAAAGCCGTGTTTCAGCTTCTGTTAGCAATCTCCGGAAGTTTCGAAAAGAATGAAAGTTGGAAACAAATGGATCCGCCGGGACAATGACGGCGGGGCGTCATGCAGAGCGAAGCATCTCCGTGTCGTGTCGTCAGGCACATGCTCCGCAGAATAGCTCGGGTTTGGCGAGGCCAGCGCGGAGATTCCTCGCTGCGCTCGGAATGACGCAAGTGGCTGCCCACGGAGGCACAATGGGAGTATGCCGCGCGGGCCGGCAGCCAGACCACCTCCCCCTGGGCGATACAATCGAGCAGGGCAGGCGGTACACAAACTTGTGTGACCAGTCGGCCAATAAATGGATGAACCAGTTCAACTGTCACTATGATGTGGTGGTTCCGTGGGACGACGGCTGGGCGAACACGTCGCCCGTCGGGTCCTTTGAACCAAATTCTTGGGGCTTGTACGACATGGTTGGCAATGTTTGGGAATGGTGTGGTGATCGGTATGGCGAATACCCGGCAGACGAGGTCGCCGATCCCACGGGTCCGTCAACGGGTGCGTTGTGTGTCCTGCGCGGCGGCTTGTGGAGCTTCAGCCCGCAGCACTGCCGCTCGGCCTACCGGCACGGGGGCACGCCGGGCTACCGGGTCAACAATGCGAGGTTCCGGGGCTGCCTGGATTTTGAGTAACCCTGTGCTCTCTGCCATGTTATCCTATCCCCGAGCGAAACGACGGTGAGATCAGTTTTTCACTGGTGGATAAGGTGCCGTAAGAACTTGTGGGGGCCGCTTCAACGGACGCCGTCGGCCGTCTGGCCGGAAATGCAAACCGGCCTCGTGCGGCTACACTCCACATGCGACTTTGGCCCTGTCCATGCGTTCGTATGCCTATATGGACTCGATCTATCTGGACAACAACGCGACAACTCCTCTGGCGCCGGAGGTGCTGGAGGCGATGATGCCCTATCTCACCACCATATTCGGCAACCCTTCAAGCACGCATCGGCCCGGACAGGAGGCCCGGCTGGGGATCGACACCGCGCGCCAGCAGACCGCGGCGCTGCTGGGATGCTCCGGCGGCGAGATCGTCTTCACCGGCGGCGGCACCGAAGCGGTGAACACGGCCATTCGCGGCGTGCTGGCGGCCCGGGCGCCGCGCAGGCGGCTGGTGACGTCGACGGTCGAGCATTCGGCGGCGCGGGAACTATGCAAGCAACTCGAAGTTGAGGGCTTCGAGGTATTGCGCATCGGGGTCAACCAGCAGGGCGATCTGGACATGGATCAGCTTGCGGCCGCGTTGGACGACCGCACGGCGCTGGTGAGCCTGATGTGGGCCAATAACGAAACCGGCGTCATCTTCCCGATTGAGGAAATCGCCGCCATGTGCCGCGACAGGGGGGTGGCGTTTCATGTTGATGCGACACAGGTGGTGTGCAAGTTGCCGGTGAATGTGAAGGCCCTGGGGATTGATGCCCTGAGCTGCGCCCCGCACAAGTATCACGGTCCGAAGGGAGTCGGCGTAATCTACGTGCGCCGAGGTTTACGGTTCCGGCCGCTGGTCATCGGCGGCCCGCAGGAGCACAATCGCCGGGGCGGCACGGAAAACGTGCCGGGAATCGTGGGCGCGGGCAAGGCGGCGGAGATCGGCATGGCCCACCTGCCGGAGATGGCCGCCGTGGCGGCGAAGCGGGATCGTTTCGAGCGGGCCGTGATGGAGCGCATTGCGGCGACGCATATCATCGGCCGGCGCGAGCGGCGTGTGGCCAACACCACGAACATCTCGTTTACGGCGTTGCAGGCGGAGGCGATTCTGCTGGCGTTGAGCGAGCAGGGGGTGCATGCGTCGGCCGGATCGGCATGCAGCAGCGGCAGTCTGGAGCCGTCGTTTGTGCTCCAGGCGATGAACATCGAGCACCGTATCGCCTTCGGCGCGATCCGTTTCAGCCTGTCGCAATACACGACGGACGCGGAACTTGACAGGGCACTGGAGATTCTGCCGCCGACCATTGCGCGCCTACGCGCGGTGATGCCGATGGGGTGAGGCTGGGACAGTTGCATAGAGGGCAGCGACGGCGCGATGAAGGGGCTTGCAGCCGTTGCGGCACGCAGGCACGAAGTGATGCAATGCGGGGTCCACCTCGGCGGAGGCGACAAGCCTAAGCACGCCGCTGGAAGGCATGGCCGTCAACGCGGCGGACCAGGGACTTCAGCGAGAGAAAGGTCAGTTCGCGCAGCAGTGTGGAGGCATCGAGGTTCGTGACTTCGACGAGCTGATCGATGGTTGTCGGTTCGATCGTCAGTTCGGCGAGAATCCGCGATTGAGTAGGCGTCAACGACGATGAAGCGGCGGCGGTTTGCAGCGAGGCGGCGGGCGGTTGCGGGGATTCACCCGCAACAATTGAGTTCGGCAGGGGACCAAGCCCGTCGAGAATGTCGTCAAGCTTCGTCACGAGCGTGGCCCCGTCGCGGATGAGCTGGTTGGTGCCCGAGGCCATGGAGTTGTCAATTCGGCCGGGGATGGCGAAAACCGGGCGATTGTGATCGTCGGCGGCGACGCGGGCGGTGATCAGGGCGCCGGAGCGTTCGTCGGCCTCGACCACGAGGATGCCTCGCGACAGGCCCGAGATGATGCGATTGCGTCGGGGGAAATTCTGGGCCTCGGGTGGTGTGCCGAAGGGATATTCGCTGATGACGCAGCCGCGCGCGGCGATCTCGTCGAACAACGGCAGGTTCTCGCGCGGATAGGGCTGGTCCAGCCCCGATCCGAGCACGGCAATGGTGCGACCGGCCGGATGACGCAGAGCGCCGCGATGGGCGGCCGAATCAACGCCGCGCGCACCGCCGCTGATGACGGTGATGCCCGCGCCGGCCAGCATCGAACCGAATCGCTCGGCCTGCTCACGACCGTAGATCGAGCAGCGGCGGCTGCCCACAATGGCGACGGCGAACAGATCGCGCGGCTCGAAAGGGCCTCGGCAGAAGAGCACGACGGGCGGGTCGTAGATCGCTTTGAGAAGCTCGGGGTACTCCGGCGCATCCGGCGTCAGGATGAGGGCGTCAAACTGGGTGGTGATGGCGAGTTGCTCATCCACATCGTCCGCTGCCCGGCGTATCGCTTCGGCGACGGCCGGTGCTCTGGCGGGACCGATGCCGTCGAGTTCGCGCAAGTCGGCGGCCTTCATGGCGCAGGCCGCTTCCGCCGACCCGGCGCGCTCGACCATGCGGCGGATCAGAACCGGTCCGATACCTGGAGTGAGTGAGAGTTGGAGCCAGTGATGGACGGACATGGCTTCGGGATCGCGTGAGAGGACTATTTGCCGGCCTGTTTGTTGGGCGGGCCAAGGTGCGGCAGGGTCAGGGCGGCGCGCACCTTGTATCCCTCGGCGTTGAGGTGAAGCCGATCGGGCAGGAACAGGTCTTCGTTTGGTTCGCCGTCGGCGCTGAGCAGCGCGTCGAAAACATCGATGTAGACGATATGCTTTTCGGTGGCGATGTAGTCCCGGATGAGCTGGTTGGCCTTGCGCATCTTGTCCGCCTGCGACCAGCGGATGGGGGCTGGAGGAATCGAACAGAAGGCGATGGGTACGCCCGGCTGCGCTTTGCGCACTTTGGCGACGAACTCCTTGAAGTCGGCCGTCACCTGCTCGGGTGACTTGCCCGCGTTGATGTCGTTGCCGCCTTCGTGAACCACGATGAGGCTGGGCTTGTACGGCGTGACGATGCGATCAGCGAAATAAGTCGCATCGACCATCTGCGATCCACCGAAGCCGCGGTTCAGCACGCGGTGCTGCGGGAAATCCTTCTCAAGCGTCTTCCACATGCGGAAAGTCGATGATCCGATGAAGACGATGGCCCCCGGCTCGGGCGGATTTGCGCGGTCGGCCGCCTCATACGCCTGAATGTCCTTCTCCCATTTGGCGCTGGGGGGAGCGGTGGTCGGAGCATCCGCGGCGGCTGCGGCGCGGCCAGCCAGGCAGAGAACCACGCCAAGGAGCAGTAGACGAAAGCCGATATGGTGGATCTTCATAAGTCAGATTGTATCCGAAGGCACGCCCGGAGCCCAAGCCGCGGAGGCGTGAAGCCGACTGTCCCGGCGGGGCTCGCTGTTGACATTCCGCAATGACCCGGCCACACTTATTGCCGGTGCAGGTTTTGTCGCAGGAGCCTGGATGCAAAAGCGAAATGCGTTTACGCTTGTGGAGCTTCTGGTTGTCATCGGTGTCATCGCGTTGCTGATCTCCATTCTGCTGCCGGCGCTGAACAAGGCGCAGCAGCAGGCTCGCAAGATCGCCTGTCAAAGCAACCTGCGCATGATGGGCCAGGCGCTGGCCATCTACACAAGCGATACAAAGTACTACCCAGGCGCGCAGGCCTGGAGCAAGGCCGGTGGAGACCCGATCGCGCTCTGGCCGCCGCGTCTGCGCAAGGCGATGAAGGCCGGTCGTGAAGCGTTCAACTGCCCCTCGCAGGATGAGGCTTTCCGATGGCGGCTGGTCACCGGCAGCGGCGCCGGGTTTGCGACGGCGGAGGACGCGGGCTACGGTTACGACCTCGGCGAAAAGACCCTGAGCGTGTGGACAACAAAGTTCCACTATGGATACAACGACTGGGGATACTACAACCCCGTCGCCAGCAACACGGAGCAGAAAGGGCTTGGCGGAGACATCGGCGGAGGCGTGCCGGCGGGCGAACTCAAGGCATCGCGTGTCAAGAAGGCGTCGGAGATGATCGCGATTGCCGATGTCGGGCAGTTTGCCGACTGGCACCTGAACCTCGATCCACGGGACCCGAAACAGTACCCGGGAAATGTCCACAATGGCGGGGCGAACGTCCTTTTCTGCGATGGACATGTTCAGTGGTTTCTCATCGACCAGATCACCGACGCGGGTCAGAGCAAGATGAGTCCATCGCAATATCAATCGATGCGTCGCATGTGGAATAATAACAACGAGCCATGAAACCCCGTGCCTGGAATATGCTGCTGATCGTTCTGGCGGTGGCTCTGCTGGCTCGGGGCGCCTGGTGGTATTTTGACTCCGAGCAGTCGGCGCCGGGGATGAACGCCAGGGGATATGCGTATGTATGCAACGGCAAGTCGTGCGGCCATGTGTTTTTCCTGAGCCAGGCGGAAATGCGGGCACACCAGGAGAAGCATTATGGGCAAGCGGTGCCGTGTCCCAAATGCGGGAAAACAGAGACGGTGGCCGGCATCGAATGCCCGCACTGCAGGAAGATTTCCCCCTCCAGGCGGGGTGAGCGGACGTGTCCGGGTTGCTCGAAGGATTTGTTTGCATCGCCGAAGTAGCAAGAGCCGCTCAGCGCTTCAACTATTCCCTCGCATGGACATTTGGCCTAGACTTGTTCCCATGAGCCGGATGGAGCAGGTATTGTCGAATATCCCCAAGGGCGCCGCCGTGGCGGGTCGCGCGAGGCAGTTGCCGCCGTATGAGCCGGTATGCGCTGTCTTTCGGCGCTATCTGCACGGGCGCAAGCTCAAGTTCACCCCGGAACGCGCCGTGATTCTCGATGCCGTATTGCGGCGGACAGGGCTGTTTGAGGCCGAAAGCCTGGCCGCGGAAGTCAAGCAGACCGGGCCCCGTGTCAGCCGGGCGACAGTCTATCGCACGCTCGGTCACCTGCAGGACGCGGGCATCCTCAAGCAGGTGTTCTTTGATAACAAGCAGTCGTACTACGAAGTGTTGGCCGGACGCCAGGGCCACGATTACCTGATCTGCGTCGAGACGGGCAGGGTAATCGAATTTGACAGCGAGCGTTTGCGGCAGTTGCGCGACGAGATCTGCCGCCAGCACGGGTTTGAACCATTGTCGCACCAGTTCCAGATATTCGGGATCAGCCCGGAAGGGCGCAAACCGGCCGAGCGGACTACCGGGTGACCGGATTGTAGAGGGTGTCTCGTTCCACCGGAACGCAGCGGGCTTCGCGGATGATGCGGAGAATGTCGTTCACATGCAGTTCCTGATGGTTGGTGTTCTGGTGCTTGGTGATGTCATACCAGACGACTGTGCCGTCGAAGTCGTCACAGCCCCAGTTCAGTGCCACCTGCGCCAGCGCCGGGCTTTGCATGATCCAGAAGGCCTTGATGTGCGGAATGTTGCCGAGCATCAGTCGTGCAATGGCCAGCGTCTTGAGATCGTTCAACCCGGTGGGTCCGGGAAGTCGCCCCAGTTCGCTGTTGGCCGGGATGAAGGGCAGCGGGATGAAGCAGTTGAAACAAGCCGGAAGCGTGTCGCCGGGTGAAGGATGGCTATTGCCGTTGGCTTGGGATGCGTGGCGTGCGGAAAGTGATTCCGCCTGCAATTCCCGGAGCTTGATCATGTGTGCAATGCGATCGGCCGGAGACTCAACGTGGCCATAGAGCATGGTGGCGTTGGTGGGGATGCCCAACCGATGGGCGGTGCGGTGAACGTCGAACCATTTGTCCGCGCGGACCTTGCCTTTGAAGACTTCGTCGTGAACGCGGTCATCGAAGATCTCCGCCCCGCCGCCGGGCATCGATCCCAACCCCGCCTTGCGCAGTTCCAGAAGCGTCTTTTCAACGGTCAGCCCGGCGATACGTGAGAAATGAATGATCTCAATCGCCGTAAATGCTTTGATGTGAAGGCGTGGGCAGGCCGCGCGAATGCCTCGGAGGATATTGAGGTAATAGTCGAACTTCAGCCACGGATGCAGCCCGCCGACAATGTGGACTTCGGTGGCATCGGCCTCGGCCGCCTTCTTCGCAATCGAAACGACCTGATCGACCGGCATCTCGTAGGCGCCCTCCTCGCCGCGTTTGCGATAGAACGAGCAGAACTTGCACGAGAGCGCGCACACGTTGGTGTAGTTGATGTGCCGGTTGCGGTTGTAGTAGGCGTTGCGGCCGTGCAGCCTCTCCCGCACCAGGTTCGCAAGTCGGCCGATGGTGTGGATGTCGGCGGATTGGTAAAGCGCGACGCCGTCGGCCATGGAGAGTTCTTCGCCGGCGCGGACTCTGTCGGCGATGGAGGCAAGAGTGGGGTCGGCGATGCTGAGGTCGACGGACATCGTGACAGAAGTATAGGGAGCCGCACATCGGATGTCTGCGGACGCCGGGGGCTTGCCGGCGCGCCCAGTCGCCGGGCTAGAGAAACCGCTGCGCGTCCTCCCGCAGGTCGGCCACCGCGCGATCAAATATCTCGCGCATGTTCCGCACCACCTCGCTGGCGCTGCGCCGCGACACCGGGAGCAGGCACCAGCAGGTGAAGATCGACTGCCGGATGGCCGAATCGCGATTGTGTTCGCTCATCCGGCGATAGGTTTCCTCGGCCTGTTCGAGATTGATCGTGCTTTCCGGAGTCGGTTCGAGCGAGGATGCGTCCATGCCGTCGTGCAGCGCCATGGCGATTGATTCCGTGCTGTAGGATTTCAAACCAAGCCACCACTTCAGTCCGCGATCGAGTGCCGCTCTCGCGGAATTGGCCGCCGCTTCGACGGTGCGCTCGCCCGCCGGCAGACACCGCCAGCAGGCAACCAGTTCTCCGAGCAATTGATGGCCCACGTAACCCGGGCCGGAGAACTCCTTCAGGGCGTACTCGATTTCCGCCGGCTCGCCGGCGTGATGTTGGCGACTCATGATGTTTTCCGAAAAGGATTCTGGTGCATGTTTCCTGGATGGAATACAGGATAGTCTGCAACGCGCCAGCGGCCAAGGGGCCAAACGCCGTTGCGATCTGACCAGGAGGCCGTTGTGCCGGACCTTGATGGGAACCCGGCTTGCCATACACTCTCCAACAACCGTGGCTCAGGATGATCAATCGCGGCCGATTGCTGCGCAGCGACGATCATCGCCGAGTCGGCCACGGCCAATGGAGCAGTCATGAACGTCACCTTGCTTGGAGAAGCCCGCGTTGTTTCGCCGCTGTCGCATACGCTGAGCGGCGATGTGATGGTGCCTTACCATATTCTCCGCGAACCGGGAAAGCCGGCTGCGGAGGAGTTGCTGTTTGAACTGGCCGGTCCTCGTCGCATGATCTACTTCGATCCCCGGCAGGTGCGGGCGGGAATTGTCACCTGCGGAGGTTTGTGCCCGGGTCTGAACAACGTCATTCGTTCACTCTACCATGAGCTGCACCACGCCTACGGGGTTCGTGAGGTTATCGGTTTTCGCGACGGCTACATGGGGCTGGATCCGTCGAGAGCGCGCGAGCCTTTCGTCCTTGACGCGGATTTCGTCGAGGACATCCACAAGGAGGGTGGCACCGTGCTCGGCACCTCGCGCGGGCCGGTGGATGTTGGCATCGCCGTCGACAACCTCATTCGTCGCGGAATCAACATGCTTTTCGCGCTCGGCGGCGACGGCACCCAGCGAGGCGCCTTCGCCCTCCACCAGGAGGCTCGCCGGCGCAACCATCCTCTGGCCGTTGTTGGTGTTCCCAAGACCATTGACAACGATGTCGCCTTCGTGTCTCGCACTTTCGGCTTCTTCACGGCCGTTGAGGAAGCCTGCAAAGCCATCACCTGTGCCCACACGGAGGTACACAGCGTTCAAAACGGCATTGCACTGGTCAAACTGATGGGGCGCCATGCCGGTTTCATCGCCGCCGGCGCTACGATCGCCAGCCAGGATGTCAACTTCACGCTCATCCCGGAGGTGCCGTTCAAACTTGAAGGTGAAAAGGGCTTTCTGGCCGCCTTGAAGCGCAGGATCCTCAAGCGAGAACATGCGGTCATCGTCGTGGCCGAAGGGGCCGGCCAGGACTTGCTTCAGGCCGACTCTGAATCCCGAGACGCCTCCGGCAATGTCAAACTCAAGGATATCGGACCGTTCCTGCGAGATCGCATCGAGACGTATTTCAAGGCCGAGAAGATCCCCTGCACCATGCGCTATATCGATCCAAGCTACACCATTCGCAGCGTGCCGGCCGACGCCGAGGATTCCATTCTCTGCGATCTCTTTGCCCGCAACGCCGTCCACGCCGCCATGGCCGGCAAGACAGGCATTGTCATTGGACTGGTCCATGACAAATTCGTGCATGTGCCGAGCGAATTGCTGACGTCACGCAAGAAGTCGATTGAACCAAACAGCAATGAATGGAGAGCGGTGCTGGCCGCCACCGGACAGCCGGATCAATTCGAATAGTCGCCGTGCGGAACGAAGCACTACTGCTGCGGCTTCTTGGACGCCGTCGCGTGGATCTGATCGGAGCGACTCGGGCGGCGGCCCCAGCGAGTTCCCTCGCCGGTTGACGCGGCCCTCGATCCGCCGGCCATCGGAGCCTTGTGCCTCGACTCGCCGTTTCCGGCCGATCGCTTCAGAGCCTCATCCTTCGGGCTCCACCAGTGCTTCTTAACCCCTGCTCTGACCAGGCGCAACACATCCTGCGGCGAATCGACGACCCGGAATATGTCCAGATCCTCCCGATCGATATACCGCGGCAAGACGTGCTGCCGCATCCAGCCGATCAGCCCATTCCAATAGGCCGAGTCGTAGAGCACGATCGGAAACGGTGAAACCTTCAGCGTCTGAATCAGGGTGATGGTCTCGAAAAACTCATCAAGCGTCCCGAACCCGCCCGGGAAGCAGACGAAGGCCGACGCATACTTCACAAACATCACTTTGCGCGCGTAGAAATAGTGGAAATCCAGCGACAGGGTCTGATATTTGTTGGCCTGCTGTTCCTGGGGCAGCGAAATGTTCAGTCCAACCGATGTTCCGCCGGACTCAAACGCGCCGCGGTTACCGGCCTCCATAATGCCCGGGCCGCCGCCGGTGATGATCGCGAAGCCGGCTTTGGACAACAGGCGCGAAGTCTGCTCGGCGGCCTTGTACAGCGGGTCGTCCGGCTGCGTACGGGCCGAACCGAAGATCGACACGGCTTGTCCTATCTTCGACATTTCCTCGAAGCCTTCGACAAACTCGGCCATGATCCTGAAGATGCGCCAGGTGTCCTGCTGAACATCCATCCCTAAGGGCATGTGCAACTCCTGTGAGTTCGTTGTTTACAAGGTGCGGCGGTCAGGCCATACACACCCGTTTGGCAAACGCGCTGACTATGCCTATGCCGCCCGTGGCTCGTCCTTGGCGAACGCTACGCCTCGTTTGTCAGTCTGCGCTTCTTCTCCTCCCACTCGGCCGACTCGCGTTTGTTGTCGGTCGCCAGGGGCCGTCCAGACCGAAGCGCTTCGATCTCAAGCCGCGACAGGTGCATTCCCTCGAAGTCGTAGTCGAGGAACGCCTCGGCGGCGATCGGCACGATGGGTTGAATCAGCGCATACATGGCATTGGCATAATCGCGAATCTCCCGCTGCGCGTGGGAGTCCATTCTCAATGAGAGGAAATGGAAAAGATTGTGCAGGTCAATCTTCCAGTACCACTCGGTATAGACGTTTATCGGCAATCCGATGCGGGCGATTTCGCGGGCCAGTCCCTGCTCCACCAGATTCTCATAGTTGTGGTAAAGCGACTCGGCCTTATCCAGATACTCCACAAACTGCTGCGCGGTCAGATCATCGGCCACTCCCTCGCCACCCTGACGATTGCTCGCGCTTTGCTGGCGGATGTAGTCCAGCGAGGGGTGATAAAAACGGTCTTTGACGACCGAGTAACGAGCCGAGTACTCGTTCACGTTCGCCGTGCGGTGCCGGATCCACTGGCGCGCGATGAAGATCGGCATCACATGATGGAACTTGAACTCCACCATCTCGAACGGCGTCGTGTGCCGGTGCCGCGCCAGGTATCGGATCAGGCCGCGGTCTTCGCTGACCTTCTTCGTTCCTTCGCCATACGACACTCTGGCCGCCTGCACGATGGCATAGTCGGCCGTCTTGCCGGCCGGGGCCAGCCGCGGCATGACGTCAACCAGCGCAACCAGCCCGTGATCGTGGACTTTGATCTCCCAGCGGGCACAGTTGTCCATCACATCGCGGACCTCGGCCTCGTGAGGTTTCTTTTCTATCTTGAGTTGGGATAGCTCTGGCAGCATTGGGAGGATAATAGTGATCGGACCGGGAGTGTCGAGAGGGGCTGCCGCTCAGCGGAGCAGCGTCTGGCAGTCGGTTTCGCCGGCGAGAATGGCCACGCTGGCCATCCCCAGGAACAACCCGGAGTCAACCAGTCCGGCGCGATGCAGGATTCGCTCCTGGATATCGACCGGGTCGGCCATGCCCTCGGGCAGGAACGAGCAGTCATAGATGTAGTTGCCGTTGTCAGTGACATATGGCGCGCCGCCGTCTCCCACACGCAGTGTGGGTGCGCACCCCAGCTCCCGCAGATAGGCGGCGCTGGCTTCGTGCGCAAAACGAATGACTTCCACCGGCAAGGGGCCGCGCGTACCCAGGCGCGCTACTCGTTTGGAACTATCGGCAATGATGATGAACTTTCGAGTTGATTGGGCGACAACCTTTTCTCGGACCAGTGCGCCGCCGAGGCCCTTGATGACGTCGAGATTTGGCGCCACCTCGTCCGCCCCATCGATGGTCACATCCGGATTGGGGCACTCGGCCAGGGTCGTCAACGGAATGCCCAGTTCAATGGCCCGAGCCTCCGAACGTCGGGAGGTGGGGATGCCCCGGATACCCTTGAGTCGGCCATTGCGGATTTCTCGCGCGATGGCAATTAGGATGTAATCCGCCGTCGAACCGGTACCGAGTCCGACAACCATGTCGGATTCAACATATTGGATGGCCTCCTCGGCCGCTCGCTGCTTGGGATTCATAGGAAGGCGGAGAGAATACAACGGCAGGGTGGAAAAGCAACGTGCCCGGGTGTCCGGGATGGCACCAGCGCAGCTGGCCGAAGCCAGCAATAAAAGGCGCATTTGATTGCTACCTGGTCTTACCCGTCAGGGCGCTGGGCTCAGGGCCTGGTGGGTTACGATGGGAACATAACCCACCTCCAGTCCGGCCGGCGGCGTCACCAGCAGCGCCGGATCAAGCGAGGCCAGCGTCCCGCGGCTGGGCGGCGCCATGTAGTCCCGGTCAATTGGCCAGGTGGCGTGAATCTTCTCAACGAAAGCCTGCAAGGCAGCCTTTTTCTCCTCGCTCCATGCGTACTGTTGAAAGGACGGCTGGTCAACGAAACGATACCAGGAGTAGGTCACCACGGAGCCATCCACGAGTTTGACGGTAAACGGGCCACGTTTCGGTCCGGGCTTGGTCCAGGCGCCGGCTTTTGGTGAAGTGTAAGGCGCGCCGGGTTTGGCAAGCGCAAAGGCCTGAGTGGTCAGCCGCGTTTCGGCCGGCACATCCTTGGCCGCCACCACCACTCGTTCTTCGCCGACCTGCTTGTAATATTGCGGGAAAACGCCTTTGGGACTGATATCGGAATCGAACCATTCCAGGCCCCATACGTTCCCCTCGAATACCTTTGTGTTGAATACCCGCTCCACTCCGACGAGCTTCTTGCCGGCCTGGTCATAGCGCGTTGTTCGAGTGGTCAGCGTGGATTTCCAGGCGCCCTTCTCGTCGAACCGGCCGGAACAGGCCGGGCCGCCGTTTCGCCAGCTCTTGAAGGCATCGTAGAGAGCGGTCCTGGAGTAATAAGTGACATCCTGCACCAGGATCGTTCTTCCCTGCTCGTCCACAGGGAATTGCAACTTGGGAATTCTGGAATAGACGGTGCCCTGCGCATCTTGCCCATCGAAGCGAGGCACGGTGTTGATTTCCATCGCGCCGCCGCCCATGTTGCCGGGGCGCGCATCCAGCCCGCGTCCGTAGATGAAGGGATAGTTGAAGATCTTTCCGATCTTGCTCCACGTTTCGGGAATGTAATAGGCCATCGGCCCCTTGAAATTGGCCGCGCTGAGGAAGCAGGTCCAGCTCTGGTCTCCGGTGGGAGGATCGCCCGTGGTGGGATCGGTGAACGGCAAAGCCATCCACGTATAGCCCAGCAATTGGCCGTTGGGGTTCCCCTGGAAGGGCAGGGCGTCGGGGGGAATGAGCAGTCGATTGCTGAGTTGGGCGATGCCGAGTCGATTGTCCGGCAACGCTTCGTTGCTGTAGAAGAACGACCAACCCGGCGAGCCGATCTCGTAGTCATAGCACTGGGGCGTTGCGTTGAGGCTGAACTTCGGCGGACCATAGCGGAAATGGTTGCCCGCCCAGTACCCCAGGCCGCCTTCCACCGTCTGGAACACGCTTTCCCATGTAGGCCCTCGCGGCTTCCAGGTTCGAGCAAGGGTGCCTTCCGGGGCCAGCGGCTTGTCCTTGTTGTCGGAGTTGTCCGGCGTGATCCAGGCGCTGGGCAGACCGATCTGGAAATTCGCCAACGGCTGGTCTATCAGCGGCCAGACGGCGGAATAGAAGCCCATGCCCACGCTGTACTCTGACCGGGCGGGCGGGCGGCTTGCGCTGTAGCCGATGTAACCATGCAGGCCGTTGGAAGCCGCGATGACTTTTCCGGCCTCCAGCTTCGGCGGCGCTGGTGCCGCGGCATCTTGTCCTGAGGAGTTCGATGACAGCACGGCGAGAGTGACCAGGGGCAGGAGTATGGTTCGCATATTCAATCCTTGGGTGAGGGGCCTGGCGGTGTCAAACGATTTCTTCGCGGGTGGCATCCCAACGCACCATTCGTCGCTGCTGTTGTGAAACCAGTGACATCAGAAACGTCGCGGTCTCAATGAATGCCTCATCGGTGGAGCACTTTGGAGTACCGCGATTGCGGATGCAGTTCACCCAGTCTTCCATGTGGTTGGGCTGCAGCGGGGTCTTGCCGCGCGTGTATCCCTTGGGTAGATCCTTGCGCTGGTTGTGTGCTTCCGGCCTGATCTGAAAGTTGCTGGCGTTGTGCGCGATGTCGTCAAACCGCAGAACCGCGTCGCGACCGCAAATCTCCACGGGTTGTCCCACGCTGGTGTTCATGCTCCCCGTGAAGGTGACTGTCCGGCCCAGTTTTTCATACTGATAGGTCGCAACCCAGGTGTCCGGCACCTCGCGGTCGTCCCGAAGCAGAGCAATCTGGCCCGCGCACATGCAGGTGTCCGGGATGCCGTGGCCCAGAAGATACTGAACGAAATCCATTTCGTGGGACAGGAGATCTCCGGCATAACCCGTGCCGTAGGCGTAGTAGCATCTCCAGTGCCAGAAGTGCCGCTCGTTCCAGGGAATCTTCGGGGCCGGACCAAGCCATAGATCCCAGTTCAGCTCCTTAAGCACCTGCGCCGGGTCCGGGCGTTCCCACTGGTCATAGTAGCCATACCATCGCCAATTGGGATGTTCCGGCTCGGTGGACTTGAATCTCCCCGTACGCACCAGGCTGATCGGCCCAAGGATATCCTGGGCCAGAAGCTCCCTGGCCTGCAACGCGCAGGTGGCCTGACGGGCATGGTGTCCAAGCTGGAACACGACCTGGCTGCGCTTCAGGGCGTCGCGCATCTGTTTGGCCTCGGCCAGGGTCCGGGAGAACCCCTTCTCGCAGTAGATGTCCTTGCCCGCCTTGACGGCATCGAGCACCATCTGGCAGTGCCAGTGATCCGGCGTGGCAATGACGACGGCATCGACGTTCGGGTCGGCCAGCAGTTCGCGGTAGTCCACGTAGGTCTTGACATCGCGATTGTTGGCTAGCTCGACGCCCTTCTGCCGATGCGGTCCGTAGACATCGCACACCGCCACGACCTTGACGTTGGGGACGAAGACCAGCGACTTGAGGAGATCGCCGCCTCGGGTGCCAAGGCCGATGCACCCCATGCCAATGGTCTTGCCAGGCGCGGGCGCGGCGAGAATCGCAGGCGCCAGCGTCGAGGTGGCTGCGAACGCAGTGGCGGCCTGGCCGGTGGTGCGCAGGAATTGGCGACGATTCATATTCAAGTTGTCCTTCATGGATTGGGCCTTTCTGCCAGTTGATCCTCTGGTTAACTGATGTCGAGACAGGGTACTACGCGGTGCATGAGCATACCAGATTCCGGTCGCCATAGGGATTGTCAATTCGCCCGACAGCCGGCCAGAATTTGTGGGGGATGACCCAGGGGGCAGGAAAGGCCGCTTGTTGTCTTGTGTAGGGATGTTTCCACGGGTCGGCGGTGACGGCCATCGCCGTGTGCGGGGCGTGTTTGAGCGGGTTGTCGGCGCGGTCCATCTTGCCGGACTCGATGGCGGCGATTTCCTGGCGGATGTGGATCATGGCGTCGATGAATCGGTCGAGTTCGGCCTTGGGTTCGGACTCGGTCGGTTCCACCATGAGCGTGCCGGGGACGGGGAATGACATGGTCGGGGCGTGAAAACCGAAGTCCATCAGGCGCTTGGCGATGTCCTCGACCTTCACGCCGGAGGATGCCTCGAACTGACGGCAATCGAGGATGCATTCGTGGGCGCAGAGGCCGCTTTTGCCGCGATAGAGAACGGGGTAGTGCGATTCCAGCTTCCTGGCGATGTAGTTGGCGCTGAGGATGGCGACCTGGGTCGCCCTTTTCAGGCCGTCCGCACCCATCATGGCGATGTAGGTCCAGGAAATAGGCAGAATGCTGGCCGACCCGTAAGGCGCGGCAGATACAGGACCAACGGTCCCGCTCGATATGGTCGTGTGGTTCTTCGCGGCGGGCAGGAATCTGGCCAGATGTTTGGCGACGCAGATGGGACCCATGCCGGGGCCACCGCCGCCGTGGGGGATGGCAAAGGTCTTGTGCAGGTTGAGGTGGCAGACGTCGGCGCCGATGTCGCCGGGGCGGCAAAGGCCCACCTGGGCGTTCATGTTGGCCCCGTCCATGTAGACCTGACCGCCGGCGTCGTGGACGATCTGGCAGATCTCCCTGATCGCCTCCTCGAATACACCGTGCGTCGACGGATAGGTGACCATGAGCGCGGCGAGGTCATCCTTGTGCTCTGCCGCCTTCCTGCGGAGGTCGGCAACATCCACATTACCCTGTCCGTCACACTCGACGGCGACCACCCGCATGCCGGCGACGACGGCGGATGAGGGGTTCGTGCCGTGCGCGGACATGGGAATAAGACAGACGTTGCGATTGCCTTGTTTGCGCGCTTCATGCCAGGCTCGGATGGTGAGCAGGCCGGCGTATTCGCCCTGCGATCCGGCGTTGGGCTGGAGCCAGACGGCCGCCAAGCCGGTGATTTCAGCCAGCCAGGTTTCGAGCTGGCGGAAGAGGATCTGGTAGCCCTTGGTCTGATCGGCCGGGGCAAAGGGGTGTATCCGGCCGAACTCCGGCCAGGTGACGGGAATCATCTCGCTGGTGCCGTTCAGCTTCATGGTGCAGGAGCCGAGCGGAATCATCGAATGCGCCAGTGAGAGATCGCGGTTCTGCAAGGCGAAGATGTAGCGCAGCATCTCCGTCTCGCTGTGGTGGCTGTTGAAAATGGATTGGGTGAGAATCTTCGAGGTTCGATTCTCGATGTTCGATTGTTGATTCTGGAAACAGGCTGCTTCCAGCTCTCCCATCGACAGCGGCGGGTGATCGCCCGGGTTGAAGCACTCCAACAGCGTCACAAGCTCATCTTGCGTGGTCAGTTCATCAAAGCTTATGCCAATGCAGTCGTCGTCATATGGGCGAAGGTTAATGCCTTTCGCTCTTGCCAGGTCAAGCACGTCCTTGGCCTTCAGACGGCCAGACAGTTTGACTTTCAGAGTGTCGAAAAACATCTGGTCGCCAACGTCGTGGCCGAGTTTTCGCAACCCGGTGGCCAAGAGCGAGGTGTACGCATGTATCCGACGCGCGATTCGCTTCAGGCCCTCTGGGCCATGGTACACGGCAAACATGCTGGCCATGATCGCCAGCAGAACCTGAGCCGTGCAGATGTTGCTGGTGGCCTTCTCGCGACGGATGTGTTGTTCGCGCGTCTGGATGGCCAGGCGCAACGCGGGTTGTCCATGAGCGTCCTTGGATACTCCGATGATGCGTCCGGGCATCTTCCTCGCGTACTCCATCCGCGCAGCCATGTATCCCGCATGCGGGCCGCCAAAACCAAGCGGCACGCCAAAGCGCTGGGCAGAGCCAACGGCGATGTCCGCCCCGAGTTCGCCCGGCGGGCGGATGAGCGTCAATGCAAGCAGATCGGCGGCCATCGCGATGCAGACGCCGGCGGCGCGGGCTTTGGCGATAAGATTCGAATAGTCACAGATTCGTCCGTCGGTTGTGGGATATTGGAGCAGAATGCCGCAGGGCTTTGTGGAAAAATCGAATGCCTCGACCGACGACACCTCGACTTCGATCCCCTGTGACCGTCCGCGGGTCTGCACGACGGCGATCGTCTGGGGGTGACAGTCGACGGCGACAAGGAAGCGGGGCCGCTCGTCGCCGCTGATGTTCCGGCACATGGCCATGGCCTCCGCTGCGGCGGTTGCTTCATCCAGCAGGGACGCATTGGCCAGCGGCAAGCCGGTCAGATCGGAAATCATGGTCTGGAAATTCAGCAGGGCTTCGAGGCGCCCTTGTGAAATCTCGGCCTGATACGGCGTGTATTGGGTGTACCAGCCGGGGTTCTCCATGATATTGCGGAGAATGACCGGTGGGGTAATGGTGTCGGCATAGCCCAGGCCAATCAGCGAACGCATGATCCTGTTCTTGCGCGAAATGGATCGCAGCTCTGCCAGGGTTTCGTGTTCGCCTCGCGCCTGGCCTAATGCCAGCGGCCGACCCAGGCGAATGGTTTCCGGCACGGCGGCGTCGGCCATAGCCTCAAGACTCTCGAACCCAAGTACCTGAAGCATCTGCTCGATCTCGGCGTCTCGCGGTCCAATGTGGCGTCCAACAAAACCATCCGAAGGAGCCAGAAGAGCCTGTAACGCGGCCTGAGAATCGTTTTGTTCGTCGTGCATGCCCTGAATTGTTACCGCAAATGCGGTTTGAAGGGAACAGTTGTCCGCCAAACAACTAGCGGTGCATACATGGCTAATCGCCATCGAGCAATTGACCGTCGTATTCCTCTTCCATCGTGTGGATCTTCTCGGCCAGGTCGGCTTCATTGGCGACGAGCTGCGTCACCTGAGCCTGCCACTCGTCGCTGGCCAGACGCATGGCGGCCATGTCCACAGGAAGACCCAGGATCGACACCAACCGCCGAGTTACGGACTCGATGCAAAGCGGATTGGGGCCCTGAAGATACGATGGAATCTCCGCGGCAATGCTGGTCATGTCGATTCCGAGCTTCCCCGCACGCCACAGCAAGAGCGTAGCGAACGACGCCGGGCCATCGTAGTCGGTCCATTGCAGCCCGTACCGGGCAAGTGATGACTTGAGTTCCGGTCGCGAGACACTGGCGTACAGGCGAGGCTCACGCGTGTGCGGAACCGACCCGCCGAAGGAACCGACGAAGAAGATGCGCGTAACACCAATCTGACTGGCCAGCGAAAAGATGCAATCAGCAAAGGTCTCCCAGCACAGATTGGGCTCGCGCCCCAGGAACAAGACGAGGTTGCGCGAGGCATCGCAGTAGAACGTGTTGGCGGGGCGCTCAAATTCAGCAATAACACCCGCCTCATATCGTACATAGGGTCGAAACAACGCGGCCAATTCCATCGAACCGGGAAAATTCACAATATAGAACTGTTCCGGATCGATCGTGGCGATTGGCTGTGGTCGCAGGTGGGATAGAAGATGTTTGACGGTCCCGGTGGAGACTTCGCCGCCGTCCATCCAGCCGGTGAACGCCAAAAGCATGGATCCTTCCACGAGCTTTGGAACGTCCGGATAGATGGTAAGTGCTGGCTGGATCATGGCTTATGGATCCTCGGGCAAACGGATGAAAGCAACCCGGTGCCGTTGATTCATCGTTTTTTGAGTGTAAATGCCGGAAAGTTGGTCCGACGCGGCATCATAAGTCAGGTTGTAATGGCTGCCGGGGTAGCCTATATCGTCAAGTTCGACGTAAACACTGGTCTGTTCGCCCTGCTGAGTGGCTTGGGCCTTGGCGACGTGGATGGGGCGGGGATTAAGATATCGGGCGTCCAGTTTGCCATCCTGCCCCACCGATCGGATTTCGATCATGTAGTCTCCATCAAGTCGTGACCATCGGCCGACAAGCCTGGCGCGAGAGGCCTGACTTGGAACGCCGCCTTCGACGGGTCGGCCACGCGGCAGACCAGTCTGGTTGGGCTTGGCGTTCTCCGATGTGGCAAGCCATGCGACAAACAGACTGACCAATACGACAAAGACAATCAAACAGAACAACGGCCAGAGCAGTGAGATACGCGAAGGTGCGCCAGGTCGTGTGGTCTTGTCGTTCTTTGGAGGTTGCTTTGGCATTATCTCTCGGCAGTCTGAGGCAAAAGCACAAATGAATCAAGGGAGGGTGTGTGGATTGTCGTCCGGAAGATTTCTATCCATCCTCGATCGGGCTGGCGCATGCGGTTCGCACTGCTGGCAAATCGCGCGGAATCCGACACAAGCGGCATGGTCCGCTGCACAAAAAACAGTCGCCGGGTTCGTTTGGCCTCGCTCCTTTGCCGTCGACCGTGTTGCCCTTGTGCTGGGGATTGGTGTCCTCGACGCGGATGACGACGGGTTGATCCGCCGGGACCCGTTCGAGGATCAGGGCCGCCAGCACCCTGCCCAGGACGAATGGCGACCCACCGCCGCGACAGAGTACACGCTGACAGTCGCTCCAGCGCCCCTCGGCCAGCGGACCCAGGGTCATGAGCAGGGCCGTGACTGCCGAGAGCGATGTCCAGGTGAGTAGACCCCGATTGCCCGAGCCAGCGGCCACCACGCCGTGGGAGAAGGTCATTGCGGAGGTTACGGCGCCGTCGTTCCGGTCGAATATTCAGGTCAATCAGTTCATCCACACTTCTTCGCTCACGCCCGCGAATGCCGGGCTGCGGGCCTATGCAATGGAGTCCTTTACCCCAAACGTGTGAGTGTTGTGTTACAGGCCAACGGAGAAGAATCCGCTGTCAACGTAGAGATTTTCGCCCGTGACGCCGCTGGAAAGGTCGCTCAGCAGATAAAGGGCGGTCTTGCCCACCTCGTCGCCATCCACGTTACGGTGCAGGGGCGCCTTGCGTTCGACGTGGGCGAACATTTCGTCAATGCCCCCAACCG
>CAYSSA010000025.1:2344-3644 GCA_964433485.1 uncultured Tepidisphaeraceae bacterium | reverse complement strand
CTGAGTGTCTTGATTGGTCCGGCAGAGATCGTGTTCACACGAATGTTGCGCGGGCCAAGATCAAAGGCGAGATAGCGAGCTGTTGATTCGAGCGCCGACTTGGCCACTCCCATGACATTGTATCCGGGCACGACCTTTTCCGCTCCGAGGTAGGAAAGAGCGATGATCGATCCGCCAGAGGGCATCAGCGGAGCGGCTGCTCTCGCCAGGGCCAGGAGACTGTAGGCGCTGATGTCCAGGGCCTGTTTGAAGACATCCCGCGGCGTTGATGTGAAATTGCCGTACTCCTTCTTCAGGTACTCGCGATTGGCAAAGGCCAGCGAATGAACGAGAAAATCAATCGTGCCGAACCGCTCCTTCGCGGCCGCAAAGAATCGCTCGATATCCTCGTCCTTGCTGACATCGCATGGCTGCAGCCATTGGTCGCTCCAACCGAAGCTTTCCATGGCTTTACGAACACGGCGCTCGGATTTCTCCGGGTTGTCCATGGGAAGAAAGCCGAAGCCGCACGTGGCGCCCTGTTTGATGCAGTTGTCCGCGATGTACGCGGCGATCGAGCGGTCGTTGGCGATGTTAAGAATCAGTCCTCGTTTCCCAGCCAGCAGTCCCATGAACGCGCGGTCCTTTCCTTGGTTGAAGCAACGTCCTAATCATAGCCGCAAAAGCCGCCAAGGCGAGTCCCCCGCGTGTCTCGGAACTTCCGGATACTCTACCGCGTGCGGACGGTTTGCCCTAAAATCGCCCCCGAGACATGGCCAAACCGAGAAACGCTTTCATCGATTATCTGCAATACCTCGGCCTGCGAGTGGTGTCGATGATGCTGCATTGCTGGCCAGTCAACAGCAACCTTCGTACTGCCAGATTGCTGGGAGATCTGATCTTTTTTGTTGACCGCAAGCACCGCCAGCGCGCCATTGCCAATATCCAGCGGAGCTTTCCGGATATGCCGCCGGAGCAGGTTCACCATCTGGCACGGCGATCCATGCAGACACTGTTCATGTTTTTCATCGAGGTGCTGTTCATCACCCGGCTTGTCCGCACTGACAACTGGTCGAACCATGTGCGACTGGCGAATTTCCAGCAAGTTCTGGACATGCTGTTGCGCAAGCAACACGGGCTCATCATGGTGAGCGGCCACTATGGGAATTTCGAGTTCGGCAACTATATCCTGGGCGCGCTTGGATTCGACAGCCATGCCATCGGTCGGCCATTGGACAATCCGTATGTGAGCCGGTGGCTGATGGCGATCCGCGAGAAGCAGGGCAGCCGCATCATCTTCAAGAAAGGGGCGACTGACCTG
>CAYSSA010000025.1:0-2317 GCA_964433485.1 uncultured Tepidisphaeraceae bacterium | reverse complement strand
TCCTCCAACAGAAGGGCGTCGTGGGTTTCGTTGCCGATCAGAACGCGGGGCCGAAGGGTATCTTCGTTGATTTTTTCGGCCGAAAGGCAAGCACGTATAAGTCCATCGGCCTGCTGGCAATGGAGTTCAATGTGCCGATCGTCGTGGGCTACTCCCGCCGATTGAATGATCGCTTTGAGTTCGAAGTCGGTGCACAGGACATCATTCTTCCATCCGACTGGCAGAATCAGCCGGACCCGCTTCGCTACATCACCCAGCGCTACAGCAAGGCGATCGAGGAATTCGTCCGCCAGGATCCTGGTCAGTACTGGTGGGTGCATCGGCGATGGAAGACGCGCCCGAAAGGTGAATCGCCGGAAGCCTATGATTGACTCCGATTTGCAGATACCTTGCCGCAACCGAACCTGCCTCGCTATCTGTGCAGGTGTACGACCGGCTCGGCCCGGCAAATCAGACGGACCGCTGCAAGCAACGGAAAGGATCGCATATGCAAACGGCCTCTAACTCCGCGAGACTGGTTTTCATTGTGCTGCTGGCCCTCTCCGCATGCCTGTCGCAAGCCCAGGAATCGCGCGATGCCCGAATGAAGTGGTGGCGAGAGGCTCGCTTCGGCATGTTCGTCCATTGGGGGTTGTACTCCGGCCTGGCCGGCACCTGGGAAGGCAAGCCCGTCGGCACCAAAGGCGGCATGGAATGGATCCAGCAACGGGTAAGGGCCGACACGGATACCTACGCCAAGAAGGCCATTCCGCTGTTCAAGCCCAGGCCGGAGTTCGCCCGTGAATGGGCGATGCTCGCGAGGGAGGCCGGTTGCCGCTATGTCGTCTTCACCAGCAAACACCACGAAGGCTTCGCGCTGCATGACTCGAAAGTCGGCGACTACAACGCCGGCGCCGTGCTTCGCCGCGATCTGGTCAAGGAGATCGTGGAGGCGCTTCGCGCTGAGGGACTGAAAGTCGGCTTCTATCACTCGGTCATCGACTGGCACCACGACCAGTATGCCTACGAACTGTCCAAACAACTGCCCCACCCCCTCAAAGGCAAGCCC
The DNA here is from genome assembly GCA_964433485.1 of uncultured Tepidisphaeraceae bacterium. Taxonomy (GTDB): domain Bacteria; phylum Planctomycetota; class Phycisphaerae; order Tepidisphaerales; family Tepidisphaeraceae; genus JANYKD01. Next base: position 1,269 of record CAYSSA010000025.1, on the reverse strand, counting down.
TATCCCAACGGCCAACGCGACCATGCCAGGTATGTCGATTACCTGCATGCCCAGGTGAACGAACTGGTGTCCAATTATGGTACGATCGATATTCTCTGGTGGGATTACAGTTCTCAGGACTTCCAGGGCGATTTGGCCTGGCGTTCGTCTGATCTCATGAAGCTCGTCCGAGACAAGCAGCCCGCCATCATCATGAACAACCGCCTGTTCCGAGTACCCGAAGCCGGGTTTACTGGAATGGGCACGGATTCCATCTCGGCGAAGCTGGACCCGAAGTACGGCGACTTCATCACTCCCGAACAGCACATTCCAGCCACCGGCATGCCCGGCGTGGATTGGGAAACCTGCATGACCATGAACACCACATGGGGCTACAGCGAGCACGATCACGCATGGAAATCCGAGCAGACGCTCATTCGCAACCTGATCGACATCGCCAGCAAGGGCGGCAACTACCTGCTCAACATCGGCCCCAAGGGCGATGGCTCTGTACCGGCCGAGAGTGTCAAGTCCATGCGGGCCATCGGCGCCTGGATGAAGATTAACGGCCAGTCCATCTACGCCACCACCGCCAGTCCCTTCGCCAAACTCGACTGGGGCCGCTGTACTCAGCAAAAGCTCGATGGAGGCAATACCCGGCTCTATTTGCATGTATTTGACTGGCCCAAAGATGGCAAACTTGTCCTGCCGGCCCTTGCCAACAAGCCCCTGAAGGCGGTATTGCTTGCTGATGGCCGGACGCTGCCCGTTTCCGCCGCGGGTGGCCAGGTCGTGGTAGCTGTTACCGCGGAATCGCCGGACCAGATCGCCACCGTGATTGCGCTGGAGATTGAAGGATCGCCTACAATCGGCAAGTAGCCTTGTTCCTCCGCCCGGCTTGCGCCAGCGGCGCCGACGGCGGTTATGGACAGGATCGGAGTCTGAAATGATCGATATCAGCGTGCTCTATTCCGGACTTGAAACGCCCAGCACCCCACACCGCTACGGGCGGAAGATCACCCAGATCGATCCGCCACCCCATCAGCGCATGGCGGTGGCCAAGAACGCCAGCGATCGCCGCCCTATTGTCGTTTGGAATCTGACCCGTACCTGCAATCTCAAATGCGTCCATTGCTATACCGACTCCGATGCCTGCGGCTATCCGGACGAACTTACCACCGAGCAGGCCAAGGCCGTGCTGGATGATCTGGCCGAGTTCAAGGTTCCGGCCGTGCTCTTTTCCGGCGGCGAGCCGCTCGTACGCAAGGATGTGTTCGAACTGGCCGCCTA
>CAYSSA010000024.1:26119-26829 GCA_964433485.1 uncultured Tepidisphaeraceae bacterium | reverse complement strand
ATTCGGTGATGTGCAGATTGGGGCCGGTGAGCACGGAGCTCTCGATGGTCAACGAGCCACCGGCCGAATCGGTGCGACTGACGGGAACGGCCACCCACACGGCTTTGTCGTGGGGGCCAAGCGCCCAGGAAGTGGACCCCAGCGCGATCTGCCCGGTGCGTTTCTGAGCGCCGAAATCGTGATAGCGAATGAAAATCGTTCCCTCAAAGCCCCTGGGACAGTCCACGATGATCCGCAGTCGGTCGCCATGCCAGGCCGTGCCGTTTTCGTCGCGCCAGGTTCCCTGGCCCTGAATCCGGTAGGCGAATCCGGGCGACTGCTTTTCCACGGAGTCCAGTTCGCTCTTCCAAGGGACATTCCTCTTTTGCACCGCAAGTTTTGCAGCCGCCTTAATGTGCAGAAGGGCCTTGTCCGCCGGAGGGGCGCTGACGACGTTCAGCTTCCGCACCAGCAAGGTCTCCATTTGCTCGAAGCTCACGGGCTGTCGAGGCGCAAACGCGGGCGATACAATGTAGTCCAGCAGACTTCGGCGCAGTTGCCTGGCAACCATGCGTTTGTCCAGATCGGTGGAGATGTCAACGCTGCACACCAGGACTTTGCCTCTGCCAACGGCTGCCTCGAATACCAGCCCCAACCGGCGGTTGGTCACCCAGTCGTCAACCACTTGCACGATTGGCCGCAACGGAGCGGGCATACCGTCCAGGACCATC